>JBEDUM010000153.1:0-3706 GCA_040414585.1 Sphingomicrobium sp. | reverse complement strand
ATAGATCAGTCCGGTGATCGCCGTGAAGAGCAGTAGAATGAGGATCGCCGGGCGGATGGCCGTCTTCACCTCGCTACCAAAGGTCGACGTGTCTGCCGGCTTGGCGGCGGGTGAAAAACTGGTCTTCGTATCCATTTCCAATTCCTTCAGGCGAGACTGAGGCCCGTGACGAGCAGGTCGATAAGTTTGATTCCAATGAACGGTGCGACGATCCCGCCGATGCCGTAAACCGCGAGATTGCGCCGTAGAACCTCGGCAGCGGGCGCTGGACGGTATTTCACGCCCTTCAGTGCCAGCGGCACGAGCGAGGGGATGATCAGTGCGTTGAAGATGATCGCCGACAGAATCGCGCTGGTTGAGCTGTGCAGGTGCATGACGTTGAGCACCCCCAACCCAGGATAAAGAACGACGAAGATCGCCGGTATGATCGCGAAATATTTGGCGACGTCATTGGCGACGGAGAACGTCGTCAGCGCACCCCGTGTCATCAGCAATTGCTTCCCGAGGCCGACGACCTCGATGAGCTTGGTCGGATCGCTGTCGAGGTCAACCATATTGCCGGCTTCGCGCGCGGCCTGAGTTCCGGTGTTCATCGTCAAGCCAACGTCGGCCTGGGCAAGCGCGGGCGCGTCGTTTGTGCCGTCGCCGCACATGGCGATCAGGCGTCCGCCGGTCTGCTCGCGCCGAATGAGCGCAAGCTTGTCCTCAGGCGTTGCTTCGGCAAGGAAGTCGTCGATCCCAGCCTCTGCAGCGATGGACGCCGCGGTCAGCGGATTGTCGCCCGTGATCATGACAGTGCGGATGCCCATCCTGCGGAGCTCGGCGAAGCGCTCACGCATGCCGGCCTTCAAGATGTCCTTGAGTTGGAGCACGCCGAGCAGCCGCCCATTCAGCGCGACTGCAAGCGGCGTGCCCCCGGAGCGGGCGATCTCATCCGTGATCGACCGAAGCTCGGCGACGCTGGGGCGCGTATCGTCGCCTCCAGTCGCTTTCAGGATCGAGTCGACCGCTCCTTTCTGGATCAGGTTTCCGTTGGTCTGCAGTCCCGACAGGCGAGTCTGCGCAGAGAAGGGAATGACCTCCGCCTCGGGAGGCATTCCAAGATCGCCGATGCCATATTTCTCGCGGGCAAGAGCGATGATCGAGCGACCTTCCGGTGTTTCATCCGCGAGGCTCGAGAGATAGGCCGCTGCGGCGAGTTCGTGCATGCTGACACCGTTCAGAGGCTTGAACTCAGTCGCGTGGCGATCGCCGATCGTGACCGTCCCGGTCTTGTCGAGCAGGATCACATCGATGTCGCCCGCCGCCTCGACTGCGCGGCCGGACTTGGCGAGCACGTTGAAGCGCACCAGCCGGTCCATGCCGGCAATGCCTATTGCGGAAAGGAGCGCCGCGATCGTCGTCGGGATGAGGGTAATCAGCAGGGCGGCAAGCAGCGGCACAGGAATATCGCCGCTCGCATATTTGGCGAAACCTGGAATCGTCGCGACGGCGATCAGGAAGATGATCGTCAGGCCAACGAGCAGGATCGTCAGCGCAATCTCGTTCGGTGTCTTCTGGCGCTCCGCACCTTCGACCAGCGCGATCATGCGGTCGAGAAAGCCCTGGCCCGGTTCCTGAGTCACGCGCACACGGATCCAGTCAGAAATGACGCGTGTGCCTGCGGTCACGGCCGAACGGTCGCCACCGGCTTCCCGGATCACGGGCGCGGATTCACCTGTAATCGCCGCCTCGTTCACCGAGGCAACACCTTCGATGACTTCCCCGTCTGCTGGGATCAGGTCGCCGGTTTCGACCAATACGAGTTCGCCTGCGCGAAGCTGGGCAGCCGGCACCACTTCAGTCCTTTTGCCTTTGATGAGTTTGGCGTTCAGTTGGGCCTTGGTGTCGCGGAGTGAGGCCGCCTGGGCCTTGCCGCGTCCTTCGGCCAGCGCCTCCGCAAAATTGCCGAACAGCACGGTAAGCCAGAGCCAGAAGACCAGCTGTAACTGGAAGGTCAGCGGCGCTGTCCAGGCGCCCAGAGCCATGAGTAGTGTGAGAAGCAGCGCCACGACTCCGGTGGTGAACATCACCGGGTTCCTGATCAGCTGCCTGGGATCGAGCTTCTTGAAAGAGTCGGCCATCGCAGGACCGATCAGTTCCCAGCTGAAGATCGAAAGCTGTTTGCGTTCGTGACGGGACATCTTTTGCGTCCTCTAGAAAAGTTGGCCGTGGAGCATCGCGAGCTGGTCCGCGACGGGACCAAGCGCGAGCGCTGGAAGGAAAGTCAGGCCGCCCATGATGAGGATGATTCCGACGAGCAAACCGACCCACAGGCCGCCTGTGGTGGGGAACGATCCCGGTCCTTCAGGATGATATTTCTTGGCTGCCAGTGAGCCGGCAATCGCGAGTGCCGGGATGATCATGAAGAAGCGCCCGACGAACATCGCGATGGCCAGAGTCAGCGACCAGAACGGATTGGAAGCAGTCAGTCCCGCAAAGGCGGAGCCATTGTTGCCGGTGCCCGACGTGAACGCGTAGAGCATCTCGCTGAAACCGTGCGGTCCGTGATTGAGAAGCCCTTCGAGCCCGTGCGGGTTGACCGACGCGAGCGTGGCGCCACCCAGGATCATCAGCGGTAGAACCGCGATCGCTAGCACCGCCAGCTTCACTTCCCGGCTCTCGATCTTCTTGCCGATGTATTCGGGTGTCCTGCCCACCATCAGCCCGGCAACGAAGATTGAGATGATGGCGAAAAGCAGGAAGCCGTAGAGGCCCGAGCCCACGCCGCCGATGATGATCTCGCCGAGCTGGATGTTGAACATCGGGACGAGGCCACCGATGGGCGTGAAGCTGTCGTGCATGGAGTTCACCGCGCCGCACGACGCATCGGTGGTCACCGTCGCGAAAAGCGCCGAGGCTGCCGTGCCAAAGCGCACCTCCTTGCCTTCCATATTGCCCTGCGACGCATCGACACCGATCGCATGATGAATCGGATTGCCCGCGCTCTCGGCAACGTAGGCGGTAGCAGCGCCGGCACCCATCAGGATCATCATAGCGGCGAGGACGGCCCAGCCCTGTTTGGTGTTTCCGACCGCCTTGCCGAACGTCCAGGTGAGCCCGGCACCGAGCGCAAAGATCGACAGCATCTGGATGAAGTTCGAGATGTCTCCGGGATTCTCGAATGGGTGCGCAGCATTGGCGTTGAAGAACCCGCCGCCGTTGGTCCCGAGCATCTTGATTGCGATCTGCGATGCGACCGGCCCAAGCGAGATGACTTGCTTCGCGCCTTCCATCGTGGTCGCAGTGACCGAACCGGCAAGCGTCTGCGGAATGCCAAGCGCGACCAGCACCAGAGCATAGACGACGCTGATCGGCAGCAGAATGTAGACCATGATCTTCGTGAGATCGGCCCAGAAATTGCCGATTCCGCCCGTCTCGCGCCGCGCAAAGCCGCGGATTAGCGCAAAGGCAATGGCGATCCCCGTCGCCGCCGAGAGGAAGTTGTGAACCGCCAACGCCGCCATCTGGGTGAAGTTCGACATGGTCGATTCACCCGCGTAGCTCTGCCAGTTGGTGTTGGTGATGAAGCTGACGGCAGTGTTGAACGCGACCGGCGCGGGCACTCCCGAAAAGCCCTGCGGGTTCAGCGGCAAATAGAATTGCAGCCGCTCGATCGCGTAGGTGAGGAAGATCCCCGCCGCGCTGAACAGCAGCATATGGACGC
>JBEDUM010000152.1:0-10479 GCA_040414585.1 Sphingomicrobium sp. | reverse complement strand
ACCCTTATCGACAGCCCGACGCTGCCGCGGTCCATCCCGCTGAGGTAAGCCAGGCGTCGATACTCACGGTCCGGGATCTTCGTGATCTTCTCGGCGGGGGTAAATCCGCCATAGCCGCCACCTCCGGATCCGTTTCCTATCCCGCCTGCGCCCGTTCCGCTTCCCGAGGTGCTGGCGCCCGACGAAGTCGCGCTTCCGGTGCCGGCAATCTTTGCAGCCGGGATCGGCGAGGGTGCGGGGACCTTCGGAGGAGGCACGACCACCGGCGTCGGCTCTGCCTTCGGCGCCGGAGGCCCCGCGGCCTTCTTCATCTGCTGCGGCTTTGGGGCGGGCGGGGGCGGTGGCAATGGCGGCGGAGCCGGCGGCTCCTTGATGTCGATCGTCGTAAGTTGCTCAACCGCTTGCCTGACCACGTGAACGCTGAGGCCGGATAGGATCACGGCCGCAAGCGCCGCATGCACCGCAATGACGGCCGCAATCGCTTTGGCGCGATCGGGACCAGTTGCAGTGCCCGTATAATAAGCCATCCAGGAGAAGCTCCAGACGGCGGTTGAACGCGCGCTGAAGCCGAAAGTTTAGGCGGCGCTCGCCTGGGCCTCGGCGATGAAATCGGCGTTCTTCCGTTCAGGCCCGAGCGCAGTCCAGACGACAATCACCACCGCGGTCACGCCAGCGAACATCGCCAGCGCAAGGCCGTAATTGTTGCCGTGACTCTCAGCAATCTGCGCCTGGAAGACTCCGTTGCGCGACATCAACAGGTTGCCGAGCTGATAGGCAAAGCCTGGGAACATCGCGCGCACAGCTCCTGGCGACAGCTCATTGAGGTGGACGGGGATGATTCCCCATGCGCCCTGGACCGCAACCTGCATCAGGAAGGCACCGATGCCGAGCAGGAGCGCCGTGGTGGAAAATGCCCACAGTGGAATGATCGGCAGCGCGAGCAGGGAGGCGACGATGATCGCACGCTTGCGCCCGATCTTCTCTGACCAAATGCCGAAGCCGATGCCGCCGACAATCGCGCCAACGTTCATGACGGCGGTCAGCGTCCCCGTAAGATGCGTGTCGAACTGATGCTGAACCTGAAGGAAGGTCGGGTAGAGATCCTGACTGCCGTGGCTGAACGCGTTGAACGCCGCCATCAACACGATCATGTACAGCGCGATCTTCCAGTTGCGCGCCAGCTCCGCGAAGGGGTTGGCGCGCGCCTTGTGCTTGGTCGCGACAAAAGCCGGGCTTTCGTCGACATGAATGCGGATCAGGAAGACGAGTAGCGCGGGAGCAATTCCGACGAAGAACATTCCACGCCAGCCGATTCGATCGAATAACGCGAAGTAGACCAGACTGGCGATGAAATAGCCCGACGGATAACCGCTCTGCAGCAGGCCGGAGACTGGTCCACGCAACCTCCCGGGAATGGATTCCATCACCAGGCTGGCGCCAATCCCCCATTCTCCGCCCATCGCAAATCCGAACAAAGTCCTGATGACGAGCAACTCGTTCAGAGAGCGCGCAACACCTGACAGGGCGGAAAAGGCCGAAAAGGCGAGGATGACGACGATGAGAATGGGACGGCGGCCGAACCGGTCTGCCAAAAGGCCGAAGAAGAAAGCTCCGAACGGCCGCGCCGCGAGCGTAAGCATGATCGCGACGGCCACTGACTTGACGTCGGTGCCGAATTCGTTCGCGATCGTCTTCAACATGAATGTCAGCAGGAAGAAGTCGAAGGCGTCGAGGGTCCAGCCGAGATAGCTCGCCCAGATCGCGCTGCGCTGCGACGGTTCGAGCGATTTCAGATCGGCGATCAGACTCATGCGCGGCTCCCCTCGGCCGCAACGTAGTGCCCGGCACTCAATCTGTCGGCAAGCAGCTTCACCGGACCGCTTGTCATGATCGCGAAAGTTCCTGACGCGTGAGGACAAGAGACAATTGGCAATCACACTAAGTGTCCTTCCCCAAATTCGGGGAGGGAATTCAGTGTTTCATAGTCGTTATCTTGCGTGCGCCAGCATGGCCGCACTGGCGGTAGCTTTGTATTCAGTTCCGGCAACGGCCGCCGAGGCCAAAGCCGCCGCGTCTCATCCGGCAAGTCAGCAGACGGACCAGGCCAGCCAGAACGCGCCGGCATCGGGGACCGCTCCGCAGGCGAACAGCGGGAGTGACACGAACATCGTCATCACCGCGCAGAAGCGCTCGGAGAACGTCCAAAAGGTTCCGATCTCGGTCGCCGCGTTTTCGGGACAGACGCTGGTGAAGTCGAACGTCACCGACATCTCGCAGATTGGAAAGCTCGCCTCGAACTACCAGGCGACGAAGAGCGTCCAGTCTTCATTCATGCGCGTGAACATCCGCGGCATCGGCGCGATCGGCAATACGACGATCGAGCCGAGCGTCGCGATCTTCGTCGATGGCGCCTACGTTCCGCGCGCGGGCGCAGTCGTCAGCTCACTGCTCGACATCGATAGCGTCGAAGTGTTGCGCGGGCCGCAGGGCACTCTGTTCGGGCGGAACGCCAGCGTCGGCGCGCTTTCGCTGCACTCCGCTGCGCCGCAGTTCAACAATTTGTCTGGCCGGATAACGGCCGAGGCCGGCACCGGCGACCGCTACAAGGTCGATGGCTTCGTCAACGTGCCCGTTGGATCGGACGCGGCATTCCGTTTCGCCGGACTCCACCAGACGTTTCAGGGCTATTGGCACAATAAGCTCGACGGCAAGACCTATGGAGGCACCGACGACACTGTCCTGCGCGGCAGCTTCCATGCCAAGGTTGGTGCGTTCGATTGGGTGTTCCGCGCCGACTATTCCAAGATTACCGGCGACGGGATCCCGGACATCGAGCTCGACAAGAATTCGATCAGCCCAAATCAGCTTGCCAGACTCCAAGCGGTTCTTGCGGGTGGTCCGGACACCAATTTCAACGACCGCAACTTCAACCAGTACGTGACCGCCGATCTTCACGACAAGCAGTGGGGCCTCAACAGCACCCTCTCATGGGACGTCGGTGGCGGATCCACGCTGCGCTTGATCGATTCCTATCGCGACTGGAAGAACAACCAGCTGGACGGCGACGTCATCTTCTCGCCTGCTCCGGTCCTTTCGCGCCATGGCGACTTCGCCTCGAAGAGCCAGAACCACGAGCTTCAGTTCATCTCGCCGACCAGGACCTGGCTCGACGGGCACTTCGATATGGTCGCCGGCCTCTATTACTTCCAGGAGAAGTATAACCTCGGCGAGAATTTCGACGAGAATACGCAATATTGCAACGTGGCGTTCCCAATATTGCCACCTGCAAATCCGAACGCTGCGTTGTTCCTAATGCTACGAAACGGCTGCAACGCAACTCTAGCTGCTCACGGCGGAACGTTCCCAAATGCGACCGACCAGGACGTATTTCAAAAGGTCGACAGCTATGCCGGGTACGCGCAGGGCAATTTCTACCTGAACGACAAGATTTTCGCGACGCTGGGTGGCCGCTACACCAAGGACAAGAAGGAAGGAACCTATTCGCAGGTTGCCAACTTCTTCATCGGCAAGGGCATCTTCCGGGCTCCGGAAGAGCTGATCTTCCCGGACCTGGATCAGAGCCGCTTCACTTATCGCCTCGGCCTGAATTACGAACCGACGAAAAACGCGCTGATCTATGCGAGCTATTCGACCGGCTATAAGTCCGGCGGTTACAATAGCGGCGGCAGCGCGCAGCCATTGTCCGGCATCGATAACACTGGGAAGCCTTTCGACAGGCGCATCTTCAATCCGGAAACGGTGAAGGATTGGGAGCTCGGCGCGAAGACCAGCTGGCTCGACCACAAGCTGATCCTCAATCTCAACTTCTATCGGATGGACATCAGCGGCTACCAGGACCGCGCGTTCGACGGGGTCAGCTTCACGGTACTCAATGCTGGAAAGCTTCGCCAGCAGGGCTTCGAGTTCGACGGCGTCGCGAGGCCGTTCAGCGGTCTCTCCCTCTTCACGAGCGTCGCCTATCTGGATTCGAAGTTCCTGGATTATCCCTTCGCCCCCGGTCTTCCAGGATTTGGAGGGACGCAGGATTTGAAGGGCAAGCCTGCCGAGAATTCGCCAAAGTGGAGCGGACGCGTCGGCTTCGACTGGACAGGTAACCTCGGTTGGCATGGCCTGACCTGGGATGCGACGTCGAACCTCAGCTTCTTCTCGAAGCAGTATGAGGGGATCATCACCGACGCGAACCCGCAGACGATCGAGCCCTCCTATGCGGTGCTCGGCGCACGTCTGTCGATCAGCGGGCCGGGCGATCGCTGGACCGCGTCGATCTTCGGCAACAACCTGCTCAACAAGCAATATGGCCTGGCCAACCTTTATCAGCCGCTGGACGCCTCGCTCGGCCTGAGGAACCCGATCACCGGTGGCACGGCGGTTCGCCGGCAGCATGCCGACCCGCGCACGGTCGGGGCATCGCTAACCTTCCGTTACTAGGGGCTAATTGGGAGGGGGAGCCTCGGCGCCTGCCCACGGCGCCGGGGCTTCTTTTTTCATGGAGCAGCGCAGCGAAATGTTCGAAGGAACTGCGACCATGCGCATTGTTCCCGGACTGACGTTGTGCGGCGCCGTCGCCGGTGCAGGATATGCCTTGCAGCATGTTGAGTTGGTTGCGTCAGGCCGTGCCTGGATCGAGGCCCTGGTGCTCGCGATCCTGATCGGTGCGGCGATCCGGACGGCATGGACTCCAGGTCAAAGGTGGAAACCCGGTATCGATTTCAGCGCCAAGCTGCTTCTCGAAATCGCGGTCGTGTTGCTGGGGGCGTCCGTGAGCGCAGCCACAATCCTCTCGGCCGGCTGGCCACTGCTCATCTCGATCCTCGGGATCGTTTGCGGTGCGATCATGCTGAGCTTCAGCATTGGCCGCGTGCTCGGCTTGCCGAAGCGCCTGGCGATCCTGGTGGCGTGCGGCAATTCAATTTGCGGCAATTCCGCGATTGCCGCCGTCGCGCCCGTGATCGGCGCAGATGGCGACGATGTCGCATCGTCGATCGCCTTTACGGCAGTGCTTGGCGTGATCGTAGTTCTGATCCTGCCGCTGATCGGCGCGATTCTTCAGATGACTCAAGTCGCCTATGGCGCGCTCGCGGGATTGACGGTGTACGCGGTTCCACAGGTCATTGCGGCTGCGGCTCCGTTCGGCGCGAAGTCCGTGCAAGTCGGGACGTTGGTCAAGCTCATACGCGTGCTTATGCTCGGCCCGGTGTGCCTCGTGCTCTCACTCATGACTGCCCGCTTGCGGGAGGAAGCCGACGAACCAGCGCCCCACGTTACGGCCGGAGACCGCCCTCAACCGGGACGACCGTCGCTACACCAGCTCGTTCCGTGGTTCATCATCGGCTTTCTCGTCATGGTCGTGATGCGCTCGGCAAGCCTCATACCCGCGTGGGCGCTCGCGCCAATCGGCGGTGCAGCGACAATCTTTACGGTCATCTCGATGGCGGCGCTCGGGCTGGGCGTTGATGTCCGCACCGTCTCCAGGGCTGGCGGCCCCGTCACAATCACGGTTGTCCTGTCGTTGCTGGCGCTTGGCTTCGTGAGCTTCGGCCTGATCCGGCTGCTCGGCCTTTAGGTCACGCGGCTTTGGCCGCTCCGAGCTCGGCGCGCGATTCACGCGTCCCGATGATGAAAATCACAGCTGCCCACATGCTTGCAAAAGGCAGCATTTCGAATGCGCCGAGCAGGCCTATGCGATCCGCTACCCAACCGGTGACGATGGGCCCTGGCGCGAGGCCGAACGCATTGTTGGCGAGCGTGAGCACGGCAAAGGCGGTGCCGTGCAGCGCCGCCGGCGTAAGGCGGGCGACCAGCGCGCCCGCCGGTCCGGCCGAAGCCGCCGCCAGGAACATGCCCAGGCCGAGTAGTACCAACTGGGCGGTACCGGGCCCGAAAGCGAAGGCCATTGTGATCGTGACGGCGCAGCCGATGCAGTAGAAGGCGCACAGCAAAGCGCGCTGGCCCGTGTGCTGCACGAACTTGTCGCTGATCATGCCGCAGACGATCATTCCCGTTCCGCCAATGGCGAGGAACAGGGCCGCGAGCGACGTCGCCTGCTTGAGCGGAAGGTCGTAATAACGAACGAAATATGTCGGCAGCCAGGCCGGCAGCGCGCCCGCGACGAACAGCTGCAGTCCGCTGCCTATATAAGCGCACTTGAGCGCACGTCCTGAAACCAGCGCGCGCAGGCTCGCAAGATCCACCTGTGCGCGGCGCCCCGAATGGTCTCCTCCAAGGCGGGATTCTCGGACGACAAGCGGATAGGCAAGCGCGAGCACCAGGCCCACGCTACCGATTGCAGTAAACGCAACTCGCCAGCCATGCGCGGCAGCGACCGCGCCGCCGACGCCGACACCCAGCACCTGCCCCGCCAGTCCGCCCGCCATGAATGCGCCGGTCAGCGTGGACCGAAGGCGCTCGGGAAAGACGCTGATGATGACAGCGATGCCGACGCTACCGTAGGCAGCCTCGCCGACGCCCACGAGCACGCGAGCGGCAAGCATCTGGTGGTACGATGTCGCGAGACCGCAGAGCAGGGTCGCGACGCTCCACAGGAACGCCATCGCCGCAATGCTCTTCACTCGGCCGATGCGGTCGGCGAGCAGGGATATCGGGCAGGTGAGCACGCCCACCGTGACCGCGACCACGCCCGACAGCAGGCCGAGCTGGCTATCGCTGAGGTGCCAATCCGCTTTCAGCAACGGAAAGACGGCACTCAGCACCTGCCGCGCCATATAGTCGGAAATCAGCAGGCCGAACGTGAGCGCGAAAACTACCCACGCATAGGCCGAGATGTCCTGCCTGCCGGCCGTGGCTTTGGTCACGCAGCCTCGCGCCGCGCCACCGTCGCAGGCTTACGGTTCGGGAGCCATCCGTTCCTCGCAAGCGTCTCGTCCACGCTCGAGTAGAATTTGCCGATCTGATAGATGCGGTGAGCCTCCTCGGCGGTCGCGATCGGGCGCCACAGCTCGCTAGAGATCTTCACCATCTTTTCGATCTGCTCGACCGAGGTCGCGCGCTCGCCGCGGCGGCCGTAGAGATTGTCCTCTTGCCCGACCCGCACGTGCAGGCCCATCGCGATGCCCATTGTGCACAGCGGATAGACGTGGCGCATCAGGCCCTCGACGGTCAGGACGGCGTTTTGCGGAACACGATTGATGAATTCCATCAGGTTGCGCGGGTTCGGTCCATCATGGCCACCACCGATGGAAACCCAGTTCAGCACGTAGGGGCCCATATACTGACCCTGGCGGACGATCCGCTCGACCGTTTCGAGGTCTTTGATCGAACCGATCATGAAGTGGGGCTGGATGCCGGCGCCGACGAGGCGCTTGAGGTGCTCCTTCACGAAGCCAGGGCCCGATTCGTAGTACATCTCGGTGTAGGCGTGCTTGTACTCGGGCTCGCCCATTGAGGTGCCGGCGGCATCCTCGTCAGTGATGAGCTCCATCACATTCATCTGGTTGGTGTTGATCGCGATGGTCACCTGGTCGGGAGCCGGGTTGAGCTCCGCGAGCATGTGACGGGTGTCGTCGGCCAGCCACTTGGCCGCCTCGCCCTCGTCCTTCGGAGCGAAGCTGATCGAGCCGCCTACCTGAAGGATCATCTTCGGGACGGCCGTGCGAAGCCGGTCGAGCATCTCGTTGAACATCTCGAGTCGCTTCGAGCCCTTGCCGTCCGGCTCGCGCACGTGAACGTGGAGCACGGTCGCGCCGGCATTGTAGCAATCGACCGCCTTCTGGACCTGATCCTTCATCGACACGGCAATGTCGTCGGAATCGCGCGGCAGGAAGCTCGGCGCATAAGGCGCGACCTGGATCACGAGCGGATCCTGGTTCTCGGGCAGCAGGCTATCGTCCATGAACTGCATGGTTCTTCTCCGTCAGTAAGGCTTGTCGCCGATGATGCCCGCGCGCTCCATTTTCCGGACGGCGGGCCAGTAATCCATGACCGCATAATGCTGCGTGCAGCGGTTATCCCAGATGGCGAGGCTGTTCGGCCGCCAGCGCCACCGCACCTGATATTCAGGGATCGCGGCGCGGGCGATCAGGCTGTTGAGCAGCTGCGAGCCGCCGGGCGAATAATCCTGCCCGTAACGCACGTTCTCGGCGGTGTGGAAATTGGTGAAGTGCGTCGTGAAGCTGTTGACGAACAGCACCTTCTCGCCGGTGTCGGGATGGGTGCGAACAACCGGATGCTCGGCGTCCGGGAACTGCTCCTTGAGGCCGTGACGCTTCTGGACCGGCATGCGCGCGCCGAACGTCGCCTCGATAGAATGGCGGGCGTACAGGCCATCTACCGTCGCCTTGGTATGATCCGGAAGGTCCTCGTAAGCCCGGGCCATGTTCGCCCAGACGGTGTCGCCACCGACCGGAGGACATTCAAGGCAGCGCAGCACGGCGCCGAATGGCGGCTTTTCGCGCCACGTGGCGTCGCAGTGCCACGCATTCTCGAAATGGTCCGGCGGTGAATCGAGGTCCTTGTAAATGCAGACCAGGCCGGGGTGCTCCGGATCGCTTCCGGCAACGGGATGATCCTCGAGGTCGCCGAAGCGGCGCGCGAAGGCCACATGCTCGGCCTTGCTGATCTCCTGATCGCGAACGAACAGGACCTTGTGCGTGAGCAGCGCTTCGCGAATGGCCCCGAATAGATCGTCGTTGGCGATCGCTTCAGCCAGGCTGACGCCGCTCAGCTCGGCACCGATGTGCGTCGTGAGCTTTTCAACGCGCATCAGATCACGAAGATCGACGAGCCGGTCGTCTTCCCTGCTTCGATGTCGCGATGGGCCTGGACAGCGTTGTCCAGCTCGTAGCGCTGGTTGATCTCGATCTTGATGAGCCCGCCCGCCACATGGTCGAAGAGGGCGCTCGCCAGCTCCGCGCGCTCTGCGGGGTCGGCAATATAGTCCGCGAGCGCCGGTCGCGTGAAATACACCGAACCCTGGATCGCGAGCTGAAGCGCGTCGATCGGCGGGAATGGACCGGACGCCGTCCCGCAGCCGACCAGCACGCCGCGGCGCTTCAATGACTTCAGCGATCCTTCAAACGTATCCTTCCCGACCGTGTCGTACACGGTCGTGACGCCTTCGCCGTCCGTAAGCTGCTTGACGCGTGCTGAAACGTCTTCCTTGCGGTAAAAAATTATCTCATCGCAGCCGTGCGCCTTGGCGATCGCCGCCTTCTCTTCTGTGGACACGGTCCCGATGACGCGCAGCCCGAGCAGCTTGGCCCACTGGACGGCGATCAGTCCGACGCCGCCGGCCGCTGCGTGGATCAGGATCGTGTCGCCGCTCTTCATCCACGGGTTGGTCTTGAGCAGCCAGTATGCCGCGCTGAGGCCGCGCATGGTCATCGCCGCCGCGGTCTCGTGGGTGATGTCGACTGGCAGCTTGATGAGCGATCCGATCGGCATGATGCGCTCGGTTGAATAAGCGCCGAGCGGGCTGCCGGTATAAGTGACGCGGTCGCCGACCCGGAAACCGTTCACGCCGGTCCCGACTTCCTCGATCACGCCCGAAGCTTCGACTCCGATGCCGTTTGGAAGTGGCACTGGATAATAGCCTGCCCTGAAATAGGTGTCGGCGAAGTTGAGGCCGACGGCGAGGTGGCGCACGCGGACTTGGCCGGCGCTGGGTGAGCCTACGTCCTTTTCCTCAACGCGGAGGACTTCCGGCTTACCGGTTTCGTAGAATTTGACGACTTTTGCCAAGGAAACTTCCGATTGAAATTTCCGCGCGCATTATCACTAGTGTCCGCGCGGAATTTTCGGGATCGCGACATATGTTGCCCAGCTCGCGACAGTCTAACGTCAAGCTCGAGCTGGTTCGCGCGGCAGCGATGACGGGCTATTTCGAAGTCGCGGAGGAGCTGAAACTCGACGTCGCTCCGCTGCTTCGGAAGGTGGGCTTCACAAGCACGATGCTCAGCACTCCAGAACAGGTCCTTCCCGCGCGTTCCGTGGTCCGGCTGCTCGAGGACAGCGCGCGGCTCTCAGGTTGCCACACCTTCGGACTGAGGATGGCCGAGCACCGCCAGCTGTCGGATTTGGGAATGGTCAGCCTACTCATCGCCCATCAGCCGACGCTCCGGGACGGGCTCGAGGTGCTTTCCGAGTATCGCCATCGAATCAATTCGAACCTGACGCTGCAAATTGAAGACTGCGGCGAGACCGTCTTCCTTCGCGAGCATCTCGGACTCAATCCGCCGGTTTTTTCGCGCCAGGCAAACGACGTCGCCCTCGGCGTCCTTTACGGCATGTGCCGTGCGATCATGGCGCCCGCGTGGCGGCCGCTTTGCGTCTGTTTCAGTTACGAGCGGCCGCCGCCTTCGGATCGGCGAATCTACGACCGGATGTTCGATTGCCCGCTTGAATTCGGTTCCGACTTCGACGGCATGGTTGTCGCGAAAGCGGACCTGGACCGCGAGAACCCGCGTTCCGATCCCGCGCTCGCCAAGCATGCAAGGCAGCTCG
>JBEDUM010000151.1:0-14193 GCA_040414585.1 Sphingomicrobium sp. | reverse complement strand
CTCAAATGGAACATGCCGGCCTACACCGTCGGCGGAAAGATCGTGCTGATCGCCGCTGCGTTCAAAACGCATATGGCGCTGAACTTCTGGCGCGGTCAGGAGCTTCGCGGCGACGCTGCCAATGCTGATGCCATGGGACAATTCGGCAAGATCAGAGCATTCGACGAATTGCCGAATGACGCCGAGTTGGACCGGCTCATCCGCGAAGCTGCCGAGCTTGCGAAAAGCGCTCCCGCGCCGCGCAAGGCCAAGCATGCGCCCAAAGCCGCGCCGGAACTTCACCCTGAATTCGCCGCTGCTTTGTTGAAAGCGCCGAAGGCGAAGGCGGCCCTCGATTCCTTCCCGCCGTCCGCGCAGCGCGACTATCTCGAATGGATCGCCGAAGCGAAGCAGGACGCGACGCGTCAGAAGCGCATCGCGACTTCGGTCGATTGGCTCAGCAAAGGGAAGCGTCGGAACTGGAGGTATGAGGCTTGTTGAGGGCTTCGTAGCTTAACAGTCCGGCCATCATGATGATGCCCGCGTTAGCAAAGACCGAGCTGACGATCAGCGCTGCGGCAAACCAGATGAGCGGCGAGCGCCTGGAGTCGAGCAGCATTGCGGTGCAGGCTAGGCTGAGGCCCGCCAGGTCGTACGGCAAGGTGTAAGGCGACAGCAGTATGGTCGAGCAGACGAACGCCGCGTAACGATCGACGAGCGAGCTTTCTTCCCGGAAGACTAGCCAGCTCGTCGCAATTCCAAGCGGGATGCCAGCGACGAAAAGCCATCCGGGCAGCCCGAACGATCTGGCGATCCCATAGACGCCGGCGTCCATGAGGTCGGACTTGTGAGCCAGCATGAAGGTCTGGAATTTCGGCAAGTTCGTCACCCAGCGCATCCAGATGTCCGGCCCGAACACGATAATGGACAACAGGGCGAATGCGCAGGCGCTCGCAATCGCCCAGCCGATCGCTCGCCAGTCGCACCGCGCGATCATCGCGACAGGCGCCGCAAGAAGCGACTGCGGCTTGACGACCGCGGCCGCCGCGAGGAGCGGCCCGCGCCAGCGCGGTTGCTCGGCTGACAGGCCGGCGATGACCAGCGCGCCGATGAACAGGCTGATCTGTCCGCTCGCCAGCACGGTGACGACGGCGCAACCCAAAAGGCCGATCGCGAGCGCCGGCGGCGAGATCATTCGGCGCGAGGCGAAACCTATAGCTGCCAGACCGGCGATCCCCCACGCGAAGAATGACGGCCAGAACGGAAGCGCCCCGAACGAGCGGACGAGAAAGAGCGAGGTCGGCGGGTATGGAAACAGCCAGCGGTCGTAGACCTGCGCTAGCGGCGAATGCCCGTTGATCCAGAACACCTGGTAATCGCCCAGGAATTCGTGGAACCAGATCATGCTGCCGATGAACTGGAAGACCGGCACGAATCCAATGACGAGCGCGGCCGTCAGAAGTCCGAAGCGCAACAGATCGGCGCGCCGGTCCATTGGCGGAGACCCCGCTGCGCGAGTGCCGGCGATCGTGATGCTGCTCATCGGCGCCGTTGTGCCGTTGCAGCGCTAAAATTGCCGTTAATGGGCTAGCGCGTCATCCTGAGCGCCACGCCGAAGCGCGTTTGCTCTTCGCCCTCAACCGAAAAGCCGCAACTTTCATAGAACCTTCGAGCGCGCGGGTTCGCGATCACCATCAGGCTGAGCCCGCGCCTCCGCGCCTCGTGGACCGCCGCCCCGACCAGGGCTCTCCCGATGCCGCCGCCCCAAAGGTCCGGCTCGACGAAAAGGCCGTCGAGCTCTCCACCAACCACTGCGGCAAAGCCGGCGATCTCCCCAGCAATTTCTGCGACGATCACTTGCCCGTTCGCGAGCTGCGCCGGTGGCAGATGGACCGCGTCGGGGTTCGCCAGCAGCTCATTCCGATACTCGGGCAATTCGAGCGAAGCGCGGCGCTGCAGCTCTTCCAACTCCTCATGTTCCTCGGGACGTCCAAGCCGCAGGTAAATCGTGTCAGCGCGCTTTGACATAACTCCCTGGCGCGTCCTCGACCGCCCTTAGCTTGCCCTTGCCAGGCACTCGTGCTCCCTCGACCTTCACCGTCTCGGAATCCTGCTTCTTCAACCATTCCAGCCAGTCCGGCCACCAGGATCCTTTGTGCTCCTTAGCGGCCTCGATGAAGCTCTCGAGCGTGCCGCACGGCTGGTCGTTGACCCAATATTGGTACTTCTGAGCGGCCGGCGGGTTCACGACGCCCGCGATATGGCCTGAACCCGCGAGCACGAACCGCATCGGCCCTGCGAAATGGTCCATGATCTTCCACACGCTCTGCGGCGGCGAGATATGGTCCTCGCGTCCCGCTTGGACATAGGTCGGCGTCGTCACCGCATCGATATCGACCGGCGTTCCGGCGATCTTGATCCCGCCTTTGTGGGCGAGCTTGTTCCCTTTGTAGAAGCTCTCGATGTAATCGCGGTGCCACGGCGCCGGCAGGTTGGTCGTGTCGCTATTCCAATAGAGCAGGTCGAATGGTGCCGGCTCGTCTCCCAGCAGATAGTTGTTGACGACGTAGCTCCAGATGAGGTCGCGGCCGCGAAGCAGGTTGAAGGTCGCCGCCATGTAACGCCCGTCCAGATATCCTTTCTCCGACGTCAGCTGCTCCAGGAGCGTCTGGGTCTCGGGGCCGGTGAATAGTTTGAGATCACCCGCTTCGGTGAAATCGACCTGCGCGGTCAGAAAAGTTGCGGACTTGATCTTGTCCGCCTGTCCCTTCGCCTGAAGATATGCGAGCGTTGCAGCCAAGGTCGTTCCGGCGACGCAATAGCCGATGCTATGCACGCTCCGAACGCCCAGCGCCTCGCACACCGTGTCGATCGCGTCGATTTGGCCTTTCAGGACATAGTCGTCGAGCGTCGCGTCGGCGATGCTCTCGTCGGCCGATTTCCAGCTGACCATGAACAGCGATATGCCCTGCTCCACGCACCATTTGACGAAGCTTTTCTCGGGATTGAGATCGAGGATGTAGAAGCGGTTGATCCACGGCGGGAAGATCAGGACCGGCGTCTTCAGCACCTTGTCAGTGGTCGGCGTGTACTGGATCAATTGGAACAGTGGCGTCTGCTTGATGACCTTGCCCGGCGTCATTGCCAGGTTCCGTCCCACCTCGAACACCCCGGGCTTGGTCTGCGTCAGCTGGCCCGCCGCAATGTCCTTGAGCATGTTGGCGAGACCCCTGAGCAGGTTCTCGCCGCGCGTTTCGAGGGTCCGCTTCAGGACTTGCGGGTTGGTGAGCGCGAAGTTCGACGGGCTCATCGCATCGACGAACCCTTGCGTCCCGAAGCGCAGCTTCTCGCGTGCCTCCGCGTCGAGGCCCTCAATCTGGTCGACTGTCCCGAGAAGCTGGTCGGAGATTTGCAGATAGCTTTTGCGGATCGTGTCGAAGATCGGGTTCTCACTCCATTCGGGCGCGGAGAACCGGCGATCCTTCTTCGATGCCGTCTCAGAAGGGGCCGGGGTCACTCCGCCCAGAACCTTGCCCCAGGTCTCCAGACCCTTGGCCCAGGCCTGAGCACCCGCGCTCATCAGCTCGGTCGGATCGAGCATCGAGGCGGCGACCGTCTGTTCGGGATAGAAGCTCGGCGTCGACCAGGCATGGCCGAAGGACGGCATCGGCATTGGCTCATCCTTCTTCATCTGGGCGGCCCAGAATTCCATGAGCATTTGCTGGGCGCGGCCCATGACCAGCGTCCAGTGCTGCCAGTCCTCGAGCGTCGGAATCGCGCTGCCCGTTTGGGTGCCTTCGGTCATATGTCTAATGTAGGCATTGTGCCCCTGCCCCCGCAAATCCTCGTCACTCTCTTCGTTGCGGCGATTACCCCGCGCGGCTTTGCCATCATTCGCGGACTTTCGCTCCCCACCAATAAAGGGCGATAATGGCGCCGCTCAGGTCAGGAGGGCAGCCATGAAGCTCAACTATGCAATCAAGTTCGTTGCCGACATGGACAAGGCGATCGCCTTTTATCGCGACACGCTCGGGCTTGAGCTGAAGTTCCAGTCGCCGTTCTGGAGCGAGCTCGCGACCGGCGAGACCACGCTCGCGCTGCATCCGGCGTCGGCTGAGAATCCCGCCGGCGGAGTACAGCTTGGCCTGGCTGTCGATGACCTGGCCGGTTTCTACGCTCGCCGGGACGAGCTCGGCATCACCTTCACTCAGCCGCCCACGGAAATGCACGGCGTCCACATCGCCCGTTTCCGCGACGTTGACGGCGCAGAGGTGTCGATCAGCGGCGGAATGTAGCGCCGCAGCTTGCTGCCACGCGCCAATCTCGCGCATGGCGCGCATGATGACCGACGAATTCTACCGCATCGAGCGCCTGCCGCCTTACGTCTTCGCGGAAGTGAACATGATGAAAGCCGCGGCTCGCGCCCGCGGCGAGGACATCGTCGACCTTGGCATGGGGAATCCGGATGGCGCGCCACCGCAGCATGTGATCGACAAGCTGGCGGAAGTCGCAAACAAGCCCCACGCCCACCGCTATTCCGCGAGCCGCGGTATTCCGGGCCTTAGGAAAGCGCAGGCCGCCTATTACCGGCGCCGCTTCGACGTCACGCTCGATGCCGACAAGGAAGTCATTGTCACCCTTGGGTCGAAGGAAGGTCTCGCCAACCTTGCCCAGGCGATCACCGCGCCCGGCGACGTCGTCCTGGCACCCAACCCTTCCTACCCGATCCATACCTTCGGCTTCATCATCGCCGGCGCCGCGATCCGCTCAATCCCTGCAGCCCCGGGCGAAGAATTCTTCGAGCGCCTCAACAACGCCATGCGCTACACCGTGCCGCGGCCCAAAGTGCTCGTGGTCGGCTATCCGTCCAACCCGACCGCCTATGTCGCCGACCTCGGTTTCTACCAGCGGCTCATCGCCTTCGCTCGCGAGCATGGGCTGATCGTCATTTCCGACCTCGCTTATGCCGAGATCTATTTCGGCGACACTCCGACCCCGTCGATCCTACAGGTCGAAGGCGCGAGGGACGTCGCAGTCGAGTTCACCTCCATGTCCAAGACCTACTCGATGGCCGGCTGGCGCATTGGCTTCGCGGTAGGCAATGCGTGCCTCATTGAGGCACTCGCGCGGGTAAAATCCTACCTGGACTATGGAGCCTTCACGCCTGTCCAGGCCGCGGCCGTCGCCGCGCTCAACGGTCCGCAGGACATCGTCGAACACAACCGCAACCTCTACCGCAAGCGCCGCGACGTCCTTGTCGAAAGTTTCGGCCGCGCCGGATGGGACATACCGGTGCCGCAAGCCAGCATGTTCGCCTGGGCGCCGATTCCCGAGCGCTTCCACAACCTCGGATCCGTCGAATTCTCAAAGCGCTTGCTGACGGAGGCTCATGTCGCGGTCGCGCCTGGCGTCGGCTTCGGGGAGGAAGGCGAAGGCTTCGTCCGCATCGCGCTTGTCGAGAATGAGCAGCGCCTTCGTCAGGCTGCCCGGGGCGTGAAGAAAATGATGTCGGCCTAGAGGGAAGTCCGCTTTCCATCCAAAGGCGCAATTGGGAGAACTCTGATTATCCCTCTTTCTCGGTACGCACGACGTCGTGTATTTCCGTTGTAAGCGTCGTGTTCTGCTTCACCAGCTCGCGGATTTCGTCGCTGATCCTCAATAAAGCCTCGGCGTCCCGGTATGTCTGCTCTAGCTGCCGGTCGGACTTTTCCGAGGCGACCTTCTGCCCGACCATGATGATCGACAGGAGGACGAGCTGCAGGAAAGTCTGGGCAATCCAGGCGATGAGGGTTGCGGTACCCCCCTTGATGGCTGCGGGCAGGCTTATGAGAGCGAGCCCCGCGAAGGCGTAAGCGCACCACATCGTTCCGACGATGTTGGTGATCTTGACGGCCAGCCAGTCGTTGAAACTGTTCTCTCGCCTCTCGAGCGGCTTCAGAAACTTCTTCCTGAGTTCGAGATACGGGTCGGGCGCTCGTTCCATGTTATCCCCCTTCAGCTGGGATTCACGGGGTTAGGGAGCTTAGGGCGGCTTGCCATCCGAGCCCTGTGCTCCGGTTAACTCCGTACTTGATGATATTCTCTTAACGACGCAATGTGGGGGTTGGCGGCCGACAGGAGGGGCAATGGCCCGCATATTCCTGAGCTATGCGCGTGATGATGCCGAACTCGCCAAGCAATTGGCGGGACTGATCACGAGCGCCGGGCACCAGGTCTGGTGGGATCGCGAAATCCAGGGTGGCAGCCATTTTTCGAGCGAAATCGACAAAGCGCTGAGGGAAGCCGACGCCGTTATGGTGCTGTGGACCGAAGCATCGATCAAATCGGCCTGGGTGCAGGACGAGGCCGCGGAAGGCCGCGACTCAGGACGGCTCGTGCCCATCGTTCTCAACGGTGCCCGGCCACCGCTCGGCTTTCGCCAGTATCAATCGATCGAGCTTGGTCATTGGAACGGCGACGGCGAGCCGCAGCAATTCGACGCCCTGCTCCGCACTATCGAGAAAACGGGCGAAGCGAAGGCCGAGACAACAACACCGAAGGATGAGGCGCGAGGGCCAAAGCGGCGGGCGTCAGTCTGTGTTCTTCCCTTTGCCAACATGAGCGGGGATCCGGAACAGGAATATTTCAGCGACGGGATCACCGAGGACATCATTACTGATCTGTCGAAAGTGTCCGCGCTGTCGGTAGTCGCACGTAACACCGCCTTCACGTTCAAGGGCCAGACGGTGGATGTGAAAGATGTCGCGAAAGCGCTGGGTGTCGACCATGTCCTCGAAGGCAGCGTCCGAAAGGCAGGCAATCGGGTCCGCATCACCGCCCAGCTCATCGACGGCAAGGCCGGCGACCACTTGTGGGCTGAGCGTTACGACCGCGACCTCACGGACATCTTCGAGATTCAGGACGAGATTTCGAAGGAGATCGTGCGAGCCCTGCGACTAAAACTCATGCCCGCCGAAGAGCAGGCGATCGAGAGACGCGGGACCGAGAATGCGGAGGCCTACAACCTCTACCTGATGGCTCGTCAGCAGTGGGTCGAGGGTACCTGGGGGAACAGCCGGCGCGACGAAGTCATCATTCGTTTCTGCAAGCAGGCGATAAATCTCGATCCGGATTACGCGCAGGCATGGGCGCTGATGGCGCTTGCGCAGGCCGAGCTGCGGTTCTGGCACGGGAGAGATGAGAATCCGCTTCCCGCGGCGGAGCGCGCCCTGGAGATCGATCCACGCCTTGCCGAGCCTCATTGCGTCAAGGTCAGGAATTTCGAACAGGAGGCGCGATCTGACCAAGCCGACAAGGAACTGGAAAAGGCGCTGAGGCTCGGGCCGGATTCGTGGGAAGTGAACAGGGAAGCGGCGCGGCTGATGTTCAGGCGCGAAAGAATGGCGGACGCCACTCGCTATTTCGAAAAGGCATCACAGCTCATGGAGGGCGATTTCCACAGCTGTTCGATGCTGATCTCTTGCTATGTCGGACTTCACGACCAGGCAGGCGCAATGAACGCCGCCAAGCGGACACTTGATCGCTGCGAACTCGCGATTGCCAAGGACGCGACCAACGGAGCGGCCCTCGCTGCGGGCGCCTCGGCCCTCTTCATGTTGGGCGACGCCGAGCGCGGGAAGGACTGGGTGCAGCGCGCCGTACTTCTCGACCCCGAGAATATGTCCGTGCTCTATAATGCGGCGTGCGGCCTCACTTATCGGGAGTCTGACCTCGACGCCGCGATGGACCTCCTCGAGCAATATTTCGAGCGGTTGCAGAGCCCGGCCTATATTCGGCACGCCGAAATCGATCCCGACATGGATCCGCTGAGAGAGAACCCACGTTTCGTCGAAATGCTCGCTTCGGCGAAGCAGCGTCTCGGGATTGCAGAAGCCGTGAGCGATGGCTGACACGCGCGACGTCTTCATCTCCTACGCTCGATCGAGCGAGGAGGACGCGCATCGGATCGCGCAGTCGTTGCGTCAGGAAGGATTCAGCGTCTGGCGCGATGACGAGCTCCCCGCCCATCGATCCTATTCCGATGTGATCGAAGAGCGGTTGAAATCCGCGAAAGCAGTGGTGGTGCTCTGGTCCGCCGAATCCGCCAAATCGCATTGGGTGCGGGCTGAGGCAAACACGGCACTGGAGGCCGGCACTTTGGTCCAAGCCACTCTCGACAGCGTGCTTCCACCCATGCCGTTCAACCAGATCCAGTGCGCCGACCTCAAGGGCTGGAATGGAGACACGAGTGCGTCGGGATGGCAGAAGCTGGAAAGCAGCGTTGCTTCACTGATCAAGACAATGGACGATGAATCGGAGACGGCAGCTTCCGCCGCTTCTCCGGCCCCAGCAGAACAAACGTCGATCTGCGTGCTTCCCTTCGCCAACATGAGCGGCGAGCCGGAGCAGGAGTATTTCAGCGACGGTATCAGCGAGGACATCATCACCGACCTGTCGAACGTCTCTGCGCTGTCGGTGGTCGCGCGGAATACGTCGTTCACATTCAAAGGCCAGTCGCTCGACGTGAAAGAAGTCGCCGAGAGGCTCGGCGTCACCCACGTGCTGGAAGGAAGCGTCCGCAAGGCCGGAAACCGCGTGCGGATCACCGCGCAGCTGATCGACGGCGCCAAGGGCGATCATGTGTGGGCCGCGCGCTTCGATCGGGACCTCACGGATATTTTCGAAATCCAGGACGAAATCTCGAAGGCAATCGTCGACGCCTTGAAGGTGAAGCTCCTCCCGAGAGAGAAAAGAGCGATCGAGAACCGCGGAACATCGAACGTCGAGGCGTACAACCTCTACCTGATGGCGCGACAGCACTGGATTAGCGGCAGCGTCGGCAATCCGCGCCGCGAAGAATCGATCATTCGCCTTTGCCGGCAGGCCACGCTCCTGGATTCCAACTACGCGGAGGCTTGGGCGTTGATGGGTCTTGCCCAGCTCGAGCTGCGGTTCGTCCATGGGCGGGAGGAAAATGCGCTTCCGGCCGCGGAGCGCGCGCTCGAGATCAATCCGGGACTGCCCGAGGCCCACTGCATCAAGGCCCGGTATCTCGAAGAGGATGGCAAATCAGAGGAAGCGGAGCGGCAGATTCGGACCGCTCTAAAGCTCGATCCCGACTCCTGGGAGGTCAACCGCGAAGTCGCTCGAATGCTGTTCCGTCACGGACGCATTGGCGAATCGATTCCCTATTTCGAGAAGGCGGCTTCCCTCACGGAGACTGACTGGCACAACCCTCTGATGCTCTCGACCTGTTATCAGGCGACTGGCGACCCGTCAGGCATCCAGAAGGCCGCGCAATTGACATTGGAACGAACGGAGCGGGCGGTAACCGGCGACCCGGCGAATGGAACGGCTCTGGCCGGAGGCGCCTATGCCCTCGCGATGTTCGGCCAAATCGACAGAGCCCGCGAATGGACTCGACGCGCACTGCTCCTCGATCCCGATAACCTGACCATGCGCTACAATCTTGCGTGCACCATGCTTCGCCAACTCGGTGACAGCGATGACGCACTCGACGCGCTCGGTCCATTCTTTGAGCGGGTGAACAGTACGACCTGGATCCGCCATATCGAGGCTGACCCCGACCTCGACTCCATCCGCGAGGACTCCCGCTTCAAGGAAATGCTTGCCGCGGCCAAGAAACGGCTCGGCATGACCGAAGCCACTGCCGATGCCTGATACTCGCGACGTCTTCATCTCCTATGCACGCTCGAGCGAGGAGCAGGCGCATCGCATCGCGACGTTGCTGCGCGAAGAGGGATTCACCGTGTGGCGAGACGATGAGCTGCCGGCCCACCGCGCCTATTCCGACGTGATCGAGGAGCGACTGAAATCTGCGAAGGCTGTAGTGGTCCTCTGGTCCACGGAATCGGCCAAATCTCATTGGGTTCGGGCGGAGGCTGACACCGCGCGCGAGGCCGGAACTTTAGTCCAGGCGAAGCTTGACGCCGCACTTCCGCCGATGCCGTTCAACCAGATCCAGTGTGCGGACCTCAAGGACTGGGACGGAGATACGAGCTCACCCGGATGGCATAAGCTCGAAAGCAGCGTCGGAGCGCTCGTCAAGGGAACGGCCGATGAGGCGGACACGATTGTCCCGGCCGCCGCCGCTCGACCGCAGCAAGTACGAGCGTCCATTTGCGTGCTGCCGTTCGTCAACATGAGCGGCGAGACCGAGCAGGAATATTTCAGCGACGGCATCAGCGAGGACATCACGACCGATCTCTCGAAGGTTTCCGCTCTCGAAGTCGTTGCCCGCAACACCGCCTTCGCGTTCAAGGGACAAAATCCAGACGTGAAGGAAGTCGCAAAGCAGCTCAGCGTCAGCCATGTGCTGGAAGGCAGCGTGCGCAAGGCGGGCAACCGCATCCGGATCAATGCCCAGCTGATCGATGGATCAACCGGCAAGCATCTGTGGGCCGATCGGTTCGACCGCGACCTGATCGACATCTTCGACATTCAGGACGAGATATCCAAGGCGATAGTCGACGCCCTGAAGGTCACTCTCTTGCCGACCGAAAAGAAAGCGATCGAGAAGCGTGGCACGTCGAATGTCGAGGCCTACGACCTTTACCTCATGGCTCGGCAGCAGTGGATCAGCGGAACGTTCGGCAATGTTCGTCGGGAGGAATCGATCGCGCGGCTTTGCAAAGAAGCGACACAGCTCGACCCCGACTACGCACAGGCTTGGGCGCTCATGGGTCTGGCGCAGTTGGAGCTGCGCTTCGTGCATGGTCGCGATGAGGACGCGCTTTCCTCTGCCGAGCGTGCCATCGAGATCAATCCAGCGTTAGCCGAAGCTCATTGCATCAAAGCCCGGTACTTTGAGGAAGAAGGCCGCAACGAGGAAGCGGAGAAACAGGTTGCGACTGCGCTCAAGCTTGATCCGGAGTCGTGGGAAGTGAACCGCGAGATGGCGCGCATGCTGTTTCGGCATGGACACGTGCGCGAAGCTATTCCGTATTTTGAAAAGGCCGCTTCACTCAACGATACCGACTGGCACAACCCATTGATGCTTTTGACCTGCTATGAGGCGATGGGTGACCAGTCACAGTTGCTGAAGTCGGCAACGACAGTGCGCGAACGAGTGCAACACGCAATAGCGATGGATCCCACCAACGGGACCGCTCTTGCCTCCGGCGCAAATGCTCTAGCTGCGCTGGGGGATATGGACAGGGCGCGCGAATGGATGAGACGTGGTCCACTGCTCGACCCTGAAAATCTGGTCATGCGGTACAACACGGCCTGTGCATTCTTGCGCCGGTTTGGCGATGTCGAAGAGGGATTGAATACTCTCAAGCCATTCTTCGAAAAGGTGACGAGCACGACTTGGATCTGGCATGCGGAAGCGGACCCGGATCTGGAAGCGATCCGCGACAATCCACGATTCAAGGAGATGCTCGCTTCGGCGAAGAAGCGGCTTGGGATGACGAGCGAAGCGGCTGCTGCCGAATAGCTAGAACCGCACCGACACGCCCGTGTACAGCTCCACGTCCGACGTGTTGCGGTTCAGACCGAAATTCGCCCCCCAGTCGAGCTGCAAACTCTTGTTCGGCAAATAAGCAAAAGCGACGTCCGCCGAATATTCCTTCGTCGTTTCGGCTGGGTCCCAGTCCCACATTCCCCACAGCTCCGCCGAGACATTGAGCTTGTCGTTGATGGAGGTGCCGAGATTGACGACCTGTGTCATCGCGATGTGGCGGCCATGACCGTCCTGATCGGCGAGAATGTCGAACTCGGGGTCGACTGATAGCGTCAGGCCGCTTTTCCCGAGCTGCCCGTCCATCGGCACCAACAGCCCACCTTCGACCTTGCCGTTGCCCAGCTGGTGATTGGCGGTCGGGATCTTCACGAACGGATCGAGCGCAACTTCCCACGGAGCGCCCTCCGCCGTGAGGCGATACTTCACCCGTAACAAGGTGTCGCCGAAGCTTGAATCGTACTCGTGAACGCCGCCACCGTGAATGCTCAAGGTTTCGAGCGGAGTAATCCACAATTCCACATCGGCATTGCCGCTGATCCCGTACTTGATGGCCGTATTGCCCCAGGCGATCGTATCAGTCCGCACGCCGTCTGAAGAATCACGGGCCCAGTCGACCAAGCCCGTTTCAATCTGCCACTTCCCGACAGGCACGGTGCACGCGCCGGTCGACTTGCTCGGCCGGTCGGCACAGATCGGCTCCTCGTCGGCAGCGGTCGCGGCGCTCGTGACCCACAGCAGACCTGCCGCGATGCTCGTGCGAAGCCCCCTCATGGCCGTGTACTGCGCCAGCACGGCTCGGTCGTCGAGAGGGCCAGCACAGATGCTTATATCAGAGCGGCGAATCCACACGGCGTTTTTACGCACGCTCAACAGCTGGAAACGAAGGCGCTCGTCCCGTAACCACCGCACATGCACCTGCCCGCGCTCAGCTGGGAATTGCTCTACGACATCGTCGAATGGGTGATCCGCGCCGTCGCGCTAATCGTCATTCCCTTTCGCCGGAAATTCACGGCCGCGGCCTGGCTGCTGCTGATTTTCTTCCTGCCGATCCCAGGCTTGATTCTGTTCTGGATGATCGGCCAGCCACGTTTTCCGCAGGCCCGCCTCGATCGATTCAAGGAACTGCGCCCGTGCTTCGAGCTCGTCGCCGCGGCGCTCCGCAAAACTCAGCCGAAACGCCCCTCGCCTGTCGCGACCTTCGCCGAGCGTCTCGGCCATTTCCCTGCGACCGGCGGCAACAAGGTCGACCTCATCGACGATTATGATGAAGTCTACCGGCGCCTGATCGCAGACATCGACCGAGCTCAAAAATGCGTCTTCCTACTCGTCTACATCTTCGCAGACGATAAGGTCGGGCAGAGCGTCATCGACGCGTTGGGGCGCGCGGTCGCGCGCGGCGTCGATTGCCGCGTCCTCATCGATCCCATCGGCTCGCTGCATTGGGTACGCGGCACATTCAGGCGACTGTGCGCTGTCGGCGTGCGCACGCGCGAGACCCTGCCATGGCGCCTGATCCGCGGCCGCACCCGTCGCGACATGCGCAATCACCGCAAGCTGTTCATCATCGACGGTCACATCGGCTATGCCGGATCGCAGAACATCGTGGCGAAGGACTTCCGGCCCGGTGTTACAAACCGCGAGCTGGTTGCCCGCTGCACGGGTCCGGTCGTTGCCGCGATGGAAGCAGTTTTCCTCGGCGACTGGTTTCTCGAGACGGGTGTCCATCCGCCCAGCGAGATCGAGCCTCCCACAGCCGAAGGCGAAGCGATCCTGCAACTGCTGCCGAGCGGCCCCGAATATCCGATGCAGGGGTTCGAAACCCTGCTCGTCTGGCAGATGCACCAGGCGAGCGAGCGAGCCATCATCGTGACCCCCTATTTCATCCCTGACCAGGACGTGACCGCCGCCTTCCGCACCGCGGCCGCGCGCGGTGTCCAGGTGGACCTGGTGCTGAGCCAGGTTGTCGACCATCCGATCGTCAACCTCGCCCAGCGCTCCTACTACGCCGACCTGCTCCGCGCCGGCGTGCGCATCCATCTGTTCGACAAATATCTGCTGCACGCGAAGAACGTCAGCATCGATGGCAAGCTCGCGATCGTCGGTTCGAGCAACGTCGACCTGCGCTCATTCCAGCTCAACGAGGAGGTCAGCCTCCTGCTGCACGACCCTGCGTCCGTGGCCGCGCTCGAAGCATTGCAGCGCCGTTACATCGCTGACTGCAAGCCGCTCGAACTTGATCAATGGGCAAGGCGGGGCCGCCCGATCATGGTCGCCGAGAACCTCGCTCGTCTCGTCAGCCCGCTGCTCTAGCCGCGCAGCATCGTCCTGGTGTCTGGAACTATTAAGCATCTCCCGCCTAGCAGTCCTGCTGATTAGATCAGCTCAGGAAATCACGTGTCCCGCCGCCTGCCTTTTCGCGATCGCCGCTCCCACGAGCGCAGAGCCGTTCCAGGCCGCTCGGACCATCAGCGGCCAGCCCTTCAATCCTGCCGGCCAGGCGACCGTTGTCCACTATTGGGCGACGTGGTGCGCGCCGTGCCGCGTCGAAATGCAATGGTTGGGGCGGCCCTCACGACAAGCACAGATGCGTGATAGCTCCGCCGCGTTCCCGTGTCAGCATACACATGCCTCTCTAGAAATCGCTCTTGCCGAACCGCGCGACACCCTGGTTCACGCCGGGCGGATCGAGCACCGACGTGTCGAGATCCAGCGGCTCTCCGATCCAGTGTCCGTGGATCGTATGATCGGCG
>JBEDUM010000150.1:0-23875 GCA_040414585.1 Sphingomicrobium sp. | reverse complement strand
GGATCGACCGCGTAGAGATATCCATCGTTGTAATAATAGCGGTAGTGCGAGCTCAGGTCGTAACGCCTGCGGATATCGTACGGAATGCGGCCATAGGTGTAGTACGTCCCGTAACCGGTTTGCCAACGTTGGCCGCGGTAAAGCTTCTTGGCCTGTCCTGGTGGCATGCAACCATTATGTTTCTTGGCGAGGCCGGGCGGGCATCCTGCGTCGTTGTAGCCATAAGCATAATCATGTCCGTGGCCACGCCCGTGTCCGTGGCCATTACCGGGGTCGGCAAATGCGGGGCCCGATACCGCGATCGCGACAGCGCCAAACAGAATCACTCGATGTCTCATGTGCATCGTTCCTACTCGTACCAGATTGGGTTCTTGTTGATCATTGTGGTTACCGTAACGAAAGGGCCGCCGTTTGGATGCGGCGGCCCTCGTTGCAGCTCAACTATGGTTTGCGGTTACTCCGGAATGACCCGGACCACGCGGTAGGTCTGCGGATTTACGACGTAGACGAATCCGTTTTCATGCACGTACCGGAAGTGCGGACCAAGATGGTACCGGGTAACGACCGGTTCGGGCAGAGCGCCAATGTCAGCGTAGCTGTAGCTCGGTCCGAACATATAGCCGACGTTATAACGCGATCGCCAGGCTACGCATTCGCCATGCCGCCAATGGGCGCAGGTCACAGGCCCAGTGCGTCGCGCCTCTGACGGCGTCGCCGTAAGCGCGACGGCCGCCACGCTGAGCGCTATCAATACTTTGGTCATCGTAGTTCTCCCTCGTACAGAGTGAAGGAAAAACGACCTGCCCGAGCCTACAGTTGCTGCGTTGCACGCATTTAATGTTCACTTCGTCGGCATGAAAAAAGGGCCGTCGGGATCACCGGCGGCCCTCTAATTTATCGATTTTATCGATGGACTTCGAGTTACTGGGGCTGCGTATAGATCACGCGTTCCACAGTGTAGTTGGTCGGGTCGACCTCATAAAGATAGCCGTCCTGATAAACGTACCGTCCGCCGGGCTTGACGCCATATTCAGTTACGACCGCCTGCGGAATCGTGCTCACATCGGTGTAAGTGTAGGTTGGCCCGAAAACATGACCGACGTCGAAAGTAGCCCGAGCTGCCGCGCCTTGGGTCAGTCGCTTGTAGGTCACGCAGACGCCGTCCTTCACCTTGTCACAAACCACGACGCCTGAATAATGCTTCTCTGCCTGGACGGGCACCGCGCCAGTGGCAACGGCCGTGGCAGCGAGCGCCAGAAGTGTCTTTCTCATGGGAAAATCCTCCTTCCCGATACCGCGTCAACGACTCGGAATCGGGCAGGTTTCGGAAGTTGCGCTCCTGTAACGGCCCATAGAGGTGGGCAATTTCCCGCTGTGCACTGCAGCATCGCGCACCTCACGCGGTTGCGGCTCGTGGGTCACCTCGCTAATCGGGCGCCGCGCTCCTTAATGGGCGGCGACTCCCACGAACCGCCGCCGGCAAAAACAGACGGAAAGGTTGGAAAGCGGCCTCATGGCTCGGAAGAAGATCGCGCTGATCGGCGCCGGAATGATCGGCGGAACCCTCGCTCACCTCGCTGCGATGCGGGAACTCGGCGACATCGTCCTGTTCGACATCATGGAGGGCATTCCCGAGGGCAAGGCGCTCGACATCGCCCAGGCGGGCCCAATCGACGACTTCGACGCCAAGCTGAAGGGCACGAGCGATTATGCCGATATCGAAGGCGCGGACGTGTGCATCGTGACGGCCGGCGTGCCGCGTAAGCCGGGCATGAGCCGCGACGATCTCCTAGGCATCAACCTCAAGGTGATGAAGGCCGTCGGTGAAGGTATGCGCAAGCATGCGCCGAACGCCTTCGTCATCTGCATCACAAACCCGCTGGATGCGATGGTCTGGGCGCTGCGTGAATTCTCGGGACTCCCGCCCAAGATGGTCGTCGGAATGGCGGGCGTGCTCGACAGCGCGCGCTTCCGCCATTTCCTCGCCGAGGAGTTCAATGTCAGCGTCGAGGACGTCACCGCCTTCGTGCTCGGTGGCCATGGCGACACGATGGTGCCGGTAGTCGAATATTCGACCGTCGCCGGCATCCCGATCCCCGACCTCATCAAAATGGGTTGGTCGACCAGGGAAAAGATCGACGCGATCGTGAAGCGCACCCGCGGCGGCGGCGGCGAGATCGTCGCGCTGCTGAAGACCGGCTCCGCTTATTACGCTCCGGCGACTAGTGCGATCGCGATGGCCGAGAGCTTCCTCAAGGACAAGAAGCGCGTCCTGCCATGTGCAGCCAACCTCACCGGCCAGTACGGCGTCAACGACCTCTATGTGGGCGTGCCGTGCGTGATTGGTGCCGGCGGCGTCGAGCGCATCGTCGAGATCGAGCTCAACGATGAGGCCAAGCAGAACTTCCAGGTCAGCGTCGACGCGGTGAAGGAGCTTCTCGTCGCCTGCAAGCAGATCGACAACAGCCTCGCTGAAGAGGCGATGGCGTGAGCATCCTCGTCGACAGGAACACGAAGGTCATCACCCAGGGCATGACCGGCGAGACCGGCACGTTCCACACGCGCCAGGCGCTCGATTATGGCACGCACATGGTCGGCGGGGTTACGCCAGGGAAGGGCGGGCAGACGCACCTCGGCCTTCCAGTGTTCGACACCGTCCATGAGGCGGTCGCGAAGACCGGCGCAACCGCGTCCGTGATCTATGTTCCGCCGCCATTCGCGGCGGACTCGATCCTAGAGGCGATCGACGCGGAAGTGCCCCTGATCGTCACCATCACCGAGGGCATTCCGGTGCTCGACATGGTCAAGGTCAAGCGTGCGCTGGCGGGTTCGAAGTCTCGTCTTATTGGGCCTAACTGCCCCGGCGTCCTCACGCCGAACGAATGCAAGATCGGCATCATGCCGGGCAACATCTTCAAGAAGGGCAGCGTCGGCGTCGTCAGCCGGTCGGGCACATTGACCTATGAGGCGGTGTTCCAGACGACGAACGAAGGTCTCGGACAGTCGACCGCGGTCGGTATCGGCGGCGATCCGGTGAAGGGGACCGAGTTCATCGACATCCTCGAGATGTTTCTCGCCGACGACGAGACGAAGTCGATCATCATGATCGGCGAGATCGGTGGAAGCGCTGAGGAGGATGCCGCGCAATTTCTCGCCGACGAGGCGAAACGCGGGCGTAAGAAACCGGTCGTAGGCTTCATCGCCGGCCGCACGGCACCCCCCGGTCGCCGAATGGGTCATGCCGGAGCGATCGTCTCTGGCGGCAAGGGTGACGCCGAGAGCAAGATTGCGGCGATGGAGGCTGCTGGAATTACCGTCAGCCCAAGCCCATCTGAACTCGGCAAGACGCTGAACGAGCTCTTGGTAACAGCGTAGCACCGCGGGAGCGCGCGGTTCGGAGATCGATTTTGAACGACGCCGTGGGATTTGTGGAGCGTGAGGCTGGCCCGAGCTGGGAGCGGCCGAACTGGCCGGTCGAAGAACTCGACGATCTTAACCTGGGCCTCGATCCGACGCAGGCAACGATCGAAAAGGTCAAGCAGGCGGTCGCCGATCGCGTGGCCCAGACCACGACCGATCCGCAGGCGATCCGCCGCGCTGCGGAGGACAGCATCCGCGCGATGATGCTGATCCGCACCTATCGCGTGCGGGGTCATCTTGGAGCGAACCTCGATCCGCTAGGCCTCTCGAAGCGCGAGGTCCCCGCGGACCTCACGCCTGCCTACCACGGTTTCACCGACGCCGATCTCGACCGGCCGATCTGGATCTGCGGCGTCCTCGGCTTCGAACAGGCGACCGTCCGCCAGATCGTGCGCGTGCTCCAGCAGACCTACTGCGGCCACATCGGGTTCGAGTACATGCACATCAACGATGTGGAGGAACGGCGATTCATCCAGGCCCGGATCGAGGGCGAGGAAGAAACTGTCCAGTTCACGCCCGAAGGCAAGCAGTCGATTCTCGCCAAGGTGATCCACGCAGAGCAGTGGGAGAAATTCCTCGCCCGCAAATATGTGGGCACCAAGCGTTTCGGCCTCGACGGCGGAGAAGGCGCGGTCCCGGCACTTGAGGCGGTGATCAAGTACGGCGGTCAGTATGGCGTGACCGAGATCGACGTAGGAATGGCCCACCGCGGCCGGCTTAACGTCCTGACAAACGTCATGGGCAAGCCTGCAAAGGCGATCTTCCACGAGTTCGCCGGCGGCGCGACGAACCCGGCAGACGTCGGCGGCTCCGGCGACGTGAAATACCACCTCGGCACCTCGTCGGACCGCGAATTCGAGGGCAAGAAGGTGCACTTATCGCTGCTGCCGAATCCGTCGCACCTCGAGGCAGTGGATCCGGTCGTTCTCGGCAAGGTGCGCGCGGTACAGACCATTCGTGGCGATGTGCAGGGTGACACTGTCCTGCCGATGCTCCTGCACGGCGATGCTTCCTTCGCGGGGCAGGGCGTCGTGTGGGAGTGCCTGAGCTTTTCCGGCCTTCCGGGCTACGGCACCGGCGGCACGATCCACTTCATCATCAACAATCAGATCGGCTTCACGACCAGCCCTCAGTTCGGCCGGTCTTCGCCTTACCCCTCGGACGTTGCCAAGGGCATCCAGGCGCCGATCCTCCACGTCAACGGCGATGATCCCGAAGCCGTCACCTTCTGCTGCAAGCTCGCCACCGAGTTCCGCCAGACGTTCAACCGCGACGTCGTCATCGACATGTGGTGCTACCGGCGCTTCGGCCACAACGAGGGCGACGAGCCGAGCTTCACGCAGCCGCAGATGTACGCGGCAATCAAGAAGCATCCGCCGATCAGCGAGATCTACGGCAAGCGCCTGATCGCAGAGGCGGTTGTTGATCAAGCCTGGATCGATCAGACGACGAAAGATTATGTGGCGAACCTGGAAGAGGACTTCCAGTCGGCGGTCTCTTACAAACCCGACAAGGCCGATTGGTTCGAAGGGCGCTGGGCGGGACTTGGCAGGCCGGATGAGCCCGTGCTCGGCCGCCGTAACATCCAGACCGCAATCAGCCTGGATGAGGTGCAGCAGATCGGCTCGGTCCTGACGACCGTTCCCGAGAGCTTCACGATCCACAAGACATTGCAGCGTATCCTCGACGCGAAGAAGGAAATGTTCGCAAGCGGCGAGGGTTTCGACTGGGCGACGGCGGAAGCGCTCGCCTACGGAAGCCTGCTCGCGGACGGGCAGAGCGTGCGCCTGTCAGGACAGGACAGCGGCCGGGGTACCTTCAGCCAACGCCACGCGGTCTGGGTCGATCAACAAACCGGCGAGAAATACATTCCGCTGACGACGGTCGGTGACGGCCGGTTCGAGGTCCGCGACAGCCCGCTCTCCGAGTTCGGAGTGCTGGGCTTCGAATATGGCTATTCGCTTGCCGATCCGCGTTGTCTCGTTTTGTGGGAGGCGCAGTTCGGCGACTTCGCCAACGGCGCTCAAAGCATCATCGACCAGTTCATCGCGGCCGGCGAAGCCAAATGGCTTCGGGCGAGCGGCCTGGTCTTGCTCCTTCCCCACGGATTTGAAGGGCAGGGGCCGGAGCACAGCTCGGCACGCCTCGAGCGCTATCTGCAGCTTTGCGCCGAGGACAATATGCAGGTCGCCAACTGCACGACCCCGGCCAATTATTTCCACATTTTGCGGCGGCAGATGCGGCGCGATTTCCGCAAACCGCTGATCATGATGACGCCGAAGTCGCTGCTTCGCCACAAGCTGGCGGTGTCGAGCATCGGCGACTTCACCGGCGAGAGCCACTTCCGTCGCATCCTGTCTGACCTCAACCCGCCTGCCGAAGGTGAGACACGCCGCCTGATACTGGTCTCGGGTAAACTCGCTTACGAGCTCATGGAAGCGCGCGACGCCGCAGGCGACAAGGCGACCGAGATCGTGCGCATTGAGCAGCTCTATCCCTTCCCATCAGAGCCGCTGGTCAAGCGGCTCAACGCGATACCGAAGCTCGAACAGCTGATCTGGGCGCAGGAAGAGCCGAAAAACAACGGCGCCTGGTTCTTCGTCGAAGACCTTCTGGAACAGTGCCTCACGGATGGGGGACACCAGGGCATGCGCGCGCAATATGCCGGACGCGACGCGAGCGCTTCGCCGGCGACCGGCCTCGCGAAACGGCATGCGGCGGAGCAGGCGGCCTTGATCGCTGCCGCTTTGGGACATAGCAGCCCGGCAAACGCCGTCGCGGCGGAATAAAGGGATCAGATGGCCACTGACGTTCAAGTCCCCGCGCTGGGCGAGTCGATCACCGAGGGCACTCTTGCTCAATGGCTGAAGAGGCCGGGCGAGGCTGTCGCGGTCGATGAGCCTATCGCCAGTCTCGAGACCGACAAGGTCAGCGTTGAGGTTCCCTCGCCGGTTGCCGGCGTGTTGTCCGAACAGCTGGTGGGCGAAGGCGATACGGTCGCCGTCGGCGCTGTGATCGCGCGCATCGACGAGAAGGCGACGGCCGGCGCTGCTGCCGCTCCCACGCCCGCTCAGGCAGCAGCGACCGCGACGACCAATCCAGCAGGTGCCGGAGAGACGCCGGCGCTTCGCGGCGATGCGCATGCGCCGGTCGCGGAAGCCGAGCACGACGACCACATCACAACCCTGTCACCCGCCGTACGCCGCGCGGTTCTCGAATATCATGTCGATCCAAGCAAGATCCGCGGCTCCGGCAAGGATGGACGGCTCACCAAGGATGACGTGATCGCGGCTGCCGAGGCGCAGAAGAGTTCCCCGGAGCAGGCCCCGACCCAAGCGCTGCAGGCGAAAGCGCCGTCCGCGCCGGCTCCTTCCCCCGCGTCTCAGGCACGGCCCGTGGCTCCGGCAGGCGAGCGCCGAGAAGAGCGCGTCAAGATGACGCGTCTCCGCCAAACCGTCGCCCGCCGCCTGAAGGAAGCTCAGAACACCGCCGCGATGCTGACGACGTTCAACGACGTCGACATGACCGCGGTGATCGAGGCCCGCTCTCGCTACAAGGATCTGTTCGAGAAGAAGCACGGCATTCGGCTCGGCTTCATGGGTTTCTTCGTGAAAGCCTGCGCGTTGGCCGCCAAGGACGTGCCCTCCGTCAACGGAAGCATTGAAGGCGACGAGATTGTCTACCACGACTATCTCGACGTCTCGATTGCTGTCTCGGCGCCCAAGGGCCTCGTCGTCCCGGTCGTTCGCAACGCGGACCGCATGAGCTTTGCCGAGATCGAGAAGACGATCGCGGACTTCGGCAAGCGCGCCAAGGACGGCACGTTGACCGTCGAGGAGATGCAGGGCGGGACCTTCACCATCTCCAACGGCGGCGTGTTCGGGTCGCTCCTGTCCACGCCGATCATCAACCCGCCGCAGTCGGCGGTGCTGGGAATGCACCGCATCGAGGAGCGCCCCGTGGTGAAGGACGGTCAGATCGTCGCGCGGCCCATGATGTACCTCGCGCTCACCTACGATCACCGCCTGATCGACGGCCGCGAGGCAGTGACCTTCCTGGTGCGCGTCAAGGAAGCGATCGAGGATCCGACGCGGCTGCTTATTGATCTCTAACCTGTTCCCCGGCGAAGGCCGGGGCCCAGGCGGCGCTCGCGCGCCGTTTCTTTTGTCTTGCACTGGACCCCGGCCTTCGCGGGGGAACGAGGTATGAATGGCTTCTGATGGTTACGATTTCGACGTCCTCGTGATCGGCAGCGGACCAGGCGGTTACGTCGCGGCGATCCGCGCCGCGCAGCTCGGTTTGAAAACGGCCTGCGCCGAGAGCCGCGACACCTTGGGCGGCACGTGCCTCAATGTCGGCTGCATTCCGTCGAAGGCGCTGCTCCACGCGTCGGAGCTGTTCGAGGAAGCCGCCCACGGCACGCTCGCGAAATGGGGCGTGAAACCGGGCAAGGTGGAGCTCGATCTCGATACCATGCACGGCACGCGCAAGGAGGCTGTGAAGGGACTGACGCAGGGCGTCGAGTTCCTGTTCAAGAAGAACAAGGTCGAGTGGCTGAAGGGCCATGCGAGCTTCGAGAGCGCCGACACCGTCAAGGTCGGCGACCGCATCGTTCGCGCGAAAAACATCGTCATCGCGACCGGATCGTCGGTCACGACGCTTCCCGGCATCACCATCGACCAGGAGCGAATCGTAGATTCGACCGGAGCGCTCGAGCTGCCGCAAGTGCCGAAGCGCATGGTCGTCATCGGCGGCGGCGTCATCGGGCTCGAGCTCGGTTCCGTCTGGCGTCGCCTCGGCGCGCAAGTCACGGTCGTTGAGTTCCTCGATCAGATCCTTCCGGGCTTCGATGGCGACGTCCGCAAGGAAGCCAACAAGATATTCAAGAAGCAGGGCATCGAGTTCCGGCTGTCGTCCAAGGTCACCAAGGCCGAGCGCAAGGGCGATACCGTGACATTGACGGTTGAGCCCGCAGCCGGCGGCGCCTCCGGCACTTTCGAGGCCGAGGTCGTGCTTGTCTCCATCGGCCGGCGTCCGAACACCGAAGGCCTCGCGCTCGACAAGGCCGGGCTTGAGACCAACAAACGCGGACAGATCGAGACGGAGCACGACTTCCGCACCAAGGTGCCGGGCATCTGGGCAATCGGAGACGTGATCCCGGGGCCCATGCTCGCTCACAAGGCTGAGGACGAGGGCATTGCCGTGGCGGAGAATATCGCCGGTCAGACCGGGATCGTGAACGAGGATGTCATTCCGACGGTCGTCTACACCATGCCCGAGATCGCTGGCGTCGGCCTCACCGAAGAGCAGGCCAAGGAAAATGGCGAGGTGAAGATCGGCAAGTTCCCGATGCTCGCCAACAGCCGCGCCAAGACCAACCGCGAGCCCGACGGCTTCGTGAAGGTGATCGCGGACGCCAAAACGGACCGCGTGCTCGGCGTGTGGATGATCAATGCGGTCGCCGGAACGATGATCGGCCAGGCCGCGCAGGCGATGGAGTTCGGCGCGACCAGCGAGGACATCGCATACACCTGCCACGCCCATCCGACGCATAATGAGGCGCTCAAGGAAGCGGCGATGGCGGTGACTGGGAAGCCGATCCACATCTGAGGCCAGGCGTCGTGGCGAAGAGCCGCGCGGCGCGACAATCCAGAAAGGCTGGATTCCTTCGTTACGCTCGGGATGAAGCCATCGCGATGTGCCTTAGGCCAACCACTCTTTCAGCAGCGCCAGCAGGCTCAGATCTTTCTTTTCCAACCTAGCCGGCACTGTCGGCGGGCATTCGAGGCAGCGCGCCTGGATGCTCGGACCAGCGAGGATCGATCGAACCTCAGTGAGCGCGGCCACGAGCTGCTGCTCAGGCTGCTGCGCCAGGACAGCGAACGCGTCGCCGTTCGACGACGTATCGTCGTCTCTTTCCTGGCTCGCCAGGGTCTCGAGCAGCTGATCGCGGAAGCTCTTCGGCGGTTCGAGGAAGCGGATTCCGCGGTCGCTCGGCCCAAGACGGGCAAGATCTCCCGCCTTGGCGATTGCCTCCGGCATTCCGCCAAAACCGTCGACGAGCCCGATCTGATGCGCCGTTCCGCCGTCCCAGACGCGGCCTTGCGCGATCTTGTCAACGTCGGCAGGCGTCTTGTGCCTTGCAGCCGCGACAATGCTGAGGAAGCGCGCGTACATTGCGTCAACGCCCGTTTGGATCAGCTGGCTTGCTTCGGGTGAGGGACCTTTGAACAGGTCCGGTTCGCCCGCGAGAGGTGTCGACTTCACGCCGTCGGCGCCGACACCAAGCTTCTGGAGCGTGCCCTGGAAGCTCGGGATGACGCCGAAAACGCCGATCGAGCCGGTGATGGTTGATGGTTCCGCGAAGATGAAATTGGCGGGAGTCGACACCCAGTAACCGCCTGAGGCCGCCACGTTGCCCATCGAAACGACCACAGGGATGTTCTTCGCTTTTGCGTCGACGAGAGCCTGGCGGATACGCTCTGACGCAAGCACCGAACCGCCCGGGCTGTCGACCCTGACGACGATCGCCTTGATCCCGTTGCGGACGCCGTCCTGGATCTGTTTGGCGATCGTGTCGCCGCCCGCATTGCCGCCGCCGCCTTTGCCGTCGACGATCATGCCGGCGATCGTGACCACGCCGATCGGACCACGCGGCCTCTGGTCGACCTTGTCGGCGATGTAGGAGGAGAGCCTGATCTTCGGAAATGTTCCCGGCTGGGCATCCTTCTGGCCGCCGAGCGCGGCAAGCCGTGCCTCAAATTGCGAGCGCTCGCCGATTCGGTCGACGAGACCTGCCGCGACTGCTGCTTTTGCCATGTCGCCGCCGGCGGCCGCGACTGCGGCATTCATGTTCTGCAGGAACGTGTCCACATTCGCCTTGGGCCGCGACTGGTGGATGCTTTGGCGCCAGGTTTCCAGCTGCGCCTGGTCGAGCGCCATGTAGTTCTGCTTGGCCTCCGGCGACATGTCGTTCCGGATGAAAGGCTCGACCGCCGACTTGTAGGTGCCGACGCGGTAGACGTTCGCCGTGATGCCCAGCTTGTCGAGCAATCCCTTGAAATAAAGGTGCGTTGCGCCCGGCCCGGTGACGAGAACTCCTCCAAGCGGGTTCAGCCAGATTTCCGACGCTGCGGAAGCAAGCTGATAGCTGTCGTTCGTGTAGCCGATAGAATAAGCGACAACCGGCTTGCCGGAGGCGCGAACCCGCCGGACGGCGTCGGCGAGATCGCCCATGGCGGTCTGCCCCCCGCCGGTGAAGCCGTCGAGATCGAGCGCAACGGCCTTCACCCTGCTGTCGTCTTTCGCCTGATCGAGCGCTGCGACGAGATCGCGGAGCCGGTACTGCTGGATGCGGGATCCGCCAGCAATGTCCGAGAAGTTCGCAGTGGCGGGCTGTTCGACGACGGCGCCATTGAGATTGAGATCGAGCACTCCGTCCCTCACCGCCGGCGGCCGCGCCGAAAGCGCGCCGTACAAAGCGGCGAAGAAGAACAGCATGAGGATGAGGACGAGCGCGTCCTTGATGCCGACGAGAAGTTTCCAGATCGCTGCCACGAACTTCATGGGTGGGCCTCTATGAGTTTCACTGTGCTGCTAGCCTAGAACGCTCGCCATTGCGACCCGCTGCATGCCCTGAAGGCATTCCCCCCGCTTGCCTGCACGCTCCGCACCTCGCAATGACCAAGTGGTGGACAGCAGCGGCAGAATTTCGACCAATGCGGAAAGGAGCCCGTGGAGCGAAGAGCTTCGGGCAACGCTCTCGCTCGCTTGGCCGCTGATCCTCGCAAACGTCACCCAGCAGGCGATCCAAGCAACTGACGTCCTCCTGATGGGACGTCTCGGAGCGATCCCCCTGGCTGCGGCCACACTCGCGCTCAACATGACCTTCACCTTTAATCTCTTCCTGCTTGGCTTGCTGATCGCCTCTTCGCCGATGATGGCAACTGCCCTCGGTCAGCGGTTCAACGCCGTCCGCGACGTCCGCCGAACTTTCCGCGCAGGGCTCTGGATCCTGTTTATCGGGCTTCCGCCTTATTGGTTCGTGCTTTGGCACGTCGGCGGTCTCATGCGCGCATTCGGGCAGGCACCGGAGCTCGCGCAGCAAGGCCAGACCTTCCTTCGGGCTTACATGTGGTGCACCGCGCCATGGCTTTTGTTCCAGCTCCTGCGCAATTTCGTTTCGGCACTCGAGCGTCCGCGCGTAGTGCTTTGGCTCAGCCTGGCCGGCATCGCACTCAATGCATTGCTGAGCTGGTCGCTGATATTCGGGCATTTCGGGCTGCCGGCGCTCGGACTGGTCGGTGCTGGCATGGGCAGCACGCTCACTTGGCTGATTCTCTGCGCCGCCCTGATCGGCGTGATAGAGCGCGACCGACAGTTCCGTCGCTTTCATTTGTTCGGCCATTGGTGGCGGTTCGACCGCCAGCGATGGTTCGCGATGGCAAAACTCGGCTGGCCGATCGGCGTAACGATGGCGCTCGAGATGGGGGTGTTCGCCCTCGCGGCTTATTTCATGGGCTGGATCGGCGCGCCTGCCGTCGCCGCGCACGCCGTGGCGCTCCAGCTCGCGGCTCTGACCTTCATGGTGCCGCTCGGACTGGGTCAGGCGGCGACCGTGCGGGTCGGCCTCGCGCTCGGGCGCGGCGACAAGGCGGGTATCACGCGGGCCGGCTGGACCGCATGGGTGATGGGCGTCGGCTTCATGGGTTCCATGGCGCTCGTCATGTGGAGCATTCCGCGCCGGCTTGTGACATTGTTCCTGACCGATGATCCGGCGAACGCAGTCGTGATCGGGCTTGCGGTGAGCTTCCTCAAAGTCGCGGCCGCCTTCCAACTGGTCGACGGAGCGCAGGTGATCGGCGCGGGCATGCTGCGCGGTCTCCACGACACGCGTTGGCCACTTATCTTTGCGCTCGTCGGATATTGGGGCGTCGGCCTGGGCATCGGGGCCTGGCTGGCATTCGGCGCTGACTGGAAAGGCATAGGTATCTGGATCGGCCTCGCCAGCGGCTTGGCGGCCGTCGCATTCCTGATGCTGTTGCGTTGGTTGATGCGGGAGCGAATCGGCCTGACGCGCCTCGCGCACGGCTGAAAACAAAAGCGTTGTTCGGACCTGTTGACGGATGAACGGCGCACAACCATATGCGGCCCATCGCTGGCACTCCCGCTCGGAGAGTGCCAACGCAATGTTCAACCTTAGAAGGAAAGAGGGGGTAGAGCCCATGGGTTTCAGACCGCTTCATGATCGTGTCCTCGTCCGCCGTGTCGAGGCCGAGGAGAAGAGTGCGGGGGGGATCATCATTCCCGACACCGCCAAGGAAAAGCCGCAGGAAGGTGAAGTCGTAGCTGTCGGTGGAGGAGCCAAGTCGGAAGAAGGCAAGGTCACTCCGCTCGACGTCAAGGCTGGGGATCGCATCCTGTTCGGTAAGTGGTCCGGCACCGAAGTGAAGATCGACGGTGAAGACCTGATCATCATGAAGGAAAGCGACATCCTCGGGATCGTCGCCTGAGCGCTGAGATTACGCTCAGCACGTGAACATTCGGAACATTCAGAAAGCGAAAGGGTAGCCAGATGGCAGCCAAAGACGTGAAATTCAGCCGCGACGCGCGTGAGCGCATCCTTCGCGGCGTCGACATCCTCGCCGATGCGGTGAAGGTGACGCTTGGGCCGAAGGGCCGCAATGTCGTCATCGACAAGAGCTTCGGCGCTCCTCGGATCACCAAGGACGGCGTCACTGTCGCCAAGGAGATCGAGCTCAAGGACAAGTTCGAGAACATGGGCGCGCAGATGGTCCGCGAGGTTGCCTCGAAGACCAACGACATTGCTGGTGACGGCACGACGACCGCGACGGTCCTCGCCCAGTCGATCGTCCGCGAGGGCATGAAGTCGGTCGCGGCCGGCATGAACCCGATGGACCTGAAGCGCGGCATCGATCTCGCAGTCGGTAAAGTCGTCGAAAACCTGAAGACGGCTTCGAAGGACGTCCAGGGATCGAGCGAGATCGCCCAGGTTGGAATCATCTCAGCCAACGGCGACAAGGAAGTTGGCGAGAAGATCGCCGAGGCGATGGAAAAGGTCGGCAAGGAAGGAGTGATCACTGTCGAGGAGGCCAAAGGCCTCGAGTTCGAGCTCGACGTCGTTGAGGGCATGCAGTTCGACCGCGGCTATCTAAGCCCGTACTTCATTACCAACCCGGAGAAGATGCAGGTCGAGCTTAGCGACCCCTACATCCTGATCCACGAGAAGAAGCTTTCCAACCTCCAGGCGATGCTTCCGATTCTCGAGGCGGTCGTGCAGTCGGGTCGTCCGCTGCTGATCATCGCCGAGGACATCGAGGGCGAGGCCCTTGCCACTTTGGTCGTCAACAAGTTGCGCGGCGGCCTCAAGGTCGCAGCGGTGAAGGCCCCGGGCTTCGGTGATCGCCGCAAGGCGATGCTGGAGGACATCGCGATCCTCACCGGCGGTGAGATGATCAGCGAGGATCTCGGCATCAAGCTCGAGAATGTCACGTTGAACATGCTCGGCCAGGCGAAGCGCGTCACGATCGACAAGGACAACACGACGATCGTCGACGGCCACGGCACCAAGCAGGCGATCGAGGCTCGCGTTGGCGCGATCCGCCAGCAGATCGAGACCACGACGTCCGACTACGATCGTGAAAAGCTGCAAGAGCGGCTGGCGAAACTGGCCGGTGGTGTTGCGGTGATCAAGGTCGGCGGTGCGACCGAGATCGAGGTGAAGGAGCGCAAGGACCGCGTTGATGACGCGCTTCATGCGACTCGCGCCGCTGTCGAGGAAGGCATCGTTCCTGGCGGCGGCGTCGCGTTGCTCTATGCGGCAAAGTCGCTCGAGGGCCTCAAGGGCGAGAACGATGACCAGACGCGCGGCATCGACATTGTCCGCAAGGCGCTGCAGTCGCCGGTCCGGCAGATTGCCGAGAACGCCGGCTGGGATGGTGCGGTCGTCGCCGGCAAGCTGCTCGAGCAGAGCGATGTCGAGCACGGCTTCAACGCCCAGACCGAGGAATATGAGAACCTAGTCAAGGCGGGCGTGATCGACCCGACCAAGGTCGTCCGCACGGCTCTGCAGGATGCGGCGTCCGTCGCCGGCTTGCTCATCACCACCGAGGCGTCGATCGCCGAGGTGCCGGATGACAAGCCTGCGATGGCCGGTGCCGGCGGCATGGGCGGAATGGGCGGAATGGACTTCTAAGAGGGTCCGTCAGTCCGATGAATTGGAAGGGCTGGAAGCGTTGGCTTCCGGCCCTTCTTCGTTTGCGGCCGCGTTCAGCATGTCCTCGGCTTCGTTGAGCTGGGTCGACTGTTCGGCAGTCGGCGCAGCGGGCTGTTCTTTGCGACACGCACAGAGAAGCAGCGCAGCCAACAAGATCGTTCTCATCTGGCGCGAAGTACCACTTCGCCCGACCACAAAAAAAGGGCCGCCCGTTCGGACGGCCCTTCGAAACTACAGCTTCGACGAAGCTTACTGGTTCGTCGTAGCGTTCGCCGTTGCGTTGGCGTCGACATTCGTCGTCGCGTTTTCGGCGTTGAGAGCGGCGTCTGCGTTCGCTACCGCACCGGCATTCTCGGTCGCGGCATTGACGTCGGTCTCGGCGGTGTTCTCGACTGCAGTCTCGTTCGCCGCATTGTTCTCGGCGTTGTTCTTGTTGCACGCGGCGAGGCCGAGCGCGAGGACCGCAACGGTCACAATGGCAACCTTCTTCATGATCGTTCCACTCCCTTCAAAAGTGCCCGTGGGTGGGCACTGGTCTCGGCCTCAACGCGCGAGTCGCTCAGGCCAGACCGGCGGCAATAGCGGCAATCTCTAGCACCCGACAAGGGATTATTTTTGCTTCCGGAATTGACCATATAAAGATATCTTTATATCCTTATCTGCGTGATCATCCTGCTCCCGCTTGCCGATAGATTCCAGGCGCTCGCCGATCCGACGCGCCTGCGTATCGTGGCATTGCTTCGGATCATGGAGCTTTCGGTCGGGGAGCTTGCGCAGGTTCTGGGCCAAAGCCAGCCGCGGGTCTCGCGTCACCTGAAGATCCTTTCTGACGCCGGCGTACTGGAACGCCGCAAGGAGGGTAGCTGGGTTTTCCTGACTCTTGCCAACGCCGAACGGGTCGAACCGATGTTCGCGCTGATCGATGACTGGGCGGATGCCGCGACGCGCGCACTCTTTGCCTCGGATGCCGCCCGAATTGAAAGTATCAGGGCTGAGCGGGCGGAAGCCGCGAACCGCTATTTCGCGGGCCATGCCGAAGTGTGGGACCAGATCCGTTCGCTTCACGTTGCCGAAAGCGAGGTCGAGCGCGCGATCGATCGCGTGCTGGGTCACCGGTCGCTCGGCCGGTTCCTGGATATCGGCACCGGCACAGGCCGGATGATCGAACTGTTCGGGCCGCGGGCAACGCAGGCGATTGGCATCGACCGTTCCTCGGAGATGCTGCGGCTCGCGCGTGTGAAGCTTGAGGCCGCCGGAATTCACTCGAGCCTAAGGCAGGGCGACATGTATGCGCTACCGCTCGAAGATCGGAGCGCCGACAGCGTCATCATCCACCAGGTGCTGCATTATGCCCACTCGCCCGCGGCAGCGATCGGCGAGGCGGCGCGGGTGCTCGCGCCCGGCGGTACAATGCTTGTCGTCGACTTCGCCGCCCATGTGCGTGAGGAGCTTCGAGCGACCGACGCTCACATCCGCCTCGGTTTTGAGGACGAGGTGATGGCGGGTTGGTTCGCGGCGGCCGGGCTCACCTTGGACCATGTCGAGCATCTGAAGGGGGGCGAGCTGACGGTCACCCTCTGGCGCGGATCGAAAGCGGCCGAGCGGCGGCGGAGGGCGGCGTGAACGCGTTCGAGCGCCTGGACCACCACCTCCCGTTGTTCGCGGAAGCGCGTGGCGACATTGAAGTTAGCTTCGAATTCTTCCCGCCCAAGAGCGAACCGATGGCCGAGACGCTGTGGAACTCGATCCAGACGCTCGCACCGCTTCATCCGCGCTTCGTTTCCGTGACGTACGGCGCGGGCGGCTCGACTCGAGAGCGCACCCACGCGACCGTCGAGCGAATCCTCAAGGAAACCTCGTTGACGCCCGCCGCGCACCTGACTTGCGTCGGCGCAGCGCGCGAGGAAATTGATGAGATCGCACGCGAATATTGGGAGCTGGGCGTCCGCCACATCGTCGCATTGCGCGGCGATCCGCCCGAGCCGGGCGCACGCTTCGCGCCTCATCCTGGCGGTTATGCCAATGCCGCCGACCTCGTCGCCGGGCTGAAGGCCATCGCTCCGTTCGATATTTCCGTCGCCTGCTATCCTGAAATCCACCCAGACTCCGGCACTCGGCAGGTCGACCTCGATAATTTCAGGCGCAAGGTCGATGCGGGCGCGGATCGTGCGATCACACAATTCTTCTTCTCGCCCGAGTGCTTCCTGAGATTTCAGGACGCGGTCGCCGACGCGGGAATGAATGTCGAGATCGTGCCCGGAATCCTCCCGGTTTCGAACGTGGCCACCACTCGGCGTTTCGCCCAGACGTGCGGTGCAAGCATCCCCGAATGGCTGAACGGCCTGTTCGAAGGGCTCGACGACCTGCCATCTGCCCGGCAGTTGATCGCTGCGACGGTCGCCGCCGAGCTGTGTGGACAGCTCTATGCTGGCGGGGTCCGCCACTTCCACTTCTACACGTTGAACCGTGCGGAGCTCAGCTATGCGATCTGCCACCTGCTCGGCGTGAGGGCGAAATCATGAGCGTATCCCGGACTCTCCGCGCCGAAGCGGCCAAGCGCATTCTCGTCAAGGATGGCGCCTACGGTACTCTTGTCCAGGCGCAAAAGCTGCAAAGCGGCGACTATTGCAACGGCCTTGACCTGAGCAAGGATCAGCGGGGCAACAATGATCTGCTCAACCTGACCCAGCCCGAACTCATCTGCTCGATTTGTGAGAGCTTCGCGGACGCGGGCGCGGATCTGCTTGCAACGAATACCTTCAACGCAAACGCGATCAGCCAGGCCGACTTCGGAGCCGAGGCACTCGTGCCACAGATTAACCGCGCATCCGCGCGGATCGTTCGCGAGGTCGCCGATCGCTATTCGACAAAGGACGGCAAACCACGCTGGGTCGCCGGAGCGCTCGGACCGACGAACAAGACGCTGTCTCTATCGCCCAACGTCAACGACCCGGCCTATCGCGAAGTCGATTTCGACCAGGTGAAAGCGGTCTACCGCGAGCAGATCGATGCGCTTGTAGACGGAGGCGTCGATTTCATCCTGATCGAGACCGTTTTCGACACGCTGAATGCGAAAGCGGCCATTATGGCTGGCCTGGAGGCGGAGCAGGCGCTGGGCCGCGAGCTTCCGCTCATGATTTCGATGACCCTGACGGATCTGTCGGGCCGCAATCTCTCCGGGCACACGGTCGAAGCATTCTGGGCATCCGTCCGCCACGCAAGGCCGATTACGATCGGTCTCAACTGCTCGTTCGGAGCGGCGCAGCTGAGGCCGCATCTGGCGGCCCTCTCGGCGGTCGCCGACACCCTGGTCATGGCCTATCCGAATGCCGGTCTTCCGAACGAGCTTGGAGAATATGACGAGGCCGCGGAAGAGACAGCGCTGCAGGTTCGCGACTGGGTGGAAAGCGGATTGGTCAACGTGGTTGGCGGCTGTTGCGGGACGACTCCCCTGCACATCGCCGCAATTGCTGGGGCGGCGCGCGATTGCACGCCGCGCGCCGTCCCGGCTGCTCGCAATGGAACCTTGCTCGCCGGCCTCGAGCCGATGCTGATCGCCGCCTGACCAATGGAGATGTCACGAGTGAATGAGGCTGGCGCGGGCGCGCGCTTCGTCAATATCGGCGAGCGCTGCAACGTCACCGGCTCCGCCCGCTTCAAGAAGCTGATCCTCGCGGGCGACTATGAAACGGCGGTCGAGGTGGCGCGCGACCAGGTCGAGAATGGCGCGCAGATCCTCGACATCAACATGGACGAGGCCTTGCTCGATTCCGAGCAGGCGATGACCATTTTCCTGAAAAGGATCGCAGCGGAGCCGGACGTCGCGCGCATTCCGGTGATGGTCGACAGCTCCAAATGGAGCGTTATCGAGGCTGGCCTAAAGTGCGTGCCTGGGAAGCCGATCGTCAATTCGATCAGCCTTAAGGAGGGCGAGGGGCCGTTTCTGGATCTCGCGCGCAAATGCCGCGCCTACGGTGCAGCGGTGGTCGTCATGGCGTTCGACGAGGTCGGTCAGGCAGACACGGTCGAGCGCAAGGTCTCGATTTGCGAGCGGGCGTACAAACTGCTGCTCGCCGACGGAACTGACGCGAACGACATCATCTTCGACCCGAACATCTTCGCGGTAGCGACCGGCATCGATGAGCATCGTCGGTACGCGATCGACTTCATCGAAGCTGCGGGCGAAATCCGCAGGCGCTGTCCGGGCACGCACATAAGCGGCGGCCTTTCGAACCTCAGCTTCTCTTTCCGCGGCAACGAACCCGTGCGCCGCGCGATGCACAGCGTGTTCCTCTATCATGCGATCCCCGCGGGCATGGACATGGGCATCGTCAATGCCGGCCAGCTCGATGTCTACGACGCGATCGATTCCGAGCTTCGCGAAGCCTGTGAGGACGTGATCCTCGATCGCCGCGACGATGCGACGGAGCGGCTGATCGAGCTCGCCGAGCGCTACAAGGGCAAGGACGAGGCCGAGGAAAAGAAGCTTGCCGAGTGGCGCTCGCTCCCAGTCGCGGAGCGGCTGTCCTACGCGCTGGTGAAAGGAATCGACGCCCATATCGTCGACGACACTGAGGAAGCGCGCCAGCAGTTCGCGCGCCCGATCGAAGTGATCGAAGGACCGCTGATGGACGGAATGAACGTCGTCGGCGACCTGTTCGGTTCGGGCAAGATGTTCCTTCCGCAGGTCGTGAAGTCCGCCCGCGTCATGAAACGTGCGGTCGCACACCTCATCCCCTTCATCGAGAAGGAGAAGGAGGAGAAGGGCGTCACCGCGGGCAAGGGCCGAATCGTCATGGCGACCGTCAAGGGCGACGTTCACGATATCGGCAAGAACATTGTCGGCGTGGTCCTGCAGTGCAACGGCTTCGAGGTCATCGACCTCGGCGTGATGGTGCCGTGGCAGGACATTCTGCAGGCAGCCAACGACAATCGAGCGGACATGATCGGCCTATCGGGGCTCATCACGCCGTCCCTCGACGAGATGGTCACCGTCGCGGGCGAGATGCAACGCCTCGGCATGAACACTCCGCTGCTCATCGGCGGTGCGACGACGAGCAAGGCGCATACGGCCCTACGGATCGATCCGGCGTACGAAGGTCCCGTCATCCACGTACTCGACGCGAGCCGGGCGGTCGGAGTCGCTTCGTCGCTCGTTTCCGACACGCAGCGGGAGCCGCTCATCGAGACAACTGCCGACGATTACGACAAGCTCAGGAAATCGCGCGAGCGCGGTGGCCCGAAGGATCTCGCGAGCCTAGACGAGGCGCGCGCGAACGCATTCCCTTATGACCCGCAAGGCCAGGCGTCCGCGCCGGCTTATCCGGGCCTGCACCATTTCGGCGACTGGCCATTGAAGGACCTTAAGGCCTCAATCGACTGGACGCCGTTCTTCCGCGCGTGGGAGCTGGCGGGCACCTATCCAGCGATCCTCGACGATGCGGTCGTCGGTGAGAGCGCGCGCACTTTGTTCAAAGACGCGCAGGAAATGCTGGACCAGCTGATTGCTGAGCGTTGGATCACGCCCAAAGCGACCGTCGGGCTGTGGCGCTGCAAGCGCGAGGGCGACGATGTGCTCGTGCTGGCCGGCAATGACTGGACCCGGCTGCCATTTCTTCGACAGCAGGTGAGGAAGCGCGAAGGCCGTCCGAATATGTGCCTCGCCGATTTCATCAATCCGGAAGGCGAGGACTGGATCGGCGGCTTCGCGGTCGGGATCCACGGGCTCGAGCCGCACCTTGAACGCTTCAAGCAGACGATCGACGATTATGATGACATCCTGCTGAAGGCGCTCGCCGACCGTCTGGCGGAAAGTTTCGCCGAAGTCCTTCATGCGCAGGTGCGTAATCGGTTATGGGCCTATGCCGACGAGCATTTCTCGAACGAGCAACTGATCCGCGAGAAGTACCAGGGCATCCGCCCTGCACCGGGCTATCCCGCGTGTCCGGACCACAGTTTGAAGCCGATCCTGTTCGACATGCTCGGCGGTAATCCGGGCCAGGTCACCCTGACCGAGAATTTCGCGATGCTTCCGACCTCGGCCGTGTCCGGCTTCTATTTCGGGCATCGCGACAGCCAGTATTTCGGAGTGGCCAAGATCGGGCGCGACCAGTTGCAAGATTATGCCGAGCGGCGTTGCGTTTCGATTGAGCAAGCCGAACGCTGGCTGAGGCCCAACCTCGACTAACGCGAGAGGAAGCGGCGCAGCACCGCTTCTGAGTAAAGAGAGCGAGGCTCAACCAGGCGCAGCTGCCGCTCTCGGGCCGGCCATTCCTTGCGCCAGCTTTCGAACATGGCGGTCGTCGGTACATCGGCAAGCTCGATGGTGCGCAGCTGTGAATCCGCCTGCGCGAGCAGGTCGCGGCTCACCTCGCCGCCGGGCACATGGAATCGCTCGTCGATCGAGCCCAAGGTCGAGCGGGCCGCGGCGATCATGACTCGAGCGGTCGGTTCATCGCCCGCGACAAGCGTGTCCTCAGCCAGGCGAACGGCAGTGTCGACGTCGTCGAGCATGGCGTCGAGCGCGACAGGTGAGGTGGCGGCCGCTCCACACGCGGCGGGCGACAGGTCTGTCACGTAATCCGTGAGGCCGTCGAGCACCTGACGGGGCGGCTCAGGTCCGTCGAACTCCTGCGTGATCAGGCCGTGAATGAAGCTCTTGAGCTTCGGCGTTCCCTTGACCTTCAGCTTCCTGGGATCTCCGCCGAGGTCGGGGATCGGTTTGGGATTGAATATACCATCCCCCCGGTGCTCGCTCATGATCGAAGACGTCACATCCGCGGTGCCCGGATTGCCTGACAAACCCGGCAAGTGGAAGTCAGCGTTGGTGCGTCCGTTGCGGTGACAGCTCGAACAGCTGAGTCCGGCGCGGGCCGCCTGGCCGCCCAGGACGAGCGGTGCGCGAAAGGCAATCCGACCGATCTCGACCGAGCGCCGCTGGGCGGGATCAGGTGGCAGCGCAAGACATTCCGAGGGCTGACGTGTCAGGTCAACGGCAATGTCGCTCGACTGCAGCCAGCGCGCCTCGCGGAGCGGCAACTGCGCCGGCTGTGCGCCGCCGATCAGAAGAAGCGCCGAAGCGCCGATCAGGAGCCGTGCGCGCCCTTGGTTACGATCCATCGCCTCAGGTCTTCGGCTTCCGCACATCCGAACGTGCAGATGGCATCGAGCTTCCCAAGCATCCGCCTGGCTCCCGCCATGTCGCCGCGTTCGATCATCAGCTCGCCATAATATTCGGTCGCGCCCTTGTGGTCCGGGGCAGCCGCAAGTGCCTGCCGGTAGTAGCTCTCGGCGATATCATAGCGATGCATTTTGCGGTTCGCGTAGCCCAAGTAGGTCAGGATGTCGGGATGCGCGCCGAAGCTCGCCTTGGCGCGTTGCAGGGCTGCAATCGCGTCCTCATAGCGATGCTCATTGATTAGGCTCACCGCCTGCAGATAGGCGGAGTCGCCGCCTTTGGCGCTCTGGAAAAGAAGCGGCGGAGCCGTCTGTAGCTCTGCGTGGGACGGTTGGCCGATCGCGGTCTGTACAGCCTCGATCGCCTGCTTGAGATTGTCCGCGTCCTTGCAAGTGCCCTTGCAATCGTCGCTCATCTTCTGGAGCTTGGCGAGCGTCGCTTGCGCCTTTTGCACGTCGCCGAGCTTCACATAGGTGACGCCGAGCTCCTGCTGCGCCGGGATTAGCTTGGAATCCGCTTTGACGGCTTTCTCATAATGCTTGGCCGCGCCCTTGAGATCATTGAGGCCCGCGTCGGCCATGCCCGCGAGGAAATTCGTGTTTGCGTCCTCGGGGGCAACGCCAAGCACCTGCGCAAAGGATTTCTTCGCATCCGCGAACTGATTCGCCTTCAGCGCATCGATGCCTTTGCGATATTCGGCGGCCGCGTCAAAACCCGGCGTGTTCATGCTCATGCTGGGCGAGATGGTGCCATGTCCCGAACCGGAGTCGGCGGAAAGCGCGGTTGGAACGGTTCCGATTATGCAGGCAAACACAGCGGCAACATGAACGCGCATGGCGAGTCTCCGCTCTCAAGTGTATGTTGCAATTTACCAATCATCGCGAAACGCCACAACGGAACCGCGCCTCGACGCCGAACGGCTCAGCCGCTAGCGCACGGGCAATGCTCCGGCTGTTAGTGATCTTCCTTGCCCTGCTGGTTCAACCCGCGCTCGCACTCGCGCGCGGGATCGAGCCACAGCTGGTCGCCGAAGGGCCCGCGCCTCCCGGCGGGGAGGTGGATCTCGCCATCCATATGCGGCCCACGCCGGGATGGCACGGCTATTGGCTCAACCCGGGCGATGCCGGCCTGCCGATGGACGTGAAGTGGCAGTTGCCGCCGGGCTTTTCGGCGGGCCCGCTGCGCTACCCGGTGCCGACGCGTCTCACGGTCGCCGATCTCATGAACTATGTCTACGAGCGCGATTATGCCGTCCTTGTCCGGCTGAAAGTGCCGGCGGATGCGCGCGGCACCATCCCAATCCGCGCGGAAGCGCATTGGCTCGCCTGCACCGACAAGGTGTGCGTTCCGGATCAGGGTGAGCTCTCGCTCGACTTGGCGGTTGGCGCTGGAACGCCGAACCGCGCGCAATTCGACGAATGGCGGCGCGCGTTGCCGCGGCCGCTCGCGAGCGTCGCCCATTTCGAAGTCTCCGGCGACAAGCTCCGCGTCGCCATCCCGCTTCCGGCGAGCGTCGACGTCGGCAAGCCGTATGTCTTCCCGGTGGCCGATGGCATCGTCGATTATGAAGCGAAGCAGAGCTTCCGCCGGTCGGGCGATGCACTGATCGCTGAGCTGCAGCGCAAGGGCTCGCCGAAAGACGAGTTCGCCGGCTTGCTCGCATATGGCGATGACGCCGGCCTCGAGTTCAAGGCTGTGCCGGGGGCCGTGCCACAGGGCGGGAGTGAGGTTGGCGGCCTTGACGCGATGGCGGTTTTGTGGGCCGTTCTCGGTGCGATCTTCGGAGGCATCCTCCTCAACCTGATGCCTTGCGTCTTTCCGATCCTGGCATTGAAGGCGCTGCACATTTCGAAGGCGGGAGCGGACGCACGGCATGCGCGCAGTGACGCGCTCGCCTACACGGCTGGAGCGGTTGTCGGCACAGGCGCGCTCGGGGTCGCGCTGCTTGCAATCCGCGCGGCGGGGGCGGAGGCGGGCTGGGCATTCCAGCTGCAGGATCCGCGTACGATCATGCTGCTGCTGCTTCTCGCTGTCGCGATCAC
>JBEDUM010000149.1:0-29331 GCA_040414585.1 Sphingomicrobium sp. | reverse complement strand
CGCCCGTTCTCCGCACAGGTTTCGCGATCCACCAGGGCATTGTAGCGCTTCGAGAGATTTCCCTCGGGCTCCTCCGGATAGCGCTCGTAAAGGGCGCGTGCGATTACCATCCCGAGGACGCGGTCGCCCAGGAACTCAAGGCGCTCGTAGCTTTCGCGGCCGACGCTGGAGTGGGTGAAGGCAAGGTCGAAAAGCGACTTGTCCTTGGGTGTGTGCCCGAGCCTCTCCTTAACGAAAGCAGCGATCTCGGCGCTCACTCGGCGTCACCCGAATAGCCGTTGCCGACGCGGCCGCCGCGGAGCGCCGTGAACCAGGTCCATGGCTTCCAGTAAGAGGCGCTGCCGTCCGTCGACCAGAAGGTGATGGTCGCTCGGCCGATAAGATTTTCCATGGGCACCATGCCAATGCCGCCTACGGCGGGCGGGAAGCGGCTGTCGAGGCTGTCGTCCCGGTTGTCGCCCATCAGGAAGACGTGGCCGCCAGGCACTTTTACCGGGCCGAAATCGTCTGCCGCCGTCGCGACCTGGTCGAGCACGGTGTAGCTGGGCCCGCCAGGCAAGGTCTCTCGGTAGGCGGGAAGCACGCAATAGGACTGACCTCCAACGGAGGCGACGAAGGGCGTTGCCGGTGGCACAACCCGGCACGGCGTGTTGGCGCTGATCGGAAGTTGGTACGGAGGAAGTTCTACGCGAGGCAGCCGACGGCCGTTGAGGATCAGCTCTCCGCCGCGCATCTCTACCGTATCGCCGGGAAGTCCGATCACGCGCTTGATGAGATCGGCATTTTCGTTCGGATGGCGGAAAACGACCACATCGCCGCGCTGGGGCATATGCGCGAAGACCCGGCCGCTGAACGACGGAATTCCGAACGGAAAGCTGTAGCGGGAATAGCCGTACGGCCATTTGGCGACGACCAGATAGTCGCCGATGTACAAGGTCGGGAGCATCGATCCCGACGGGATACTGAACGGCGCTGCGATAAAGCTCCGGAACGCCCACGCGAGAATTGCCAGCGTGAGAATGAATCGTGCAAGGCCCCAAGCGGTGTCCCTGGATTTCGCGCGGCCTTCCGGATCGGCCTGATCGGCACTGCGGCGGAGGAATGGCACTTGCATCCGTCCTTTTGTTTCCGCTGCGTCGCACAACGTCAAGGCGGGGCGGCCTCGGGGTGGCTTTTGACGGGCCGGTCATTATGTGCCTCTCGCCATGGCGCCCCAACAGCAACCAACCCCAATGCAAACCCTGGAGGAACTGTTCACGGCCGAGCCCGATAGGCTGAGCCGGCTGAGCCTCGAGGTCGCGGGGCTATACTTCGATTGGTCGAAGACGCACCTCGACGAAAGCCGGATCGCGCAGTTCCTTGAACGCGCCGACCGCATGGGATTTGCCTCAGCCAGGGAAGCGCTCTTCGCGGGCGCGGTCGTGAACGCGAGCGAGGGTCGACCAGCGACGCACGTCGCGGAACGCGGCAGCGGTGCGCCGGAGGACGTCGATCTCGCGACCGCTCGAAGGCAGCGGATGCGGGCGCTCATCGACGCGATCGAGGCGCGAGCTTTCGGCGACATCACCGGCGTGCTCCACATCGGTATCGGGGGATCGCTGCTCGGCCCCGCGCTCCTCGTCGATTCGCTCGGTAGGCGATCTTCGAAGCTCGAGGTCCGTTTCCTTTCGAACATCGACGGGGCGGCATTCGACGAAGCGGTGGAACCGCTCGATCCCGCAACAACACTGGTCGTGGTCGCTTCCAAGACTTTCACGACACTCGAAACCCTGTCGAACCTTGATGCTGCCGTGGCCTGGCTTCGCGAAGCGGGCGTTGCCGATCCCTACGGAAGGCTGATCGGCGTTACGGCGAGGCCCGAGGCGGCGCTCGATGCCGGAATTGACGAGAGCCGCATCCTGCAGTTCGGCGAAGGCGTTGGTGGGCGCTATTCATTGTGGAGCTCGGTTGGGCTCTCGGCTGCGCTGGCGCTCGGCTGGGACGCTTTCGAGGAATTGCTCGAAGGCGCGGCGGAGATGGACCGGCATTTTCGCTTTGCCGAAGCCCGGGCCAACGTCCCGCTGATCTCCGCATTCGCCGACCGTCTCTATGTCGAGGAACTCGGCGCGCAATCGCGCGGCGTCTTCGCCTACGATGAGCGGCTGAAGCTTCTGCCCTTCTATCTCCAGCAACTCGAGATGGAATCAAACGGCAAGTCGGTGACCAGCGACGGCAAGCCCGTCGAGCGGCGGACGGCACCTGTGACATGGGGAGGCACCGGCACGAACGCACAACACGCCGTCTTTCAGCTTCTCCACCAGGGGACAGTCCTGGTGCCCGTAGAGTTTGTCGCCGTTCGTGAGGCTGACCACGATCAGGACCCTGAGCGCCATCGGCTGCTGCTGCTCAACGCCTTCGCGCAGGCCGCAGCGCTAATGCAGGGCCGCGCCAGCAAGGATCCGCAGCGTGCCTATGCGGGCAATCGCCCGAGCTCGACAATCCTGCTCGACAGGCTCGATCCGCGGTCGCTTGGGGCGCTGATTGCATTTTACGAGCACCGGACCTTCGCCAACGCCGTACTGCTTGGGATCAACCCGTTCGACCAATTTGGAGTCGAGCTTGGCAAAGAGATCGCGCGTGAGCTCGCCGAAGGGGCGGACGAGGACACGCTGGATGTATCTACGAGAGCGTTGATCGAAAGGGCAGGTGTGTGATGGCGACCGACTTCGATCTCTTCGTAATCGGCGCCGGATCGGGTGGCGTGCGCGCGTCACGGGTGGCCGCTGCTTACGGAGGGCGTGTCGCTGTCGCGGAAGAGTATCGGGTCGGAGGGACCTGCGTGATTCGCGGATGCGTGCCCAAGAAGCTGCCCGTCTACGGCGCCCATTTCGCCGAGGATCTCGATGACGCCGCCATGTTCGGGTGGGATGTGCCGGAGAAAAGGTTCGACTGGACGGTCCTGCGTGACAACGTCCTCGCCGAAGTGAGACGCATTGAAGGCGCCTACACCGAGACTCTGACGAGCCATAATGTCACGATCTTCAATGAACGTGCGGAGCTGACCGGTCCGAATTCGCTGAAGCTTTCCGGCGGACGCGAGGTCACCGCCGACAAAATCCTGATCGCAACCGGGGCGTGGCCCGCCATGCCGAAGATCGACGGCATCGAACATGCGATTAGCTCGAACGAGGTCTTCAATCTCGAGAAGATGCCCAAAAGGATCGTCATTGCCGGCGGCGGCTATATCGCCAACGAATTCGCGGGAATTTTCCACCAATTCGGCGCCCGTGTGACACTGGTCAACCGTAGCGACGTGATCCTGCGCCATTACGACCAGCAGATCGTCGACCGGCTTATTCAGATATCCCTGCGCAAGGGAATCGAGTTCAGGTTCAATTCGACCATCGAGAAGATCGAGCGGCGCGCCGATGGGTCAGTTCGTGTGGCGATGACGGGTTGCGATGATATTGAGGCAGACGAGATCCTCATTGCCGTCGGTCGACGGCCGAACACGGATGGGCTCGGCCTCAAGGCCGCTGGCGTGGAAGTCGGCGAGGACTGTCAGATCAAGGTCGACGCGGACAATCGCACGTCAAATCCCTCGATCTTCGCGGTCGGCGACGTGACCGATCGAGTTCAGCTCACTCCGGTCGCGATCCGGGAAGGCCAGGCGTTCGCGGACACCTTCTTCGGCAACAAGCCGCGCCGGGTCGATTATTCCTGCATTCCGTCGGCTGTCTTCAGCCATCCGCCGCTCGCCGGCGTTGGCATGACCGAGGGACAGGCAAAGAACAAGCTCGGCCAGGTGAAGACTTACACGTCGGACTTCCGGGCGATGAAGAACGTGCTTGCCGGTCGCAACGAGCGGTCGCTTTACAAGCTGGTCGTCGACGGAACGACGGACGAGATTGTCGGCATCCACATGATCGGCCCGGACGCGCCGGAAATCCTGCAGGCGGCTGCCGTCGCAGTGAAAGGCAGGCTCAAGAAGGCCGATTTCGACGCCACGCTCGCGCTTCATCCGACCATGGCTGAAGAGCTGGTGCTGATGCGGTGAGCGACATTCAGGCAAAGATCGATCCCAAATCCGAGGATGGATTCTACCGCCAGGGCTTCATGCAACTTATTGGCGCGAAGCTGCTCGAGGCTGCGGACGGAAGGGCCGTGATCGAGGTGCCTCATCGGGATGATCTGACGCAGCAGCACGGCTACTTCCATGGTGGAGTCGTGTCCGCGATTGCGGACACCGCGTCCGGCTATGCGGCCTATACGACGATGCCCGCGGATGCCTCGGTCCTGACTGTGGAGTTCAAGATCAACCTCGTAAACCCGGCGGCCGGCGACCGCCTCCGGGCGGAAGCCAGCGTCCACAAGGCAGGCCGCACCTTGGTGGTTGTCGGCGCCACAGTGTCGGCAATCCGAGGCGAGGAGGCGAAGGTGTGCGCCGAGATGCTCGGCACCTTCATCGTCTTGCGCAACACGAGCGACGTCGAACCGCGCCAGACCTGATTACTGGGTCCGCGGTGCATCCACCGTCGACCCATCGCCGCGGACGAGTTTCAAAGCCGTGACATTGGCGCCATTCGTGCTGAAGTTGATGCGGCTCATCGGATCGTCGGCGATGCCGAACTCATTCCCTCCGAGCGACACCAGCGTGATCTTCGGGCCGCCCTGGCGCTGATAGGTCAATGCGCCATTATCGAGCCTGACTGTGCGCTCGCCGTAGGTGCCTGCGTAACGATCGATCGGAAGGGCGGTCGCAAGAGGATTAAGCTTCGCGTCCAGAATGGCCGCTTGCGACTCCAGCATACGCTTTTCGCTGCCGGCCGCCGCTGAAGCGATGCGGCGGAGAGCATGCACTTGCGCCACGTCCAACGCCTTGTCGGAATCGACCTTTGTCGTTGGCGCGATTCCGACACCTTCCCAGTCCTCGCCGGTCGAGGCGAGGACCGCTCGACCGATCGAGACGCTGATCACGTAGCCGCCTGCGACGGGAAAGAATTCGTTCCGGAAGCCGGCACCGGCCGTCTTCTCGCCGATAATTTCACCCAGCTTGAATCCGGCGACATGGCCGGTGAACTCCTCGGCGGCGCTCGCTGTCATCCCGCTGGTAAGCACGTAGAGCGGCTTTCCGACCAGACGGCCCGCGGGAAGCGAGGCCAGGCTGGAACGATGGTCCACGTTGTTCGCGCCCATGTAGAAGGTGACGATCGGCCGGTTCGGTTCGAGGAAGTGGCTGATGAGATATTGCACTGCGTCCGGGCTGCCGCCGCCGTTGTGGCGGAGATCGATGATCGCGGCATCGCCATCCCGGAGGAAGCGGATCGCATTGTCATAGGCTTCCGCGGTTTTCTTGCCGCCCCAGAAGAAGCCCATCAAGTCGATGTAGCGGATGTTTCCTGGCAGCACCTTCATGTCGAGAATGCCGTGGTTGAACTTGGTCGCCTGGCGGATTTCCTCGGGCGTCGGCGGTGCGTCGTCCGCGCCGGCGTTGGGCGGCCTCGCAGCGAGTTGAGTCTGCTGCGCAGGGTCGTAGTGCATGCTGAGATGCTTATCGTGCGCGACAGCCTTCATGTCCGCATTTACGCGGTCGGACAATTCAGCGGGATCGCTCACGTTGTAACGACCGGCGGCGAGGCCCTGTGCGAGCGCGGAGTCGAGCTTCGGCCGGACATCGCTGAGCACATAATTGGCGGCGATGATGCGCCTTACGTCGGCAACAACCGCTTTAGCATCGACCTTTGCTTCTGTGGATGAAGTTGGCGCCGGCTGCGCATTCGTGCCGCTGCCAACGAACCCAAGCGCCGCTGCGCATCCCATGATAACCGCAATCCTCATAGCTAGGCCCCACTTGCTGTGCTGTAGAACTAACACAGTGCGGCTTCCAAAGGCGCGCGAACATTAGCCGGGTCGCGCCAAAATTTGGCGTTGCCGCGGCATCTGGACGACAGAGGGGTCGCCCTCTAGGCGGGATCGCTCAGCAGCAGCAGCGGGGAATTGATGGAATTCGATGCGGTCGTGATCGGCGCAGGCCACAACGGACTGACCTGCGCTTATTATCTTGCGAAGAAGGGCATGAAGGTTGCGGTCCTCGAGGCGGCCGGCACCGTTGGCGGCGCTGCCGTCACGGACGAGTTCCTGCCCGGATTCAGGAATTCGGCCGCCAGCTACACCGTCAGCCTGCTTCAGCCGAAGGTCATCCGCGACATGGAGCTGGAGCGGCACGGATTGAAAGTGGTGCTCAGGAAGACCGATAATTTCCTGCCAGGTGACCGAGGATATCTCCTCGCCGGACGCAACGGCCTGACCCGCAAGGAGATTGCGCGGCACGTAAAGTCAGACGCTGAAGGTTACGACCGTTATATCGCCGAGCTCGAGACGGTGGTCGCGTTGCTCAAGAAATGGCTGCTGCGCGCCCCGCCAAACGTGGGACGAAGGGTGAGTGCAATCCCGAAGCTGCTGAGCCTGGGGCGCGACATGGCCGGGCTGTCACTCGCCGAAACTCGGACCGTGCACGATTTTGCGGTACGCAGCGCCGCCGAGATCCTCGACCGCCATTTCGAAGGCGACCTCACCAAGGCGCTTTTCGGCTTCGATGGCGTGGTCGGCAATTTCGCTTCGCCGCAATCGCCGGGGACGGCCTACGTTCTCCTCCATCACCTCTTTGGCGAGGCGGCGGGCGTGCCCGGCGCTTGGGGTCATGCGATCGGCGGCATGGGCTCCATCACTCAGACGATGGCGCGGGCGTGTCGCGAAGCGGGCGTCGACATCGTTCTCAACACACCTGTCGAAGAACTGATTGTTACCAATGGCCGTGCTTCGGGCGTCGTCGCCGGGGGCAAGGCATGGCGGGCGAAGAATGTGATCGCGGGAGTGAACCCCAGGCTCCTGTTCGATCGGTTGGTGCCCAAAGGCGCGGTCGACGCCGATGTCGCCAGCCGCATGCATGGCTGGAAGTGCGAGAGCGCCACGTTCCGGATGAATGTTGCGCTGTCAGAGCTGCCGAAGTTCACGGTGCTTCCGAAGAAGGGCGATCATCTGACCGCAGGCATCATCATGGCCCCGAGTCTCGATTACATGCACCGGGCCTGGCTCGACGCGTCGGTCGACGGCTGGTCGAAGCAACCGATCATCGAGATGCTGATACCTTCGACCCTCGACAAGTCGCTCGCGCCAAAAGGCAAGCATGTCGCGTCGCTCTTCTGTCAGCATTTCCGCTACGACCTCGGTCCGAGCCGGAGTTGGGACGAGGAGCGGGAGAAAGCCGCCGACGCGATCATCGCAACCGTGGACAGTCATGCGCCGGGATTCGCGGACTCGATCCTCGGGCGCCAAATCCACTCGCCGCTTGATCTTGAACGTCGGTTCGGGCTGATCGGCGGCGACATCTTCCACGGAAAGATGGGTTTGGATCAGCTGTTCAGCGCGCGGCCGATGATCGGGGCGGCCGATTATCGCATGCCGCTCAAGGGTTTGTACCTCTGCGGCTCTGGCGCGCACCCGGGCGGAGGAGTTACCGGCGCGCCAGGGCACAATGCGGCGCGCGCCGTTCTCCAGGACAGGCGCTTCTGGGCGCGTCGCCATTGAAGCCGCTGGAAGGGATCAAGATCCTCGATCTAAGCCGCGTTCTTGCGGGACCCTGGTGCACGCAATTGCTCGCAGATCTTGGTGCGGAAGTGATCAAAATCGAACGGCCGGGAAGCGGCGACGATACCCGCCACTGGGGACCGCCCTGGCACGGTGAGGGAGACAGCCGTGTCGCCGCCTATTTTCTGAGCTGCAACAGGGGGAAGAAGTCGGCGGCGATCGACTTCGCGCGGCCCGGGGGTGCGGTGCTGGTCCGCAAGCTGGCAGAGAATGCCGACGTAGTCATCGAGAATTTCAAGGTCGGCGGTCTCGCCAAATTCGGTCTCGACGCGCAGTCTCTACGCGCCACCAATCCCCGCCTCATTTATGCGTCGATCACCGGCTTCGGTCAGGACGGGCCTTACGCCGACCGCGCGGGCTACGATTACATCATCCAGGGTATGGGTGGGCTGATGAGCATCACCGGCCTGCCCGACGGGGAGCCCGGCGGCGGACCGATGCGCGTCGGGGTTGCGGTCGTTGACCTGTTCACCGGCCTCTACACCTGCGTTGCCATCCTCAGCGCGCTCTATCGCCGTGAGAAGACGGGCGAGGGTGCGTACATCGACGCGGCCCTGTTCGACACGCAGCTGGCGATGCTTGCCAACCAGGCATCGAATGCGCTGATCTCAGGCAATGACCCGCCCCGGCAGGGCAATACACACCCCAACATCGTGCCTTACCAGCCATTCGATGCGTCCGATCAGCCGATCATAATCGCGGTCGGCAACGAGCGCCAATTCGCGAAGCTCGCTGAAATGTGCGGCCATCCGGAATGGACGAGCGACGAGCGCTTCGCGAGTAACGGCGCGCGGGTCGCACATCGCTCTGCAATGGTGGGATTGGTGAGCGAATGCATCCGTGAAAAGCCTGCGGCGGAGTGGCTGGAGCAACTTGAGCGCGCCGGCGTTCCGGCAGGACCGATCAATTCGATTACGCAGGCTCTTTCGGACGTTCAGGCGCAGCATCGCGGAATGGTCCGAACGATTGCGGGAATGCCGCTCGTCGGCTCCCCGGTGCGGCTCGACAGCGTCCGCACAGACTCGGACCTCCCGCCACCAGCGCTCGGTGAGCATACGTGCGAGGTGGTAGCGGCGCTCGGCCTCCAGCCCGGCGAGCTGCAGAAGCTTACGTCGGAAGGCGTAATCGCCTAGAGAAAGTGCTCACGCGTGCCCCCGGCATGCGCTGCGCGCTTACTTGGCTTTGCCCGCGCTTTCGACAAGCAGGTCGAGCTGGTGCTGGCAGCCGTTCTCGATCAGAACCTGCGCCGCGCCGACGAGATCAGGCGGAGCATTGGGAACGGACACGAACGTCACGCTGCTCTTGTCGCCCGTCTCTGGCCACTCGATCTCGTAATGCGCGCCCGATTTGATTGGCAGGGACGCGGGCCATAGCGTGGATGCCTTGCCCGCTGCCCAGTTCAACTCTTGCGATTTGCCCTCGGATGACCTGATGTTGATCTTCACTTCGGCTTCGCTGTCGGGCCGCCAAAGCTGAAGGTTGCCGGCGTTCGTGACGCACATTTTCCCGCTCTGAGTCACGTCGATATCCCAGATGCTTGGATTGTGCGCGACCTCCGCTGCACGAAGGGCGCCGAACCTGCCGCGCGAGCTGGTAGCAGTCGCGTTCATCGCGACCTGCCCGGCGGCGAAACTGCCGGGGCCACGCAGGGTCTGCGCACTCGCCGGTCCGAGGAGCGTCACCACATCGCCGCCCTGGAGAGTAATCGTTGCGGATTCCGAAAGCGTTTTGCCGGGCGGATAAGCCTTGGAGGATGGACCGAGGGATTTGACAACTACAACGCTGCCGATGGCGGCCGTCGAACTGAGGGCGATCGCAACCGCCCACAGCATCAGCTTCCCACGCATCCTTCTGGCTCCTTCAATTGCCCCAGTCGAAGTTGCCACCTGGCCGTCTGGACAAGCGGCGAGTCGGATTTCCGTGTCGCGTTTCCGGCAAATTATGCTTTGATTCTAATGGGGTCAATTAATGGGGATAGAACGGCCGCCGGGGGTCAGGCACTCCGCGGGGAGCGAACGACCGTAACCGAGGGCAGGTTGATGCGCGCTTCCAGCTCGTCGAGACGTCGTGCATTCGCTTCGATCATCGCTTCTAGGCGCCGTTCGTAAGCGACGCGGCGGATCACGTTCCGGATGCCCCGCGCGATGGGCTCGGCTACTTCCTTCAGCGCTTTCTGTTCGTCTCCGCTGATCACCGAGCCGTCGGGCCGCGGACCAACGAGGAGGAGTCCGACGACTTCCTCGCCATCGCCGGGAATGAGGGGGATGCGGATGGGGAACAACTTGTCGGACGGCTCACAGACGTCCTTGCTGTTCGACCAGTTTGAGGTCTCTTTCTGCCACGTCTCGACTCTCTCTTTCGAGATGCCGCGCGTGCGAAAGACTCCTTCGTCGATGATCGCTGCAACATGGGTAGTTCGCACGCCTTTCATTACGCGGGCGAGTACCTCTTCGATCAGCTCTACGAGATTGCCCGTCTCGCGCAGGTCGCGAACGCACTCCGGTAGTTCGTCCCGCAGGATCACGAGGTTGCGCTGGAAGCGGTTCTCCGACCAGCGCTGGATGCGTTCCTGGATCGGATTGACGAGAACGGTCGAAAGCGCCGCGGCGAAGATGACGGGGCCTTCGCTGTTCGTGTTTCCATAGTAGTCGTAAACGAGTTGCTTGAGCGCATCGGCCGTGGCGGCGAACACTGCTGCAACGCCAAGCGTGATGAGCGCCACGTTCGCCGAACGGCTGATCACCACCTCAGCATCATAGAGGCGGTAGCGCATCAGGGCGATGAGCAGACCGAGCTGGAGCGACAGGAATGCGATGCCAAAGGTGAGGCCCGCGAGCACCTCAAGCGTCAGCTGCGAGCCGAACGAGCCGACCGACAGCTTCATCGTATCGCAGGCCAGCGCGATCGACAGGAACAATGCATATCCGGAGAAGCCCAGAAGCGCCCATTTGATCTGTTGCCGGGCGGCGCTCGGCGGGGTGCGGCGCAGGCGGACGAGTAGCGTCATGACGCCAGCGACCATGAAAATGACGAAGGTCAGCCGATAGAAGTCGCCGTTCAGGAAGAAGAGCAGCGGCAATAACGCGAGAAACCCTACTACGGTGCGCGGCCTGAGCTGTCCGAAGGGGAAGAGCATGATGCCCGCGAGAAGACAGATATTCCCCAGGTCGTAGATGTGTCGGTGCCAGCTTTCGGGGACATGTGCGATGAAGCTCAGGAACGTAGCCGACGGCTGCTCCGAACCGATTGTCAGAAGCACTGCGAGCGATAGGATGGAGCTAATCAGGTCTTCGCGCTTGCGGCGATGCAACAGCCACGCCGCAAACAGGAGGAACGGATAAGTGAGGACGTGGAAAAGGTCGACGACGCTGAGGAACGCGGGCGACAAGCCGGCCGCTCGAGCGGCCTCGATGATATGTTGCTCGCCCGTCCTGACCTGAAAGTCACGGACCTCGCCTGATTTAGAGCGAAGGGACAGCGTCAAATCGAGAGGCTGGTTGCCTTCGATGATGGGCGCGAACAGCGCATAATCCGTATCCGTCGCATGGCCTGGCCCCTTCACCTTTGCCGGGTCCAGGGGGACGACCTTCGCAAGAGGCAAACCGTCGATCCCGATGATCCTGTCGCCAGGTTTGATCCCGGCGGCCTGAGCCGATGCGCCGACCGGAAAGCGCACAATTGTGAGATTGTCGCGCGAGAGCACGACCCCCGCGCGGCTGCCGAGCATCAGTGCGCTATTTTCTCCGGGCGTCGTGAATCGATACCAAGTGCCGGCGATCGGGCCGACGACGGCGAGCGCCAGGCAAGCCCACCAGAGCAAATCGAAGATATCCACCCAAGGACGCTTCAGGTTCGGGACGCGCTCGGGGAGACGCCACGCGGTAAGCGCAGGCCACTGCAATGTTCCCCAAAAGCGAGTTGCCATTCGTCACGCCCCCGTGACCCATGTCAGCGACCTTTGGCTTCCTTGATAGCACGGCGAACAAAATCAATCAGCTACCGACGATTGCTCCGTGCCGTCCTGATGGGAGAGGCCCCGCGGACCATCGTCGTCGCCATAGCGAGACTTGATGAAGCGGCCCTGCGTTTCGAACGCGGCCATGTCGGCCCGAGCGAGCTTTTCGGAAATCTCGTCCAGCGCACTTCGACCGGCGGCCAGGCCCTCGACCAGCCGCTCGTCGACCGTCTTTCCTTCACCGTCCCGTTCCGAACGATAGGCCGCGGGAACATGGAGGTAACGGTCGATCAAGCCGGGCAGATGGACGGACATCAATCGGCGAGCGTCCTGCGCGTCGGGATCCAGAGTCTGGAGGCGGTCGAGCGTTTGCCTGAGCGGGGGCAGCGCCGAGCTTATCGCATCGATTTCGGCCTGGGCAGCGGCGGGCAGGGCACGTCGCGCGCGATACAAGTAGGAGTCAAAGCGCTGGACCATTTCGCCATTCGGCAGGTCGGTCGAGGGCGGCTTCGCGCTGCGCTCTTCGGAGGGGGAGAACGCGAGCAGCGCCGCAATTCCGATGGCAAGTCCGACAGCGGCCAGAAAACCGAACATGCCGATCGGCATGATGAGGCCGACGATGATGGTGATGAGGCTGATCAGCCCAATCGCCACTCCGACGCGCTTTATCCGTCGCGCAACATCCGAGTTCAGCCGCTGCCGCTCGCGGCGCGCCGCTTCACGAACGGGACCGTCGCGCTCGTCCAAGTGGCGCGTGACACGCTCGAAGCGCGCGATCGCGCGCTCTACTTTATCGGTGACTTCGGTCACTTCGCCTCAATTGGAGTTAGCGGCGAGGCCGCTCCCTCCAGCTTAGCCTGGTTCACGCCCTCGGCGCGAGCAATATAGCCTTTGGATTTCTCGACTTCCTTGCCGAGAGTCTCGACCGTCTGCTTCATATTGCCAAGCGCCTGCATCTTGAACTGATCGATCTGGTCCATCGTGTCGTAGATGTTCTGGAATGCGCGCTGCAGCGTCTCCAGCGGGATCGTCGATGAGGCTGCCTGCTCGTGAATCGCGCCCGTCTGGGTGCGGAGCATCTCGCCCGTGGAGTCGATCATGCCGGCGGTCGTGGTGTTCAGTGCACCGATCTGCTCCAGCACCAGCTTCTGGTTGGTCATCGCCTGGGCGACCGTCACTGCGGTGCGCAGCGCAGCCACCGTCGTAGTCGAGGCGCGGTCCACGCCCTTCACCAGCTCGACATTGTTCTTCTTGACGAGATCGAGCGCGAGATAGCCCTGCACGGTGACGGCCATCTGCGTGAGCAGGTCGGTTGTGCGCTGGCGCGTGTAGAAGAGGGCGGTCTCGCGGATCGCCTTGGCCTTCGCCGGCTCGGACGCGTCCAGCTCGTTCGCCTTGTCCTCGAGCTGTTGATCCAGGCTCTTCGAGATGTGGACCATCTGCTCGAGCTTGTGCATCGTCTTCCACAGGTTCGCGCGCTCGGTGTCGATGGCGGCATTGTCCATCAGCAACTCGTCCTTCCCCGAACCTAGTCGCGCGAGGATCGCCGAGATGTGCGTTTGTGAGCTCTGGTACTGGCGGAAATAGCCCTGGATGCGGCCGCCGAAGGGAATGATGCCGAACAGCTTGCGTCCCGGCGAGAGATTGCCGTGGCGCTTGGGGTCGAGGTCCTCGACTGTCTTACGAAGCTCTGTCAGGTCGGCGCCGATGCCGGTGTCGCTGTCGATTGCCTTGACCGGGCGGTCGAGAAAGCGATTGGACGCACCCGCGGCCTCGGCGATTTCCTTGCGGCCCATGGCCGTCAGCTGGTCGACTTTCTTGCCGAACTCGGGGCTGTTTGAATCGAGCTTCGACAATTCGTCGACGAATTGAGCTACGCGCTTGTCCAGCTCGCTCGTTTCGTCGGTCTTCAAGGGGACGAGGCCGGCCGCCTCCGTCGGTTGCACCGGCTGCAGCGCGTCTGGCGGATCAAGCTTCAGCTTGGTCTCGGTCTTGGTCTCCGGTGCCGGTTCGGTGGCCATTTCTTTTATCCTTTCACCTGCCTCTTACGCGGAGTTGCGGCGAGCGTGAACAGCCGCCGCATCCCGTGCAAGAATGCTCTAAGTGTATTATAGGTGCAACACAGGGGGTTGCAAGGCGGCGTCGCTCGGCCGCGTCAAGGTTCACATTTCTTAACCAATTGTTTGAACAGTTCGCTCACCGTGTTGGCGGTAATGCAGCTTCCGATGCGCAAGGATTGGGTGGGAATCTGTCGATGATCTCCTTTTTCAGGAAGCTCTGGAAGAACAAGCGCGGCAACGCGCTCGTGATCGCAGGCGCGGCTCTTCCGCTCGTGATCGGTTCGGCTGGCCTCGCCAGCGACACGATCCAGTGGGTGCTCCTGAAGCGCCAGCTTCAGCGCGCGGCAGACTCCGCGGCGATCGCCGGCGTTTACGCACGTGTGCTGGGGAATGATCAGACGGCCGCGATCAACACCGATCTGACGAAGAACCAGAACACCGGCTACTCGCTCCAAAGCGGATATCCGCAGATCAGCAACCCGATCATTACGAATACGACGAATGCGGTCAGGGTGGTCTTGCAGGTTACTCAGCCGTTGCATTTTTCGGGCCTGTTCATTTCGACGTCACCGGCGATCCAGGCCGCGGCCACGGCGGCGACGGTCGCTACCGGCAACTATTGCGTTGTGAGCCTCGAGAATACGAGCGCCACTGGCATAACCGCGACGGGTAATTCGAACATCGACCTCGGCTGCGGAATGATCACCGACTCGACGTCGCTCAACGCGGCGATCGCCACCGGTTCGTCGAGCGTCCATGCGACGCCAATTGCAGCGGTCGGCGACATTCAAGACAGCGCCCACTGGAATAGTGCGGAGTTGTTGCCCTTCACCGTCGCGGAGACAGACCCGTTCGCGAACGTCAACGTTCCGCCGTTCACGGGCTGCCAGGGCAACGCGAACAAGCTGCAGGTCACGTCGAACACGACCTACAATCACAGCACGGACACCGGCATCGTCTGTTTCAGCGACATGTCGCTGAACGGCAACGTGACGCTGGGCAGCGCTACCTACATCATCGATAGCGGCAACCTGTCGATTGGAGCGCAGGCCAACGTCACATGCAACGGCTGCACCTTCGTGCTGACCAGCAGCAACAGCGGAGTCAGCGGCATCCAGATCGGCAACGTCAGCATCAACGGCGGCGCGGAATTGCACCTCACTCCGCCGACGTCGGGCAACTTCTCGAACATCCTGATGTACCAGGATCGGCGCGCGCCGTCCGGAAGCAGCCAGAGCAACCAGATCAACGGCAACTCGAACTCGACGTTTACCGGCGCATTCTATTTTCCGACGCGCATCCTGGACATCAACGGGACGTCCAACCTGAATTTCACTTGCGCCCAGTTCGTGGCGCGCAACGTCAACTTCTCCGGCAACGGTAGCGTGACCAACACCTGCACGGGCGGTTACGGACCGAACGGAATCGCCGGAAAGCATGTGAGGCTGGTGGCATGACGCGCCTTATCAGAGCCCTTGTCCGCGACGAGCGCGGCGCCTCGCTAATTGAGATGGCACTTGCCGCGCCGTTCCTTGCGACCTTGATCATCGGCATGGTGGACGTCAGCCAGGGCTATTCCGCGAAGGTCAAGCTCACCCAGGCGGCTCAGCGCGCCATCGAAAAGGCCATGCAGGGTCAGAAGACCACTGACCTATATGACACGCTTCAGCAGGAGGGCGCCGACGCCGCTGGCGTCGCGACGAGCGCTGTGACGGTCAAATATTGGCTCGAGTGCAACGGCGTGAACCAGAACACGAGCCCCTCGACCATGGCGGCTGATTACGACAAGCAATGCACGACCGGACAGACAATCGCGCGCTACGTCAGCATCGACATCGTGAAAAACTACACGCCATTCTTCCCGACGCGCTTTTTGGGATCGAACGCTGACGGCAGCTTCACGCTGCACGGCCAAGCAGGGGTTCGCGTCCAATGAAGAAGCTCATTCGGATCCACGGGAACGAGAAAGGCGCGGCGGCCATCGAGATGGCCATCGCTCTGCCGGTGCTCGTCATGTTCCTTTGGGGCATTTTCCAGATCGGCGTTGCGGGCGAGGCGATAGCAGGCATGCAGCACGGTCTCGGCGAGGGTGCTCGGTACGCGACCCTGTGCCTCAACCCGACCCCAACCGGTACGGAAGTGACCTGCACGATTCCGACAGACGACGAGATCAAGACCGTGATCAACAACAAGGTGTTCGGTACCGGCATGGGAACGTTCAGCGATCCGACGATCACTGATGGTACCGGCTACAAGGACCTAAGCGTCACCTTCTCTATGCCGATGAACTTCCTGTTCTTCACGGGGCCGACAATCAACCTGACGCAGAGCAAGCGCGTCTACCTCGCCAACTACAGCTGAGGACGTTTTCCGCGGCTTTCGAAGAAGGCGGTGAGCGCCGCCTTCGCCTCTGCTGACTCGAGGCGTTTGGCGAAGACTTGCCCTTCAAGGCGCATGCGCTCGAGGATCTCCTCGCGAGCACCGTGGCGAAGCAGCCGCTGTGTTTCTCGAAGTGCTTCCGCGGGCTTGGCGAGCAACGCGGCAACTACGCCCCCGAGTTTCTGCTGGAGCTGGCCGGGCGCCGCAGCGTGGCTGACCAGGCCGATTTCCAAGCCTTCCTCTACGCCGAACGGCTCGCTCAGAAGCAGGTAACGCGCCGCGCGCCTGCGACCGGCGAAGCGCGGAAGGATCAGTGAGCTCGCGGCCTCCGGCACCAGGCCGAGATCCACGAACGGCAGTGAAAAGCGGGCGCCTTCCTCCGCAACCACGAGGTCGCAATGAAGGAGCATGGTCGTGCCGATGCCGACGCAATTCCCCTGGACCGCCGCGACTATGGGGACCTCGCAGGCGGCGAGGGTTCTCAGGAAGCGCCAGACTGGAATCTCGCTCGTGTCGCGGGGCAAAGCTGTGAGGAAGTCGGCGAGGTCGTTTCCGGCAGCGAAATCCTGGCCTTCGCCCTGGAAGGTGATGACCCGGATGCTTTCATCTCCTTGTGCGCCTTCGACGGCTTCAGCGAGCGCAGCGTACATCGCGACCGTGATCGCGTTGCGGCGCTCGGGCCTCGCGAGGGTGATCGAAAGCACTTCGCCCTGCTTTTCGACACGGACATGCTCGCTCATCAGCTCAAAGCTCCCCGAATCGGGTGACGGGTGCCGCAGCGCCCGCTATTGCCCGCCCATCAACCAAAGCTGGGCCCTAAGCAAATCCCATGAAATTCTTCGCCGATACTGCCGAAATTTCCGAAATCCGTGAGCTTGCCGAAACAGGGCTGCTCGACGGAGTCACCACCAATCCGTCGCTGATCCACAAGTCGGGCCGGGAATTCCTCGAGGTCGTGCGGGAAATCGCCGGCGTCGTGAAAGGCCCCGTGTCGGCCGAGGTCGTCGCGCTCGATTACGAAGGCATGATGCGCGAGGCCGAAGTCCTGCGGAAAATCGCTGACAATATCGCGATTAAGGTGCCGCTGACGCCGGCCGGCCTCCACGCCTGCAAGGCGCTCACCTCCGACGGAGCCATGGTCAATGTGACGCTTTGCTTCTCGGCCGCCCAGGCGCTGCTTGCGGCCAAGGCGGGCGCCACCTTCGTCTCGCCATTCGTCGGCCGCCACGACGATGTCGGTTTCAACGGCATGGAGCTGATCGCCGACATTCGGCTGATCTACGACAATTACGATTTCCCGACCCAGATCCTGGTTGCGAGCGTTCGCCACCCGATACACGTCGTAGAGGCAGCTAAGATCGGCGCCGACGTGATGACCGCGCCGCCGAAGATCATTTGGCAGCTCTTCAAGCACCCGCTGACCGACACGGGAATCGCCAGTTTCCTTAAGGACTGGGAAGCGACCGGACAGAAAATCGTCTAAGCTCAATATCTTAGGAAAAGTAGATTAACCTTTGCGCAACCCTTGCGCGTAACCCTTTCCTAACGGCTCGGGGGGTAGGTTCCACGCATCCTGCGATGTGGACTGCAGGTCGCGGCGGCAACGCCGCTGCACTTGGAACCAAGGAGCTTAGACCATGAGCAAGTTTCTGAAGCTGATTAAGAACGAGAAGGGCGCGACCGCCATCGAGTACGGCCTGATTGCGGCTCTCATTGCCGTTGCGGCCATTGGCGCGATGCAGGGTATCGGCAACAAGCTGAACACGACGTTCAACAACGTGTCGAACCACCTGAGCTAAGAAGCGCTCTAGTTCTGCTTACGAGGCGGCGGTGCCGAAAGGCGCCGCCGCTTTTCGTTTGTCGGGTTTCCGCCGTGGCATGCGAGCGCCGAAGGCTCGTTTTAATGATTCCGCTCTAATGTTGCCTCGCCGAGGAGCGGTGACTGACTTGCGGGAGGCCTATCCCGCGCCGGCGGGGGGATCATGAAGCCAGAGACATTCCGTCCTGATGTTCCAGCTCCCCGGCAGCATGGTCTGGATCTTGTCCGCGCGACGGCCATCGCTTCGGTGATGCTCTACCACGCAAACAACATGATGCTGGTGCCAAGTCCGGCGCCTTGGCTGATCAGCTTTGGTTGGATGGGAGTCGACCTGTTCTTCGTGCTGAGCGGCTTTCTGATTGCCAGCCAGTTAATGAAGCCCTGGGCAAGTGGAGCCACACCAAATTACGGTCGATTCTTCGCCCGGCGGGCGCTCCGCACGATACCTGCCTTTGCAGCTGTCGTGATGCTGTATTTTGCATTGCCGCAGCTTCGTGAGGCACCAAACATTCAACCATTCTGGCAGTTTGCCACGTTCACTGAGAACTTGTTGTTCAGCCCCACAGGACCGAAGGCGTTCGACCAGGTCTGGTCGCTTTGCGTCGAAGAGCAGTTTTACCTGCTTTTCCCCCTCGCGCTGATCCTCGTGGCCAGCAAGCCGTCCGCGCGTAAGACTGTTACCGTTCTCCTTGCCGCCGTGGTTGCCGGCATCTTCCTTCGGGCGTTCCTTTGGCTCGCTTTTGTGGCGAACAAACCATTCGACGTGCATTCGGACTCGAACTGGCAGCCCTATGTGTCGCTAATATACTATCCGACGTGGAGCCGGTTGGATGGCCTCCTAGCGGGCATCGCGCTCGCTACGCTGAAGATTTTTCGACCCTCCGCCTGGAGACAGTTCGTTGCACAGCCGAATCTGCTTATCGCTGCGGGACTTACGGGCGTTGGAATTGCGGTCATGCTTTTCGGAGGTCAGATCTCGCCGGTTGCGGGCGCTGCGATCGGCTTTCCGTTGCTCTCGGCATCCGTTGCGCTCATTGTTGCCGCCGCGAGCACAGGCCGCGGGCTAGTCGGCAAATATCGAATTCCCGGCGGCCAGGCACTCGCGACGGGTGCTTACAGTCTCTATCTCACTCACAAGATGGCGTATCACGCCGTACGGGCTTGGATCTCACCTGCGCTTGGTGCCACGGGGTATGCGACGCTTGCGCTGGCCATCGTGGTTGCGCTGCTCATGGGAGCCCTATTGTATTGGGCCGTTGAGCGTCCGTTCCTGATCCTGCGGGATCGATTGGATGAACGATCCAGAACTCCACTGCATCTCGACCCATTGCCAGTGCGCGTTGTAGGAAATTAACCGCTGCGGGCGTATCCTTCGTCTTAATGGCGACGGTGATCCCCTTCGAAGAGCGCGCAGTGGCGCACCTGCGTCAGCGCCTCGGTGCCGCCGAGGAGGCCAACGAAGACCTGATCGCATTCGCGCGCGGCCATTCGGGTGCGGTTGCTTCGATCCATTCAGCTGTGCTTGCGGCGATCGATGCAGACGGCGTGGACGGATTGCTCCATGTCGTTACGCAGGAATGGCCGCTGATCCTCGGCATCGATGCAGTCGCGCTGTCGTTGATCGTCGGCGACCGGGGTTTCCGGGCCGACGGAGCGGGAGTGCACGAGGTCGATCCCGAAATCCTCCGCCGCGCGATCGGCAAGGTCGATGGGGTGGAAATGCGCACGGTCGAGCGCGGTCATCCTCTGTTCGGACCCGCGTGCGATCTCATTCGCGCCGAAGCTCTCGTGAAAATCCAGTGTGAGCCGCCGCTGCCGATCGGTCTGCTGGCGCTCGGCCAGCGTCAGGCGCTCAGTCTCGACGCGCGGCACGGCTCTGAATTGCTGATGTTCCTAGGCAAGAGCCTTGCGGCTATGATCCGCAAGTGGCTGACGAATCCGGAGGACTAACAGACCATCCCGCCAACGCCCTCGTCGCGCGCTGGGCTGACCATCTTCAGCATGATCGCCGGCGTTCGCCGCATACCGTTCGAGCCTATGTCGCGACCGCGCATCGGCTGATCGCTTTTCTCGGGCTGCATCAAGGCGGGGCTATAGGCCAGGCTGATCTTCTCAAATTAAACGCGGCGGACCTGCGCGCATTTCTTGCGCATCGGCGGGGAAGCGGGCTTGGCCCGTCCTCCGCGGCGCGTGAGCTTTCCGGCGTCCGGGCTTTCCTCAAATATACAGCCGAGCTCGACGGACATCATGCGCAGTTGCCGCGCACGCGGGCGCCCAAGAGACCGCGCACGCTTCCCCGGCCGGCCGCGCCAGAAGAAGCGATGGGGCTCGCCGAAAATGCCGCCGACGCGGCGAGCGCGCCCTGGATCGGCGCTCGCGATCTCGCGATCCTGCTGCTGCTCTACGGCGCCGGGTTGCGGGTGGCAGAGGCGCTGTCGCTGAATGCGCGTGCCCTGCCGATCAGTTCCACCCTGCGCGTGACCGGCAAACGTTCGAAGACCCGGATCGTCCCGGTGGTGCCGGCCGTGCGCGAGGCAATCGAGGATTATGTGCGCCACTGTCCTTATCCGCTGAAAGGTGACGTGCCATTGTTCGTCGGGGCGCGAGGAGGACCGCTAAATCCAGATCTGGTGCGGCGTTCGGTGGCTGCTGCGAGACGGCGGCTGGGGCTGCCGGAGAGCCTCACGCCACATGCGTTGCGGCACAGCTTTGCCACGCATCTTTTGGCGCGTGGCGCCGATCTGCGCGCGCTGCAGGAGTTGCTCGGCCATGCCAGCCTGTCCTCGACGCAAATCTATACGGCAGTGGACGCGGCGCGCCTTCTCGACGTTTATCGCCACGCCCACCCCCGCGCATGAACTAACAACGTAAAGTTTGTTCGCCGCGGCTAGACGCTAGTGGGGGAGCGTCCGAACCGCGACAGTCAAATGGGTAACGCCGACCCGGTAAATCGATTCCTAAAAAACCATTTCGGATGAAAGCTTTGGGCGTTCCGGTGAAGTGAAATTCCGCCGGAATGGACTCGATCAGCGTTCAGCGAGGCGGCGGTCGATCGCTTCCCAGATCAGCGCGGGCGTATCGGTCCCATTGAACGCATCAATCGCGACGATGCCCGTCGGCGACGTGATGTTGATCTCCGTCAGCCACTTGCCACCGATCACGTCGATTCCGGCGAATAGCAAGCCGCGCTTCCTTAGTTCGGGAGCGAGCGCGGCGCAGATCTCCTCTTCGCGCGCTGTGAGTTCTGTCTTCGCAGCTCTGCCGCCGACGGCCAGATTCGAACGGATTTCGCCTTCGCCCGGGACGCGATTCACTGCTCCCGCGACCTCGCCGTTGATCAGCACGATCCGTTTGTCCCCGTCTGCGATCTCCGGGATGAACTTCTGGATCATATGCGGCTCACGATACGTCCGATTGAACAGCTCCATGAGCGAGGCGAGATTGCGGCCGTCGGGACCGATCCGGAAGACGGATCCGCCGGCAAAGCCGTGCAGCGGCTTGACGACGATGTCGCCATGCTCGGCGAGGAACTTGCGGGTCAGCCCGAGCGAGCGGGTGATCGCCGTCGGAGGCATGAATTGCGGGAAATCGAGCACCCAGATTTTTTCCGGCGCATTTCGAACGCTCGCCGGATCGTTGACGACCAGAGTTTCGCCCTGGATGCGCTCGAGCAGGTGGGTGGCAGTAATGTACCCAAGGTCGAACGGCGGGTCCTGGCGCATCAGGACGACATCGATGTCACGGCCGAGATCGAGAATTCGAGGCTCGCCGAAGCGGAAGTGATCGCCGGCAATGCGCTTCAGCGTGACTGGATAGCCCATCGTCCACAGCCGGTCTTCGGCGTAACTAAGGTCCTCGGGCGCATAGTGATACAGCTCGTGGCCGAGCTCCTGCGCTCTCAGCATGATGGCGAAGGTCGAATCGCCGGCGATGTTAATCCGCTCGAGCGGGTCCATCTGCACTGCGACGCGAAGCGGCATGGCTGGCGCCTAAGCGAGCATCAGGGCTTTGTCACCCATGCCAGACATTGCGCAGGTGTCGGGGCCAGTGGCCCGGCACGATGAATAGAGCGTCGATGCGAACGTCATCGCCATCGCGCATGAAACGTGGCGCGAGCCTCTCAGCGGCCACGGCGACCCGTCTTAGGTGCCAGTGATCGAGCGCGAAGGCGGCGGCATCGGTCGTGGCTCTCGCCTTGACCTCCACGAAAGCCAGCGTGCGCCCCCGGCGGGCGACGATGTCAACTTCTCCACCGGCGACACGCGCACGCCGCGCCAGGATGCGCCAGCCCTTCAAGCGCAAATACCAGCACGCGAGGCTCTCAGCGCCACGGCCTCGCTTTTCGGCGGCTTCGCGGTTCAACGCGAGCGCTCGATCGCTCGAGCGTAAGCGCGCTTGCGCGGCACGCTAAGGAGTTCGGCGACCTCTGCCGCAGCACGCGAGGGCGAGAGGCGGGAGAGAGCCTCATCGAGCGCGGAGTCAAGTTCGTCATCTGTCGCTTGCTCCATTTCCGCGGGAGGCCCGACGATGATGACGATTTCTCCTTTCGGCTGAGCCTTTGCATAGCGATCGGCCAATTCGGAGAGCGTTCCGGCAATGCATTCCTCGTGCAGCTTGGTCAGCTCCCGCGCGACAGCGGCGTCGCGGTTTCCGAGATTGTGCAAGAGCGCAGCAAGCGTGTGGGCAAGACGAGGGCCGCTCTCGTAGATCACGAGAGTTGCACGCGTGCGGGCGATCTCGGTGATCGCCTCGGCACAGGCTTTTTCCTTGGCGGGCAAGAAGCCGAGAAACAGGAAGCGGTCCGTCGGCAGTCCTGCAAGCGTGAGTGCAGCAATTCCAGCCGTTGGTCCTGGTATTGTGTGCACCGCATGGCCGGCTTCCCGCACGGCACGGACGAGCTTGTACCCCGGATCGGAGATCAGAGGCGTGCCGGCATCGCTCACCAACGCCACTGCTTCCTCGCCGAGCCGCGCGACGACCCGTTCGCGCTCCTCCGCGCTCGTATGGTCGTCATAGCGGTTCATGGGAACCTTGGCCCCGATGTGAGCAAGAAGTTTCCCAGTGACTCTAGTATCTTCCGCGAGGATCCTGTCGGCCCGCCGCAACGTGTCAGCAGCGCGAGGGGACAGATCGCCGAGATTCCCGATCGGCGTCGCCACGATATGCAGGCCGGGAGAGAGCGGCTCAGTCATTAACAGCCGCTAATAAGCGCTTCCAATTGAACAGAAAAAGAGTCATCGTGCGGACATTCATCGATTGCCTGGGGAGAGGTTCGATGTTTGTATTGTTGGCGGCCACAGGGATCACTCTGACCGCCCTTCAGGCTGTGATCAATGCGCCGCGCGAAGCATTCAGGACGTGTCTCAAAACGGCGAGTACCAAGGCTTCGAACGACAAGGTCGGAGCGGATGCCTACGGGGCTTATGTCCGCAACGCGTGCGGCGCGGAGCTCGGCTCGTTCAAGGGAGCCGTCGTCAAGTTCGACATGGGTAACAAAATGTCGAAAAAGGCGTCCGACGAAGACGCCGAACAGATGATTGCGGACTTCGTCGACAGCGCTCTCGACCACTACAAATACATCACCGGTGGCGATTCAGCGCCAAAGCAGGCAGCAAGTGCACCAGCAGCGCCCGCATCGCCTACGCCGCCGCCGACTCCAGCGGCCGCGCCGCAGCCGCCGAAATAGGCTGGCTCGTCGAAATTTCGGCGAGGATATGATCGAGCACCAGGCGTCCCGCAGCGCTCAGCGCAATGCGGCTATCACTTCGCTTGAGGTGACCTGAGCCGACAAGTCGGTCGACCTTGCTCCAATCCACGACTGCATCGAACCCAAAGCGAGTTGCCAGAGAGTCCGCGTCTAGACCTTCGTTGAGGCGCAGCCCCATAACGAGCGCCTCGTCAGCGGCTTCAGTCATCGCAAGTGGAGTCTCCTCGGCAAGGCCGTGCCCATTGCGATGCAGCGCGGAGAGAAAGTTCTCCGGCTTCTTGTGACGGACGGTACGGAGGCCAAGCCTCCTCCCGTGCGCACCTGGGCCGATGCCAGCGTACTCGCCGTATCGCCAGTAGGTTAGATTGTGCCGGCTCTCATGGCCGTGGCGGGCGTGATTGCTGATCTCGTACGCGGAGAGGCCCGCGGCCGAAGTCATCTCGTCGGTTAGCTCGTACAGCACTGCGGCTTCATCGGCCTCGAGTGGCTCGAATTCGCGCCTTGCGACCATGCTGGCGAAGCGTGTCCCGGGTTCGATCGTCAGCTGATAAAGCGACAAGTGACGCGTTCCGAGCGAAAGGGCCTGGGCCAGCGTTGCAGACCAGCTCGTCTCCGTCTCGCCTGGAAGCGCATAGATCAGGTCAAAGCTGACGCGCCGGAAATTCTTCTGCGCCGTTTCAAGCCCGGCGAAGCCCTCTCGGGCCGAGTGAGCGCGGCCGAGAAAGGCGAGGGCCCTGTCGTCGAAGCTCTGGAGGCCGAGCGAAATCCGATTGACGCCCGCTGATGCAAGATCGGCGAAACGCGCGGCCTCCACCGAATTCGGATTCGCCTCAAGGGTGATCTCGATGTCGTCGGCTGCATGCCAATGCCGACAAGCGGCCTCGATCAGGGCAGCAACAGTTGCCGGCTCCATCAGCGACGGAGTTCCGCCTCCGAAGAAGATTGACGTCAGCCTTCGTCCGGGCAGCAGCCGCGCCTCATGCGCCAGGTCCTCCAGCAGCGCCTCGCGCCACGCATCCTGGTCGATGCTGGCGCGAACGTGGCTGTTGAAGTCGCAATAGGGGCACTTGCTGACGCAAAACGGCCAATGGACGTATAGCGCCAGTGGTTCGGCGGTCATTCCTGTAGCGCCTGCACCAGCTTACGAAACGCATCGGCGCGGTGGCTGATCGAATGCTTCATCTCCGGATCGAGTTCGCCGAAAGTCTGTTCGTGGCCGACGGGCACGAAGATCGGATCGTAGCCGAAACCTCGGCCGCCCCGCGGTGGCCAGACAAGCGTGCCATCGACGCGGCCGTCAAAGGTCTCTGCCTGTCCGTCATTGGGCCAGGCGATCGCCAGCGAGCAGATGAAGTGTGCCGCAGGCACCTCGTCGGGCTCCGCCGCCAGGACCTCGCGCCAGACCTTCTCCATGGCCCGCATCCAGTCGCGGTTGCCGTTCTCGTCCTCGGCCCAGCGCGCCGAGAAGATGCCCGGGCGACCGTGGAGCGCATCCACGCACAGACCGCTGTCGTCGGCGAGGGCAGGCAGGCCGGACAAGTCCGCGGCTTCGCGCGCCTTGAGGTCGGCGTTGTCTGCGAAGGTGTTGCCGATTTCTTCGGGGTCGGGAAGGCCAAGCTCCTCTGCGCCGACGCAGGCGATTCCGAGCGGCTCCATGAGCGCCGCAATCTCACGCAGCTTGCCGGAATTGTGGGTCGCAATGACCAGCTTGTCGCCGATGGGCCTCATCGACCGGTCGCTTTCAGCTGGGCTGCGAAAATCTCCGCGCAGCCGATGCGCGCGAGACGGAGGAGGCGAAGCAGGCCTTCCTCGTCATAGCATTCGCCCTCGGCCGTGACTTGCGCTTCAACGATCGATCCGTCGCCAGTCAGAACGAAATTGCCGTCGCAACCCGCCTGGCTGTCCTCCCCATAATCGAGATCGAGAACGGGAGTGCCCTGGTGGATCCCGCAGCTGACCGCCGCCACCTGCGAGCTGATCGGATCGTTCGCCAAGGCTTTGCTCGCGAGCAGCTTGTCGACGGCGATTCTGAGGGCGACCCAGCCGCCGGAGATGGATGCGGTCCTCGTTCCCCCGTCGGCCTGGATCACGTCGCAATCGACGATGATCTGGCGCTCACCGAGCGCCGGAAGGTCCACGACCGCCCTCAAAGATCGACCTATCAGCCGCTGAATCTCCTGGGTCCGTCCCGATTGCTTGCCCTTCGCCGCCTCGCGGTTGCCGCGCGTGTGGGTGGCGCGAGGAAGCATTCCATATTCGGCCGTGACCCAGCCCTGCCCCTTGCCGCGCAGGAAGGGCGGGACCTTGTCCTCGACGCTCGCCGTGCATAGAACGCGCGTGTCGCCGAAGCTGACGAGGCATGAGCCCTCGGCGTGGCGGGTAAAGCCCGCTTCGAATTTGAGTTCACGCATTTGATCGGGGGCGCGTCCGGAAGGGCGCATGGAGACTCCTTGTTCCTGATACTGGTGCAGGCGCTCCCTAGACCGGCAAAGCGGGCAATCCTAGATGCAGCACCATGGCGCAGCCAATCGGCGAACTGACGGACCGCATGAGGGAGATTTTCGGCCTCGTGGTCGAGTCCTATCTCGAGCGGGGCCTGCCGGTGGGCTCGAAGGCGCTCACGGGATCGATCACTCTCTCTCCGGCCTCGATCCGCGGCGTGATGCAGGAGCTGGAGGAGCGGGGGCTGTTGACTCATCCGCATACCTCCGCTGGGAGAATTCCCACGGAGAGCGGACTTCGGCTTTTCGTTGACGGCATCATGCAGGCTGCCGCGCCCGACCCCCGCGAGCGCCGCGAAATCGAACGACAGATCGTCCGGGACCAGCCAATAGAGGATGCTCTTGCTGCCGCCTCGGCGGCACTCTCCGGCCTTTCGCATGCCGCCGGCGTCGTACTTGCGCCGAAGCAGGAGTTGCGTCTGAGGCAGCTGAGCTTCGTAACACTCAGCGACACACGGGCGCTCGCGGTGCTTGTCGGCGCGGATGGCGCGGTGGAGAACCGGATTGTCTCCCTCGATGACGGAACGACGCCCGCGGCGCTAATGGGGGTCAGCAACTTCGTGAATGCGCGCCTCGCCGGCCTAACTCTCGCCGAAGCCGAGGCCCGGCTTCGTGCCGAGATTCGCGACCGCAAGGAAGCGATCGACGCCGCTGCGGCGGAACTGGTCGCCTCCGGCCTAGCGGCGTGGAGCCAGGACCACGCGCGCCGCCCTATTCTGATCGTCCGAGGTCAGGCGAACCTCATTGACGCCAATGCCGCCGATGACCTGGATCGCGTGAGACGCCTTCTCGACGAGCTCGAGGAGGCGCAGGAGATTGCCCGGCTCCTCGAGGGCGCCCGTGACGCGCCGGGCTGCCGGATCTTCATCGGCTCGGAGAATCGAATGTTCGCCCTATCTGGCTCATCCGTGATCGCCGCACCCTATCGTGGGAGCCAGGGACAGGTGGTCGGCGTTGTCGGCGTGATCGGACCCACGCGGTTGAACTATGCGCGCGTGGTCCCCATGGTGGATTTCACTGCAAAAGCACTCACGAGATTGATGGCATGACCGAGGCTACGAAAGACGAAGAGCAGCTTCACGAGCAGGCGGACGAGATCCGCAAGGAGACGGCCCAGGGCGCACCGGAGGTCGCGGAGCACGACCACCTCGCCGATCTGGAGCGGCAGCTTGATGAAGCGAAGAAGAGTGCTCTCTACGCAGCCGCGGAGACGCAAAACGTCCGTCGTCGGCTCGAAGGCGAGCTCAAGCAGGCCACCAACTACGCGGCCTCGGGATTCGCTCGCGACATGTTGGCGATCAAGGATCATCTCGACCGCGCCCTCGCAGCGGTCAGCGACGAGCTGCGTGCCGACAAGGTCGCGAGCCAGTTCCTTGCGGGAATCGAATCCACGTCGCGCGAGCTCGATGCCGTTTTCGCGCGCCACGGAATCACGCGAATACAGGCGAAGGGCGAAAAGCTCGATCCACACCGGCACCAGGCGATGGTCGAGCTTCCAAGCGATCAGGAGCCTGGAACAATCATCGAGGAAATGCAGCCCGGCTACATGATGAAGGACCGGCTACTTCGGCCCGCGCTCGTCGGAGTGGCGAAGAAGGCGGACTAGGCCTTGGCCGGGTCCTCGCCGGTCAGCACCCAGCGGAGCGCCTCATCGCGCTCATCGGGTTCATAGACTCGGTACGTGATGAAGGGCAGCACCGCGCTTTCGATGCGCGTTCCGACCCGGATCCAGGCCTGATCCGCAACCACCGCGACGCGGCCGAAGCGGTTGAGCTTGCCGAACAACGGAAATGCCCGCGAGAAATAATGGGGCAGTGCTGACAATTCGAGGCTGCCGATCGCCTTCGTCTCGACAAAGACGTGAACCTTATCATGCTTCTCGAATGCGGCGTCGAGACGGTCCATGATCGGATCCAGGTCTTCCCCAGTGATCCGGCCGCTTACCTTCAGCGCGAGAACGTTCGAAGGAGTTTCGATGAATTCGTGCATGAGAGCCTCCGTTTCCCGGAGCTAATGCACTTCCCTGTGATGAGTTTCCGCTTTGGTCGCAAGGCTGAAGCGCGGCTCGGGTTTGACTGAGCCGAGGAGGCGCCCCGCGGCGTAGCGGCCCACCTCCGGCCCATGCTTGAAGCCGTGGCCCGAGCCTCCGCCGACGAGCAGAACATTCGTCATGGTCGGGTGAAAGTCGATCAGGAAGTCGCCGTTCGAACTGTTTTCATATTGGCAGACTTCTGCGCCGATAAGAGGCGCGTTCCGAAGCGTCGGAAAGCGGCGATCGCGGAAGGCGACAACTTCGGCGAGCGCTGCGTCTGTAGGTCGCCGGCTCTGAGTGTCAGGGTCGACCTCGCCACCGTGCTGGTCGTGCGCGAACTTGACGCCGCGGGATTCGAGATCGGGAAAGCCGTAGAAGATATCGCCGCCGTTGAAGTCCGCCCAGCCGGGCATTGCACCAGGCAGGAATCGGCGGTCTCCCGCAGGAGCAGCGAAGTAGAAGACTTCCTGCCGCGTGGGCAGAATCTTCGGACCAATCACATCCGGGAAGATTTTCGGGAACCAGGGTCCGAGCGCAAAGACGAAAAGATCGGCGCCGACGCGCTCGCCTGAGGAGAGGCGCACTTCGTCCAGGTGAGGAGCGCCAGCCGCAGGCGGCTGCACGAATCCTTTTTCATAGATGCCGCCGGACTTCACGAACCTGTTGACGAGCGTCAGCACCGAGCGGCGTGCCATCAGTGCGCCGAATTCCGGCTCATAGAGGCCGATCGTGATCCCGTCGAAGTCGATCATTGGGAAACGGCGCGCCATCTCCGCCTGCACCATCACTTCTGTAGCGAGGCCAAGCGCCCTGTGTGCCTCGATGCTGTCGCGAACGTACGGCTCTTCGGTTGGAAAGAAGAAGAGGATGCCGCACTGCACAAGTATTGGGAGTCCGGAGACTGCGCTCAGCGCTTTCCATTGTGGCAGCGAATCCTTGGCCATGCGGGTATAGATCGCGTCCTTGCCGTAAGCGGCGCGAGTGAGGCGTGATTCACCGCCCGACGAGGCTCGGCTGTGCGCCGGGCCCCACGCATCGATCAGCGTGACGCGATGTCCCTGTTGCTGAAGGTGATGTGCGGTCCAGGTGCCGAAGACGCCTGCGCCGATCACTGCGACGTGGTCTTTCATGCTGCCTTTGTAGGTCTTGGAGACCGCGGGTGAAACGGCAGCGCCGCCCGCTCCGAGGAGGAGCGAGCGGCGCGTGACGTCCAATCCCACTCCGATCAGCCGCGCTCGGGCGCTGCTGGTGG
>JBEDUM010000148.1:0-8397 GCA_040414585.1 Sphingomicrobium sp. | reverse complement strand
GGCAGACACGTCGACCTTTGGTAGCGAGGTGAAGACGGCCATCCGCCCGGCGATCCTCATTCTACTGCTCTTCACGGCGATCACCGGACTGATCTATACGTTGGCGATCACCGGCGTGGCACAGCTGATCTTCCCGCACCAGGCGAATGGTAGTCTCATCCGCGACGGCAACCGCGTCGTCGGGTCCGAGCTGATCGCCCAAAGCTTCACAAAACCGGAATATTTCCACCCCCGCCCGTCTGCCGCAGGCAAGGGCTACGATGCGTCAGCGTCGTCGGGGTCGAACCTCGGACCGACCTCGAAGCAGCTGGCTGACAACATCAAGGCGAACATCAACCAAGCACGCGCCAATGGCGTGACGGGAGCGGTTCCGGCAGACATGGTAACGGCGTCGGGATCGGGGCTCGACCCCGACATCTCGCCAGCCAACGCCTACGCTCAAGTCGGACAGGTTGCGAAGGCACGACGGATTCCGGAGACGCAGGTCCGACAGCTGGTCGATCGATCTATCGTGGCAGGTACGCTCGGTGTTCTGGGCGAGCCACACGTGAACGTCCTCGCGCTTAATCGACAACTGGATGCCATGAGCGCAAAATCCGGGAGGTGAACGCGGACCGCGATCGACCCTCACCAGAGGCCTTTTTGCGCGAAGCCGCGCAGGAAGGTCGCGGCAGGTTGAAGGTGTTTCTCGGCGCCGCACCCGGCGTGGGCAAGACATACGAGATGCTGACCGAAGGCGCCGCTCGGAAGAAAGCAGGCGCTGATGTCGTGATTGGCGTGGTCGAAACGCACGGCCGCGCCGAAACGCAGGCGCTCCTCGAGGGACTGCCGATCATAGGGCGCAGGCAGGTCGACTATCAGGGTCGAACTCTTTCCGAGATGGACGTCGATGCGATCCTTGCCCGCCATCCGCAACTGGCACTGGTTGACGAACTCGCTCACACGAACGCCCCGGGCTCCCGCCACGCAAAACGCTGGCAGGATGTCGAAGAGCTGCTCGCAGCCGGTATCGACGTCTATTCGACGCTCAACGTTCAGCACATCGAGAGCCTCAACGATGTCGTCGCGTCCTTCACCCGGGTGCGAGTGCGCGAGACTGTTCCGGATCGCATCGTCGAGCAGGCCGAACTCGAAGTCGTCGATATTCCGCCGGACGAGCTGATCGAGCGGCTCAAAGAGGGCAAGGTCTACATTCCCGAGGAGGCAACGCGCGCCCTCGGCCACTTCTTTTCTAAGTCGAACCTGTCGGCACTTCGGGAACTCGCTCTTCGCCGTGCCGCGCAGGCGGTCGACACCCAGATGCTCGACTACATCCGTGCCCACGCGCTCGCGGGCAACTGGGCTGCCGGCGAACGGGTCGTGGTTGCGGTGAGTGAACTGCCGGGTTCGAAGTCGCTCATCCGTGCCGCCAAACGCCTTGCCGACGCGCAAGGTGCGCCTTGGACGGCTGTCTATGTCGAAACACCGCGCTCGCTCACCTTCTCGCCGGAGCAGCGGCAGCAGGTAGCCGAAAACATGCAGCTCGCGGCGCAGCTCAGCGCGAACGTCGCCAGCGTCGCCGGACCGAACGTTGTCGAACCGCTCAAGGCATTCCTGAGCGACGCGCGCGCAACGCAGCTCGTTGTCGGTAAGTCGGCGCGGTCGAAATGGTTTGAGCTGCGACACGGAACGGTCGTCGATCGCCTGGTGCGTGAAACGCCTGGAGTGGCGGTCCACGTGCTGCCGCATGAGGCCATCGAGGAACGTACGGATGGCAGACCTAAGGCGTTGCCAAGCCGCGACAGCTGGGGTTCGCCGGCCGGTTATGGGATTTCCATTGCCCTTGTCGCCGGCTTCACTGGACTCGCAGTAGCGGTGCACGCGTTTGGTGGCCTCACCAATGTCGCGCTCGTGTACCTGGTTCCGGTGCTTGTCGCCGCCAGCCTCTATGGCATGCGCGCCGGCGTCTTTACGGGAGTGCTCTCCGCGCTCGCTTATAACTTTTTCTTCCTGCCGCCGATCTACACGTTCACGATCGAAGATCCGGAAAATGTACTCACAGTGGCGGTGTTCATTGCAGTGGCAATCGTCACGAGCCAGTTGGCCTCCCGAGTAAGAGTCCAGGCAAACCTTGCCGAGCGAAGTTCCGGACAGAATGCCGCACTAGCTAGTTTCGCGAGGATGCTCGCTGGGCTTAGCTCAAGACAGGAGCTTGGACAGGCGCTCTGCGGCGAGGTGTCCGCGCAATTCGATGTTGATGTGGTGCTGCTGCTTCCGACCGAGGCACGGAAAATCGAAGTAACCTCTGCGGTTCCGCCGGACAGCGCGCTCGGTCCAATCGACAACGCTGCGGCAGAGTGGGCGTTCGAACATAAGGAAGCCGCCGGCCGAAGCTCAAATACGCTTGCAGCTTCGGAATGGCTTTTCCAGCCATTGCTCGCCGGCGGTGAGGCGCTTGGGGTGCTCGGCGCCGCGAAGAAGGACGGAACTGAGCCGGTCCGTCCCGACCGGTTGCCATTCCTGATGAGCTTCATCGACCAGGCTGCGCTCGCGCTCGAACGGATTACACTTTCGGAGGAAATGAGCGCAGTCGCTCAGTTGAGAGAAAGGGATCGCCTCCGCGGTGCGCTCCTCTCTTCGGTAAGCCACGACCTTAAGACTCCGCTCACCGCCATTATCGCCGCGACAAACGAGCTCAAGAAATCGAAGAAGGGCGCGGATCCCGCGCTGCTAGCCGACATTGAAAGTGAAGGAGAACGCCTCAGTCGCTTCGTCAGCAACATGCTTGACATGGTGCGCGTAGAGTCCGGCGGATTGCAGCTCAACGTCCAGCCGGTCGATCTAGCGGAAGCGGTCGCGAGTGCCGCTGACCAGCTGAAGCGCGAACTCAAGGGTCATCCCCTTCGCCTCGATGTCGCGCCGGACCTGCCGCTCGTCCGCGTGGATCCGCAATTGTTTCATCAATGCCTTGTCAACCTGCTCGAGAATGCAGCCAAATACTCGGGCGCGAAGACGCCGATCACCATCGTCGCCACGCGAGAGCCTGAGGGTGTCGACCTTTCTGTCATCGACGAGGGACCTGGGCTTCCGTCTCACGGACAAGATCGGGTGTTCGAGACGTTTGTTCGGCTTGAGGGTTCCGATCGTAAAGGAGGGACGGGCCTCGGCCTCGCGATCGTCAAGGGTTTCGTCGAAGGGATGGGGCTGAAGATCAGCGCGCGAAACAATGAGGACGGACCGGGAGCCCGCTTCACCATCCGCTTTCCCGCAAGCTCGCTTGTACGCCATACGGCAGTCGCGGAATGAACAGGAACAAGATTGTCGTTGTCGATGACGAAGGGTCGATCCGTCGGCTCCTCAGGGCAGCCTTGGAGCGCGCCGGCTATTCTGTGGTCGAGGCAAGCACAGCTCGCGAGGCGCAGAATGCGCTCGACATCGACCAGCCCGATGCGGTCCTGCTCGATCTTGGATTGCCCGACCGCGACGGGCTTGAGCTTGTGCCCTTGGTCGTTAAATCAGGCGCAGCGCTGCTCGTCCTTTCAGCGCGCGAAGCAACGCAGGAGAAGATCGCCGCGCTTGACCTCGGCGCAGACGACTATGTGACCAAGCCGTTCGACACCGACGAGGTTCTTGCGCGCCTTAGACGAGCGCTTCGCCAGCGGGTCAGCGCCGATGGAACCGGGGTTGTGAACATAGATGACTTGGAGATCGACCTGCTTTCCCGCCGCGTTCGGCGGAACGGTTCGGACGTACACCTTACTCCCAAAGAATACGGCGTCCTTGCCGAGCTCGCCAAGTATCCAGGGCGAGTGCTGACCCATGCCCAGCTGCTGCGCGCGGTATGGGGTCCAGCGCACGAGGATGATGTCGAATACTTACGAGTGACTGCGAGAGGGCTGCGGACGAAGGTCGAGCAAGATCCGGCGCGGCCGCGAATCATCAAAACCGAACCAGCTGTGGGCTATCGGCTCGCAGACGCCGTTCAAAACGGACGCTAACAAAACAATTTGGAGTTAAAACTCCGCATGCAGCCGCACGGCTCCAACGGGCACCGGCCCCCGATCGCGATTGTATGCAGGATGGTTGATGAACTGCCCATCGATCGACACGTGGATCTGCCGAATGATTGCGAAATCGTAATAGGCTTCGATGATCTGTTCCGACCCGGGGTTTGGGAGCTTGCCATCCCCGACCAGGATTCCCAAACCACCGTCATCGAGGAAGCGTTTGTGCACATCGCTGATGCCGTTGATTACTCCGGCTACTCCGAGGATATCGTCGGGACGTCCCCAGCCGTTCCCCTTTATCGTCGCCCCGCCCGACAAGCTGCGATCGACGTCAGTGAACTCGTAAGGCTCGATGCTGCCGTTCGCCAAACCGCCCTTGAGAAACAAGGAGGCCGCGCTTGAGACTGCCTGTTCGAAATTGAAGCTGATGCCCGCCCGACTTTGCGTTCGGCGGACGGCAGCGATGTCCGCCGGCTCTCCATTCGTCTCGGCCAGGGCGATCGCGTCTTCAAAGCGTCCCATCCGTCCTCGATTTCGAAACACTGTGATCTTGAGTGTACCCTCGCGGCCATAAAGGGAATGACGATGCTCGATTTCACCGACCAGCTCATTCTGTGCAAAACTGGCATCAAGCTTTTCGCTGTTCGGAACGTCTGACAGCGCGAAGATGCCTCCGCGGACGCTCCAGGCGCCCTCGTAAAGCTCGGCGGCCGCTCCATAGGTGTAGCCCCACGCGTTGGCGGCGTAATCGAACGTTCCCGCATCGATAATCGTCCAGTTGAGGAAGTCGCTGCGCGGGTCATGCGCCTGCTGGTTCGTGTCGAATACGTCGACCACGCTGAACTTGCCGAGCCACAGAACGAGACGGTCGCTCGCCTGGCTGCCTGCCAACTGGTTGAGGTCTGCACCGACCTTCTCCTTCTCGCCGCCCAAATCGATAATCTGGCGAAAGAACCAGCGCGGCAATTTGGCGTAGGGATTGACCTTGCCGACCTTGTAAGCCTCGCCGCTTGGGAAGCCCGCGGCCCCGAGCGTGTTGCTGAGCCCAAATCCCTGATCGATCTCCGGATTTACCCATACTTCGGCGCCTGTCCAAGGCCGCATGCCGAGATAGGCGGTGAGATCGAAGGTCTCCTTGGCATGCGCGTCATGATCGAGGCTGTTCGGGCCCTGGTAGGGAGAATGGAAACGAGCGTTCGCCTGAAGCACGAACGTCATCTGGGCATGGATCGCCCAGTTCTGGTCTGACTCGTCCGCCGCCGAAACCGCGGGAGTGGAAATTATCAATGCCGGGAGCAGAATGAACGGCAAACGCGTTCTCAACGACCCCCTCCGGCTCCGAGTGGCAGGGTCGTCACTAGCATGCGCTTGTTACAACCTTCCAGCGCGGGCCCCAACCTTTCTCGGGAAGCAGGGGGTCTCACCCTCTAGTTCACCTTCGAGCGCTGGATCAGGTCGAGGACGCTCGCGCGAACATGTTTGTCGCTGATCAGGATGCTGATCAAAAGATCGAGTTTGTCTTGCACGAGGCCGATCTCGCCGGCGGCGTGCGCGTTGGTCTCATAGTCGATCCTCGCCTCGAGCCGATCCTTCTTCGCCTGGCGGTTTTGGCTCATCATGATGAGGGGCGCCTGCAGCGCTGCGACCATGGACAACATCAGGTTCAGGAAAATGAATGGGTATGGGTCGAATGCATGCTTCGCGAGCACAATTGTGTTGAAAGCGGCCCACACGACCATGAACAGGCTGAAACCGATGATGAACGCCCAGGAGCCGCCGATCGCGGCCACCCTGTCGGCCAGGCGATCGCCGAAGCTTTGCTCGTGCGCAAAAAGCTGATGGAAGTCGTCCAGGTCTGAGGCATGCATGCCGGTCACGGGGCGCGGTCGTCTTTCTGGCTTCATGACGAGTCCTAGCCTCTAAAGCCGCCGTGGATACCGGGTGCCAGAAATACGAGGGTCGCCCCGTAGCTGACGATGAAGCCGGCGAGGAACAGCATCGAAAGCTGCAGCCAGCGAACTGCAGGTGCCGCCTTCTTGAGCTTGAGCGCGATCTGATCCGCGACCAGATAAGTCTCCAGGATGTAGTGCTTGGCATAGTGCGCCGTGAGACTGTCGCTGCCAACTGCGCTGTCGTTCGCCAGTTCGACAAGGCTCTGGCCCCACGCCTGCGGCTGCGTGCTGGCAATCCGGGCGTGCAAGTTCAGCACCTTCGGCCGTAGGTTTCGCCCGCTGCGCAGATCGCTCGATTGAGACCGTGGCTTCATAGCTCCGAAGATCACGTAGGCGCTGATCGCGACAATGACCGCATAGGCACCGAACATCGCGTAGGTGACAGCAGGCCAGAACCGATCCCAATGGCTTGTCATCTGCCGCCACTGCGGAAGCTCGTACGTCGACGAAAAACGATTGAAGACGGCGCCGGCCAGAGCTGTCAGGAAAGCGACAATCGTCAGGAGCGCTCTTGCGTCGTCATACTCGGTCGACGCCTTCACCTGATTGAGACCGGCGAGGGCCATGTCGTGAACGGCCTGTTCGCGCCCTTCGGGAATCTCCCATTCGCCAAGAAGATCGACCAGGGCAGCAGAATCCTTCGCGCTGAGCGGGCGCGAGAATGGTTCGCTCGTGGATATGAGTGGGACCGGAATCTTGAGCACCTTGGTACCTCCATCCGTGCCGTTCAGCCGTTCGCCGCGTACCGCTTCGCCGGCTCGATCCGCTCCGCGGGCTCAGCCAGATAGTCGTGAACAACTTGGCCCAGACCGAGAGTCAGGTTCGCGACCAAGTGGACCGTTGAAATCACCTCTAGAACTGGCAGCTCCGCGACCGGCGCGAGCGCGTGAGCGTTCAGCGACAGGGCGCCTGGGCCCGCCCAAACGCCTTTCAGCTCGATGTCTTCGAGGTGATATTCAACGAGCTCGCAAATGCGCGGGCTGCCATCGACGTGCGGGATGATCTTGAGCAGGAAGTTCGGAGCAGCAAGCTCTTCGGCCGTCGTCCGAGAGTCGGCCTCCCGGTGCTTGTAACCCATTGTTCCTGTCGCGACCCGGACCGGTCCGTAGTCTAGGGTTCCCACTAATGTGTCCGTTTCAACTCGCAGTGACGGGCCCGCAAGTTTCTTGGGAAATCCCCAGAGCTCCCGGCCCGCAGCGATCGGCGGGTGGTCGTTGAGGAACATGTTGAGCGTGTAATTGCCGCGTCGACCGTTGAACCTGGCGGGGATTACCTGACCAGCCTCGGTGTAGTCACCGAAGCCCGTCGAATTGGGCATCCGGATGAACTCGAACTTCACCTCGTCCGAGTAGATCTCCAGCGGTTCGGGAACGATCTCGCGAAGCTTCTTCGGGTCGGACCGATAGGTGATGATCAGGAACTCGCGATCGCAGAAGCGATATGGCCCTCGCGGGTAGGCCGGCTGGGTGAGCGGCATGGCGAACGCCCGTTCGCGAACGTCGGTCGCGTTCATGATAGCCGCCCGTGAGTTGCGACATCGAACGTGAACACGCCGTCTGCGCTAGTCGGACGCTCGAGCACTTCCGAATGCCGCAGGGTACGGATCGTGTCGGAACGGCCAGCGCTCCAATGATCTTCCATGCTCCGTGACGAGAATTCGAAATCCTTCGAATCCCCCTCGTAGTGCTTCGAACGGTAGATGAGCTGGATGATGTTGTAGACGTTGCGATCCGCCTCAGGGAGGAGCAGCGCATATTCCGGCGTGTCCCTAAGTTGCTCGGGCAGTTTGGCGATCAGCTCGGCCAGTGCGCTGCGGAGCTTTTGCTCTTTCTTGAACTGATCCGAACTGGCTCGCGTGCGACTCGAATATTGGATCTCTTTCTGCCGCGTGATGACTTCGGCCAGAGTCCGGGGCACCGCGCCGCGCGCACTCCAAAGATCGACCTGGAAGGCGAGCGTATCCTGGCGATCGGCACACTCGAGCACCCACTGCAGCGGCGTGTTGGAGACGAGGCCGCCATCCCAATAGTGTTCGCCGTCGACCTCAATCGCAGGGAAACCCGGCGGCAGCGCGCCGCTGGCCATGATGTGCTCAGGTCGAATTTCGTGCGTAGAGTTGTCGAAGTAGACAAAGTTCCCGGTGGCCACATTCACCGCGCCGACGCTGAAACGCATCTCGCCTGAGTTGATCCGGTCGAAGTCGACAAGTCGCTCTAGCGTGCTCTTCAACGCCGACGTATCGTAGAAGCTGGTCGCGTCGGCCTTTCCGGCCGCTGCAAGAAACGGCGCAATCCTCCGCGGCGAGAACAATCCCGGCGCACCGTTGAAGAGAGCGGCAGCCCCATGCCACCGGTTAGCGCAGTTTCGGGCGAGATCGCCGTGCAGCTCAGGCAGGAGCCAACGCGGCAAAGGATCGGTCGTGACTGTTTCCCAGAAGCCGCGCAATTTCTCGACGCGTA
>JBEDUM010000147.1:0-3772 GCA_040414585.1 Sphingomicrobium sp. | reverse complement strand
CGCCGCCTGCAAGGGCGTGCAAGCCAAATGGTAAGGCGTCGTCCTCCCCCACACTGCTCGAAGCGTGGTCGAATGCGCACGCCGCAGGACGGCAGGACCGTCGGTCACGCGCCGGTGGGGCTAAGTTAAGGGATAGGGCCCCGGAAATTCCAACTACCTCGCCTGTTGCATTTCCAGTGTGCGACTGAATTCCGCACCAGTGACTTTCGTCCGCGTGTCCCCGAGTATCGCCGACAAAGCACTGGGCAACGCCTCGTGCCTGAATTTGAAACCGCTGCCCAGGGCCTTATCCGGCAACACGCGCTGTCCTCGCAGCAGTAGTTCGTCAGCAAGCTGGCCGGCGAGCCGATGCAGCACCGACGCGGGCATTCTCAGCAGCGCCGGGCGATGCAAGGCGCGCCCGAGCGCTTGTGCGAAGGTCGCATTCCGCACCGGCGCCGGTGCCGTCCCATTTACAGCGCCGCTGAGCTGCGGGCTCGCAATGATGTGCGCGATCAACCGGATGAGGTCGTCACGCTCGATCCACGACATCCATTGTTCACCGCTGCCGATAGGACCGCCGAGGCCGAACTCGAACGGCGCAAGCAGATTGCTGAGCATCCCAGCCTCAGTGCCAAGTACGAGTCCGATGCGCAGCCGGACGACGCGCACTCCGAACTTTTCAGCCTGCCTCGCCGCGCATTCCCAGGCGTCGCAAACGCGGTGGCCAAAGCCGCGCTTGCCGCCGTCAAACTCCGTCAGCGGCTCGTCGCCCCATGTGCCGTACCACCCGATCGATGAGCCACTGATCATCACGGCGGGACGGCGCTGCAGGCGCGCGATCAGATGGACCACGTCGCGCGTCATGCGCAGCCGTGACGCCAGAATCCGGCGGCGCTTCCTCCTTGTCCACAGGCCATTGGCGACCGGTTCACCGGCGAAATTGATGACGGTGTCGATCGCAGCGTCGTCGACAATTTGATCGAGGCTGGTGACCAACTGGAACGGCGGACGCAAGGTCGCGGCCTTGGCGGGGTCGCGCGCCAGCACGATGACCTCGTGGCCCCCGCTCGTCAGCGCCTCGGTGAGCCGGTGGCCGATGAAGCCAGTTGCGCCGGTGATCAGCACGCATTGCCTGCCCGGTAGCGCCCTGACCAGCTCGGCCGCATTGCCGAGGACGAGCCGGTGCGCTCGACGCGCCGCGAAAAAGTCGCGCAAGCCGAACACGATCACTCCTGCTGCCGCCAACGGGGCAAGTACGCTGCCGATTCCATACCAAACCGGCGCGATCGCGGTCCGCTGACTTGCCCAGCCGACGAGAACGGGAACGAGCAGCGTGAGGATAGCGCCATAGTTGATGGCCAGCAGCGTGTGGGTGACGCGCTCGCTCGCCGGCAGCTTTCGACTCAGGTCTTCCTCGACGAAGTCGATAAGCGTGATGATGATTTCTGTCGCCAGCACGGCAATTACCACCATCGCCCAGACGCCTTTAAGTTCGAACAAGCCGAGCGCGAGGAAGAGCACGGCGTAGGCGAGGTTGCGCGCGCCGTGAAGCTTGAGCTCGCGGCGCTGCGAGACTCGCCACGCCAGGCGTTCCATCATTTCGTGATGGTAGATGATGTCGAACAAGCCGAGCGCGAGCTGAACAGCGATCAAGGTCCAAAGCAGAGGGGAGGTCATGGCGCAATCTCCCGGAATATGGCCATCTGGCGCAGGAGCAGACCGAAACGCGGATGGAAGATCTGCAGTGTGAAGCTGAACTTCCCGTCGGGAAGGTCGGCGTGGGTGACATAGATCGTGCCGGGAGTGAGCCACTCCGGCAGGAACAAGCGCCGACCGAACAGTTCAAGGAAATAGTTCTTGCTGCGGAAGACCAACGCGCCTTCGCGGGCATAGACAGTCAGCGTCATGCCGACGCCGCGGCCAACGTATTCTTCGAGGCCAGTTGGACCAGCGAAGCGCTTGCACGAATGGATAGCCTGTGGAAAGCCCTTTCGGCGCGCATAGAGGCGCGTCCAGATCTGACCGCCGGTGTCTTCCGTCACTGTCACGACGCTTGCGACGTGCATGATCCGGGCGCGCATGCTTCGGCTGTGAATGTCGCGCGTCAGCGGCAAAGGACCGCCGATGAGGCGTGCGGCCTGGGCGAGCCACCATCCTGCCCGGCTCATCTGCGTCTCCAGGATCTCGCCGGCGTAGACGATCGTCTGCCCTCCGGCGAGGCGCTTGCTGAAGCGGCGGCGGATCGCGAGCGGCAGTGAGGCCCAGTCCTCTTCCGTCATCAGCGCGCGGAAGCGGAGATCACCTAATTCGACCCTTGGTTCAGTGCCTGGCTCAGGCCTCGCTTCCGTTTCCGGGCTTCGGAGGACTTCTGCGGCGACTGCGGGCGCGCGCATAGGCGCCTCCCCTGGTGACTATTTCCGCTTGCTGAACGGTATGAGGCTGACGATGCGGGTGCCGAGACGGATGAGCGCGGCGAGCTTTGGTTTTGGCACCGTGAGCATCTGCATGTACCAACGATCCAGGGTCTCGACGAATGCCAGCATCTCGTTGAGCCGCTTGCGGGCGATGGGGTGCAGCTTGGGGTCGCTTTCGGCATCGGCCACGCAGGCCTTGAGCGTCTCGACCGCCGGGTCGATCTCGCGCTCCTTACGGATTGCGGCAATCCGCATGGCGATTTCCCAGACGTCGGTCTCAGCCTCGAAATGTTCGCGTCGGTCACCCTTGACGGGCACGCGCCGGATCAGATTCCACGCCACTAACTGCCTGATGGAGGTGGAAACGTTCGATCGCGCGAGCCCGAGCACCGCGGCGATCTCCTCGGCCGTGCGCGGCCGTTCCGACAGGTAAAGCAACGCATGAATCTGGCTGATCGAGCGGTTGACGCCCCACTGCCCGCCCATGTCGCCCCAATGCAGCACGAAGCGTTCGGTGGCGTTGGGAAGCTTTCCTGGTTTTTCAGTAATTTCTGTCATAACAGAAATATCGGAAACAGAAGAAAGAAAGTCAAGTGTGCTCAAGCAATGCGAGAGAACCTCGTGGGATTGCAAAGGGTTATGCTACGGCGGGCCCCATCAGCTGCCATTCGCAGGCAATGGGCACGGATCGATCACGCGCCCGTTGGGCGCGTCCACGGCCCGAGCCGCGCGCCTTTGGGCAACGCTTCGTGCAACATCAGCATCTCGCCGACGGTCTCGGAGGTGACGAGACCCACGAGCCGCCCGCTGCCGTCGACCACGGCGACGGCAGGCGCCGATTTTTCCTGCAACATGCGGAACGCCTCTTCCAGGCAGCGGCGGTGACCGATGGTCGGCACCGTGGCGGACATGGCATCGGCGACGCGGGCGTCGGGGCCGAGCTGCTTGAGCGCGCGAATGAGATCGCCGCGGCCGAGGAGGCCGACCGGCTTTCCCGCCGCGTCGACCACGGGAAACTCGCTCTGGCTCGTGCGCAGCAGCGTCTGCACCGCCTCCTCCACGTGCGCGTCGGGCGCCAGCGTGGCGAATTGGGTCATCATCGCCGCGCTCGTCGGCACGCCGCGTGACATCGCCCGGATGGCGACGAGATGGGCCTCCGAGGAGGCCGCGAGATAGACGAAGATGGCGATGAAGATGAGCAGCGGGTTGAAGAACAGCCCGATGAAGCCGAGCGCGAAGGCGAAGCCCTGACCGATGAACGCGGCGATTTCGGTCGCGCGCACGTAGCCCATGCGCGTGGCCAGCAGCGCGCGCAACACCCGCCCGCCGTCCATGGGAAAGGCCGGGATCAGGTTGAACGCGGCGAGGAACAGGTT
>JBEDUM010000146.1:0-3038 GCA_040414585.1 Sphingomicrobium sp. | reverse complement strand
TCAGTCTTGCTCCGCAGGCGGGTGACACCCGCTGGACGGTCCGCTCGTCCTGGCCCAGCCCAAGCTTTGGCGGCGACTTCCTTCCGGGAGCGCGAAACGTGGCCGCGCGCGGCTTCGATGCGACCTATCGCATCGGCAACCTTGCGCTCGGCCGGTCGCTGGTCAGCACTGCCGATGCCGGAGCGCCGACCCCGTCGGCTGCAGGCCCTGACGACCGAACAACGGCGGACCCACAGGCGCAGACCGCACAGATCAGCCTGATCCAGCCGGTCGACCTCTATTCGCAGGTCAACCGCGCGGTGAAATACGGATTCCTTTTCATCGGCTTCACGTTCCTCGCATTGCTGATGTTCGACGTGATCGGCGGCGTGCGGGTCTCCCCCGTCGAATATCTGCTGATGGGCGCAGCACTGGTGCTCTTCTTCGCGCTGCTTCTCGCTTTCGCCGAGGTGATCGGCTTCACGCCCGCGTACATTCTCGCGTCCGCCGCAATCGCCGGCCTGAACACGGCCTACTCTGCGGCAGTGCTCGGCAGCTGGCGGCGGGCGGCCTTCATCGGCGCCTTGCTCGTCGGGCTCTATGCCGTACTGTACATCCTGCTGAGCCTCGAGGCTTATTCGCTGCTGATCGGCTCGCTGCTGCTCTTCGCCGCCCTTTCCGGAGTGATGTACGCGACGCGGCGGATCGATTGGGGTGCCAAGAGGGAGCCCGCGCCGGCGGAGTGACGCTGTCACAGTTTGCGGCTAGTCGGGATGTATGACGCAACCGTTACCGCCCAAGCGTATCTTCCCGACATCCAAGGTCGACGCACGTGCCGCCGAGCACGTGCCGTCGATCCCGCAGACCGAGAGCTCGGCATACAAGCTCGCATTTCAGGACAGCGAATTCCTGCTGCGCGAAGACCTCAGGCCCGTCCGCTTCCAACTCGAGCTGCTGAAGCCCGACCTGTTTCTCAATGAGGCCGGTATCGCCTCGACTTTCGTCTTCTACGGGTCGGCGCGAATCCCTTCCCCCGAGATGGCGGACGCTCTCGTCGCCGCGGCCACGAACCCGGAACAGGAGGCGATCGCCGAACGGCTCAAGGCGAAGGCGCCCTACTATGAAGTTGCGCGAGAACTGGCGAGGCATGCTAGCCGTTGCCTGTACGACGAAGAGGGCAAGCGCCATTTCGTCGTTTGCTCGGGCGGCGGTCCGTCGATCATGGAAGCGGCCAACCGCGGCGCTTGGGAGGAAGGGCAGGAGACCATTGGCCTCAACATCGTGCTTCCCCACGAACAGTTGCCGAACCGCTACGTCACACCGGAACTCAGCTTCCAGTTTCACTATTTTGCGCTGAGGAAGATGCATTTCCTGCTGCGCGCCCGCGCGGTTGCCGTCTTCCCGGGCGGTTACGGCACGTTCGACGAATTGTTCGAGCTTCTGACCTTGGTGCAGACCGGGAAGGTGCGTCCGCTGCCGATCCTTCTGTTTGGCCGCGACTATTGGAACCGCGTCATCAACTTCGACGCGATGGTCGAGGAAGGAGTCATTTCACCCCACGACCTCGATCTTATCCGCTGGTGCGAAGATGCCGACGAGGCTTGGGAGTTTGTGACGAGCTTCTACGAGCGCGAATTTCGCGACTCGGACGAGATCCGCGCGAAGGACGGAAGCTAGGGGGTCTTGGCGCCCGCCGGTCCGGAGGCGTTACCTGCGGCGGCTGGGCCGTTCGCAGTCGTTGCCGTAGCCGCAGGTGGGGCCGCGCCGTTTGCCGTCGCTGTCGTAGCGGCAGGTGCGGCCGGCAACGGCTTCGGCGCGTCGCTATGAGAGTTGAGGAAAGCGATCACGTTCGCTCGGTCCTGCGGGCTGCCGAGGCCCGCGAAGGTCATCTTGGTACCCGGCGCGAAATTGCGCGGGCTGGTCAGCCACTGGCTGAGATTGTCCCAGTTCCAGGTGCCGCCCTTCTTCGAAAGTGCATCCGAGAATGCGAAGCCCCTGCCTTGGCCGATCGGCTCGCCGAGCACGCCCCAGAGGTTCGGGCCGAGCTGGTTGGCACCGCCCTTTTCGGCATTGTGGCACGCCATGCATTTGTTGAAGACCTGCTGGCCCGCGGCGGGATCTGCCTTGGCGAGATAGACCTCAATCGGCTGCTCCGCCACCGCGCCGCTTGCGCTCTCTTCCTCGGCGCCCGCGATCGGAAATCCCATCTTCTCCGGGCGCTCGCTCTTGAACATTTCGCCGGCAACGATCGAAGATCCGAGCGCGACAATGCCTGCGAACAGCACCCAGCCGGCAATCGTGTTGAAGCGGTCGTCCATGGATTTTCCCTGGTTTCCTCGCGAACGCGAGACAGATGGATTTTCCGCGCCTCTTAAGGGCGACTTTGCGCGGCTTCAAGCACCGAGCCAATGCTCCATCAACGTGCGTGCGATTGCGCTCGGCGGGGGGGCTTGGAACGGTGCGTTCTCAGCGCCAGCGATAGCCTGCCGAACCTGCTCGCGCGTAAACCAGCGCGCATCCTCGAGTTCGTTTGTGTCGATGGTAAGATCGCCGCACGAGGCCTGCGCCCAACAACCGATCATCAGCGATGAGGGGAACGGCCAGGGCTGGCTCGCGACGTAGCGGACCTCGCCCAGATCGATCCCCACCTCCTCCTTGATTTCGCGCGCCACCGCGCCCTCGATCGTTTCCCCGACTTCGATGAAGCCCGCGAGCGCGGAATAGCGCCCCGGCGGATAATGCGGCTGGCGGCCGAGCAGCACCTTGCCTTCATGCTCGACCAGCATGATCGCGACCGGATCGACGCGTGGGAAATGCTCCGCCGAGCAACCCAGGCAGGAGCGCGACCAACCGCCCCGAGCAATCTCGGTCGAATCACCGCAATTTGCACAGAAACGGTGGCACGAATGCCAGCGTGCAAGGCTCATCGCCGTTGCGAACAAAGGTGCGTCGGAAGCATCCAGCTGCGCGAGAAGAGGCATGACGCTGAAGGCCCGCGCGGCCGCCTCAGCGAGAGGCGAAAAGCGCGGCGCATCGCCGTTCAGCCCGAGAAACAGGGC
>JBEDUM010000145.1:0-33836 GCA_040414585.1 Sphingomicrobium sp. | reverse complement strand
CCGTGTAACCGTAGACTGCACCGGCCGGCTGGCCATGGCGGTTCGTCAGTGGCGGAAGCCGATGATAGGCGCGGAAGATGTAGCTCGAGCCATCTACGAGATAGAGATGGTTCCTGGTCGAAGGTGTGGAAGCGTCGGGCATGAACGGGGCGGTTTAGCAGGGTGACGGTTGGAAGGAAGCCGCACCAATGTAGGTGCGGTGGGCTGTTTTGGCAGTGGCTGGGAAGACTTCCGGAATTTGGCATGAATCGAGGGGCTTCTGTCATTTTGGCCAAACCTGCTTCGGTTTAGTCTTCTGGAATGGATGGCCGGCCGGGCCGTCCAGTCACAGGAGATGAACGATGCAGACCCAGCGCATTGTAATCGCTTCGGCCGGGATGTTCCTGGCTGCCACTCAGGCCGGTGCTCAGAGTAACCCCCTCGTTGTCGAGGGCGGCGTGCCGACCGCAATCGTCAGTTACGCGGATCTGGATCTCACGTCAGCCGCCGGAAGGTCAACGCTCGATCGGCGCGTCGACCGCGCCGCGACCGGTCTTTGCTTCGAAGAAAGGCGGGCGCCCGTCGCGGAGATGATCGCACAGCATCATTGCTATTCCGCAGCGATGTCCAAGGCCCGGATCGACATCCAGCAGGCAGTCGCCCGCGCGAGCGGCCCGCTTGCCTTGCAAGGATCGATCAAGGTCGCTGCCAAGTGAATCGACATTGTCACCGGCCGGTGGCATCCTCAGGCTACCGGCTGGTGCGTCTTCCGGGCGAACTGCGGAGAACCGCCATGCAACCGCGGCTGAAGCGCATTGCGATGCTGCTTTTCGACGGGTGCGACCTGCTCGATTTCGCGGGACCCGCAGGCGTGTTCCACTCCGCGGCCCGTCACCTCATCCGCACGGGTCAGGCATCCGAACTTCTTTATATTGTCGAGCCGCTATCGATCGACGGCGGTCCCGTCCGCACCGAACAGAACATCATGGTCGAAACGTACCGCGTCGGAGATCTGCCGCGCGGCAAGTTCGACACGATTATCATGACCGGTGGAATCATCGATCACCACAGCTGTGACCCGCGCCTGCCGGTCTGGATCAGGAGCAACTGCACGAAGGCCCGCCGCGTGGCCTCGGTTTGCTGCGGTGCCTTCATTCTCGCCCAGGCCGGGCTGCTGCGCGGGCGTGGCGCGACGACGCACTGGGAGGATTGCCCACATCTGCAGGAATCATTCCCCGACATCGATGTTCGTCCTGACTCCATTTACGTCCAGGACGGCAATGTCTGGACGTCTGCCGGAATCACGTCGGGCATCGATATGGCGCTTGCGATGGTCGAGGAAGATTACGGCCATGCGTTGGCGCTCTTGGTCGCCCGTAACCTGGTCGTGTTTATGAAGCGGCCCGGCGGGCAGTCGCAATTCAGCGCCCCGCTTCAATCGCAAGCCATAGAGGGGCCGTTGGGCTCCGTACTCGGTTGGATCGTCGAAAATCCGTGCGAGGATTTGAGGACAGAGAGGCTCGCGGAAAAGGCCAACATGAGCCTCCGCAATTTCTTCCGCGCATTCGAAGCGGCGACGGGGACGTCGCCTGCCGATTGGGTCGAAATGGCTCGGACTGAAATCGCGAAACGGCATCTCGAGGAAGGCTCGGAAAAGGTAGAGCAGGTCGCATACAAGGCAGGCTTCTCCAGCTACGAACAGATGCGAAAGGTTTTCGCGCGGCGGATGGGCGTCAGCCCAACCCAATATCGTTCGCGTTTCGCGCGCCGCCAAACGCAGGAGCAGCCCGCGGCCTTTGCTCCGCTGTTTACCGGTTCCGTGCCGCTCGAGAGCGAAGTGCTGCAATAAGCCCGGCGAAACGGATCGGATCTCAACGCCTCGTTTACCACCTGCCTTTACGCCGAAGGCGGGAGGAACGGTATGCAGGCAGTCGCGCGGCTCGAACGGATTGAATCACGGAATCGGCGCGCTGCGCCCAGACGACAGCTTAGTCTCGACGCTGTGCTTCCGGGGACTGGCGATGAGGTCGTGATCCACGACCTGTCCGCGACCGGCATTCTGATCGAAACTCGTGCCGATCTCGCAACCTTCGAACAGCTCCAGGTGGACTTGCCCGAAGTCGGCCCGACCGTGGCCACGGTAATCTGGAACAGCGGCCATTATTTTGGTTGCGAATTTCACCACCCAATTCCCCAGGCCGCGATCAGTGCTGCATTACTTCAAAGTCCATTCAAGCAGCCGAACGCCGCGGCTCCAGCGCCGATTGAGCACGACAATTGCGACGAAGACGAAGTCGTCGACGATCGTTACCCGCTCGGCGTCAGGCTGCGCGTGATCCTCGGTGTCTCGATCGCGCTCTGGGCGCTGATCCTGTGGGCAATTGGAATACTTTAGACCGCGCGACGCGACCTTAGCCCACCTCATCCAGATATTCGTATAGCTTTTCGTTTTCGAACAGGCCGGCCTGGAAGTATGGGCTGGTAGTCACGAAGGTTTCCGCGTGCTCGCGGCTGTCGTGTTCGAAGATCATCATCATGCCGACACGCTTGCCGGACTCGTCACGAAGCTGCCCGGCGAAGTGGACCTTAATGAAAGGCTGCCCGAGAAAGTCGGTCGTCTGCTCCTGGACCGATTGCGGGATCGGGCCCGCATCCGGCTTGAGCAGGCCCATCCAGACGTAGAGCATCGGCGGTCCTCCTTTCGATGTGAACTCGGGTTAAGCGAACCTTTGATGGCATGAACTTACGGCACCAGCACGGTGTCCTTCGGCGCCGGCAGCATGTCCGGATAGTCGAGCGTGTAGTGCAGGCCGCGGCTCTCGTGCCGGGACAGAGCGGACCGGATGATCAGGTCGGCGACTTCGACGAGGTTCCGAAGCTCGATCAGGTCGGGAGTCACACGGAAGTGCGCGTAGTACTCCCGCACTTCCTGGCGCAGCATGTCGATCCGATGCTTGGCACGCTCGAGCCGCTTGGTCGTGCGGACGATTCCGACATAGTTCCACATGAAGCGACGAATCTCGCCCCATGTCTGGGTGATCACGACTTCCTCGTCGCTGTCGGTGACCCTGCTTTCGTCCCAGGCGCGGATTTCCGGCACTTCCGGAAGATGTGCGAAATTCGCGGTAATATGCTTCGCGGCCGCCTCGCCAAAGACGAGACATTCCAGCAGGCTGTTCGACGCGAGCCGATTTGCTCCGTGCAGGCCCGACTGCGTCACCTCGCCAGCGGCATAGAGACCAGGCGCGTCCGTTCGTCCGTCAAGGTCCACCACCACTCCGCCGCAGGTGTAGTGCTGCGCCGGCACGACTGGGATCGGCTCCTTTGTGATGTCGATTCCGAGCCCCAGCAGCTTTTCGTAGATGTTCGGGAAATGTCCGCGCACGAAGTCCGGCTCGCGGTGCGAAATGTCGAGGAAGACATAGTCGAGCCCGTCGCGCTTGATCTCATGATCGATCGCTCTCGCTACGATGTCGCGGGGGGCAAGCTCACCTCGTTCATCATACTCGGGCATGAAGCGGTGCCCTGTTTCCGGATGCTTCAGAACCCCACCCTCGCCGCGCACCGCCTCGGTGATCAGGAAATTCTTGATCTGCAAATTGTAGAGACAGGTCGGATGAAATTGCATCATCTCCATGTTGGAGACGCGGCAGCCAGCCCGCCAAGCCATTGCAATGCCGTCCCCCGTCGCCCCGCGCGGAGCGGTCGAATAGAGATAGGCGCGTCCGGCCCCGCCGCTGGCGAGGATCGTCGCTTTGGCGGTAAGCGTCTCGACTCGCTTCTTTTTTCGGTTGAAGGCGTACAGCCCGTGCACCGATCCGCTGGTTGAGAAGTGCGTTGCGTGGCGGCCGGTCACGAGATCGATTGCCACCATGTCGGGTACGAGCGTGATGTTCGGGTGTTTTGCCGCAGCAGCTTCCAGCGCCTGCTGCACCGCATATCCTGTAGCGTCGGCGACATGGACGATGCGCCGATGGCTGTGGCCGCCCTCGCGGGTCAGGTGCAGTGCATCACCCTCCTGTGCGAACGGCACCCCAAGGTCCATCAGATGCTGGATCGCCCGGGGCGCGGCTTCAACAACGTGTTCGACTACACGCAAGTCGTTGAGTCCGGCTCCGGCAATCATCGTGTCGTTGACATGGGCTTCGAAGCTATCGCCTTCCTCCAACACGGCAGCAATGCCGCCCTGCGCGCGTCCCGTCGCGCCTTCGCCGAGCGCGCCTTTTGCGATGACGGCGACTTTGTGAGTCCCGGCTAGGTTCAGAGCCGCGGTGAGTCCGGCTGCACCGCTCCCGACGATCAGGACGTCGGCGTTGATGCTCACGCAGCTTCCCGCGCTGTCGAGGTCAGGCTCAGGAATACGTCCTCGAGATCGGGGTCGCGCGTCGAAACATCGACGATGCCGAGACCATCCTCCGTCAGCGCGCTGAGCACCTGGCCCGCATTCACCTTGTCCTTGCGATAGGTGATCTCGAGCGTCCGCTCATCGATCAGCGCGATATTTTCGAAGCAGACGTTGGTCGGGACATGCGCAATGTCGCGGTCGAAGGTCACTACCACCGCTTTCTCCTGCGCCTTCGAAACGAGCTCACGCGTGGGCTCGTTCGCGATCACCCGGCCGTGATGGATGATGGCGATGCGGTCGCACAGCTCCTCGGCCTCCTCGAGATAGTGTGTCGTCAGAACGATCGTCACGCCTTGAGCGTGCAGCTTGCGCACATAGTCCCACAGTTGCCGGCGCAGTTCGACGTCGACGCCGGCCGTCGGCTCGTCGAGAACCAGGATGGGTGGCGAATGGACCATCGCCTTGGCGACAAGCAACCGTCGCTTCATTCCGCCCGAGAGCGTGCGCGAATATGCGTTAGCTTTGTCGGTGAGATGCATGGCCGCGAGCAGCTCGTCGCTTTGCCGCTCGCCCGGAGGAATGCCGTACAGGCCTGCCTGGATCTCAAGCGTCTCATGCGGCGTGAAAAAGGGATCGAAGATGATCTCCTGCGGGACGACGCCGATTGATCGCTTCGCATTGCGTGGATGCTCGTCGATGTTGAAGCCCCAGATCGTCACTGTGCCGCTAGTCTTGACGACCAGGCCGGCAAGGATGTTGATCAGGGTCGACTTGCCCGCGCCGTTGGGGCCCAGCAGACCGAATATCTGTCCGCGCGGCACGTCGAAACTGACGTCGTTCAGTGCGCGCTTTCCGCCCTCGTACGTCTTCGAAAGCGATTCAATCCGGATCGCGGGTTCGTCCATGGCTGGCGCGGGCATAGGAGCGCGTTTTCGGTGCGACAAGCCGACAGGTTGAATGGGGCCGGTGCCGTTGCTACCTCGCTGGCCATGCCAATACCGCCGCCGCCAGAAGTGATCCGCGTTTCGACCGTCCAGGTCGCCTGCGACGGGTCGGGCGAGATATCTCCGTCGCTGGGACACCCGCGAGTGTTCCTGCGGATCGATCCGGAAGTTGGCTTTGTCGAGTGCGGCTATTGCGACCGACGCTTTGTCCTTGAGGGGGGACCGGCGGACCAGCAGTCAGCATGACCGCGCCCGATCCGCGCCGGTTCCTCTATCGCAGTCTCGATCCTGATTCTGCGCGGCGGCTGGCGGCCAGACATCTGTCGGGTCACGACGACGGCGAACTCTATCTCCAGTACAGCGCCAGTGAAGCATTTGGGTTCGACGATGGGCGGCTGAAAACCGCCGACTATCACAGCTCATCCGGATTCGGACTGCGCGGAGTCACCAGAGAGACCACGGCCTTCGCACATGCGAACGAGATCAGCGAAGCGGCCATCGAACGCGCGGCCGCCACGCTCAAGCTGCTCGATCCGGCCAGGGGCCAGCCCGCGCCACCGCCCTCCCGCACCAACCAGGCGATGTATGGTTCGGACGATCCGCTCAGCCTCGTCCCCTTCGCCGAGAAAGTCGCGCTCTGCCAAAAGATCGACGCTGCGGCGCGTGCGCGCGATCCGCGTGTGGTCCAAGTCAGCGCCACGCTGGCGGCCAGCTGGAGCGTGATCGACATTGTCCGTGGCGACGGTTTCGTCGCATCCGACGTGCGGCCGCTTGTGCGCCTCGGAGTTCAGATCGTCGCCGAGCAGAACGGGCGTCGCGAGATCGGATTTCATGGACTCGGCGGCCGCTATCTCTACGGAAAATTGTTCGAGGACGCGCAGTGGGAGCGCGCGATCGATATCGCGTTGGCCCAGGCACTGACGAACCTCGAATCCGTTGCCGCTCCGGCGGGGGAAATGCAGGTGGTTCTCGGGCCTGGTTGGCCTGGCGTGCTGCTGCACGAAGCGGTCGGGCACGGCTTGGAAGGCGATTTCAACCGCAAGGGCACTTCGGCCTTTTCCGGCCGGATTGGCGAACGCGTGGCGGCTCCAGGCGTGACGGTGATCGACCACGGCGCGATCGAGCAGCGCCGCGGGTCGCTCACAATCGACGACGAAGGCACGCCGACGCGACGGAACGTTCTCATCGAGGATGGCATCCTCAAAGGCTACATCCAGGACCGCTTGAACGCCCGGCTCATGGGGGTCGAGCCGACCGGCAATGGTCGTCGTGAAAGCTTCGCGCACGCGCCGATGCCGCGCATGACTAACACCTTCATGCTTGGCGGCAAGGATGATCCGGCGGAGCTGGTCGAGCGCGTCAGTGACGGTATTTACGCGAAGAGCTTCGGCGGCGGGCAGGTCGACATCACGAGCGGCAAGTTCGTCTTCTCTTGCACGGAGGCCTACCGCATCCGCGGCGGCAAGATCGCCGAACCGATCAAGGGCGCGACGCTGATCGGCGATGGCCCGACCGTGCTCACGCGGGTGAAGGGGATTGGCAACGACCTCGCGCTCGACGAGGGCGTCGGCATCTGCGGCAAGGGCGGCCAGAGCGTGCCCGCGGGCGTGGGCCAGCCAACCTTGTTGATCGATGGCTTGACCGTTGGAGGCACGGCGGCTTGACTTCGGACTGGCGCGCGGACGTCCTCAAATTCTGGTTCGGCCTCAGGCCGGAAGAATGGTGGGAAGGCGGGCCGGAGTTCGACCACCGGGTCAGGCAGAATTTCCTCAAGCTCTGGAGCGAGAAGCGGCAACTGCCCGTGGAAGACTTCCTGACCGATCCGCTCACGGCGGTTGCCGCCGTTATCCTGTTCGACCAGCTCCCGCGCAACATGTTTCGCGGTCATGCGGATGCTTATTCGACGGATCATTTGGCGCTGGCGATCGCCAAGGCGGCCGTCGACGAGGGCCTCGACACGCAGTTGCCGAAAGACGAGCGCAAGTTCCTCTACATGCCGTTCCAGCATAGCGAAAAGATGGACGATCAGAATCGGGCCGTGCTTCTATTCATGCAGATCGGCGACGAGGAGCAGATCAAATATGCGAACCGCCATCGCGACCTTATCCGGCGCTTTGGCCGCTTCCCCCATCGCAATTCGATTCTCGGTCGCGCATCTCGCCCGGAAGAGATCACGGCTGGCGCGGACAAACCCTGGTGACCGATCTCGTCGAAGCAGCCCGATACAGCACGAGGGTCGAAGCCGATCTCGCGCGGCTCTACCTCGAAAGCGAAGGCGTGGATGCCGTGCTCTTCGATACCGAGATCAACTATTTCTACGGCGGGCTCTTTCTGCCCGTGCGCCTCATGGTGCTCGACGAGGACGTCGAATTGGCGCGGCGACTTCTTGCGGAGAAGGCCGCCTAAAGCAGGTGCGCGATCGGTCCCGGATCGAAGCCCGCCGCGGTGAGCCGTTCCTCGACCTCTTCGCGCGAAACACCATCCTCGCGATGCGCCAAGGCACAGGCGAGCGCTGATCTTTTCCCCGAACGGCAGAATGCAAGCAGCTTGCCGTCACCGGTTTCATGGAGCGCCTTCTGCATCTCCTCGACATCGGCCGGGCCGATACCGCGAATGATCGGCACGAAATGATAGGGAATGCCGGCTTCGGCCGCCGCAGCTTCGATATCCGCCGCAAGCGGCTGCCCGGGTTCTTCTCCGTCCGGCCGGTTGTTGACGATGACCGTGATACCGTGTTCCGCCAGCCCGGCGACCTCCTGGGGAGCGATCTGACCGCTGACCAAGGTTCGATCGTCTAGCTGGCGGATCATGGCTTACCGGCCCCTTTCACCTTTCTTCGGCGCAGGCGCCGGAGTTGCCTGGGCTGGAGTGGTCGCCGGCGTCGGCGCCGCCGACGGCGTAGAGGTCCCGCCGGTCAGCCCGTAATAGTCGAGATAGGGCTGAATGCTTGGGTCGTGCCCAGCCCAGTCCCGGTACATCTCGGCAAGGTCCTCGGTATTGCCGCGCGACAGGACCATGTCGCGGAAGCGCTGTCCGTTCTCGCGGGTCAGGCCGCCGTGGGTCTGGAACCAGTTGAAGGCATCCTGTCCAAGCATCCGAGTCCATGCATAGGCATAATAGCTCGCGGAATAGCCGTTGCTCCAGATGTGGAGAAAATAGCTAGAGCGATAACGCGGAGGCACGTCGGCGACGTCGAACCCGCTCTTGGCCAGCGCCTGGGTCTCGAACTGGTCGACATCCTGGCGCGGCGCGTCCGGCGGCAGCGAGTGCCAGTCGAGGTCGAGCCGTGCAGCCTCGAGCGCTTCGCCAACGTCGTAGCCCTGGTTGAAAGTCCGGGCGGCGAGAATCTTCTGCACCAGCTCCGGCGAGATGGCCTGCCCGGTCTTATGGTTGACCGCGTAGTGCGGCAGGATCTTCGGATCGAGCGCCCAATTCTCGTTGAACTGGGACGGGAACTCCACGAAGTCGCGCGCAACGCTTGTGCCTGACAGTGTCGGATAGACCTGCGACGCGAACATTCCGTGCAGGGCGTGCCCGAACTCGTGGAACATCGTCGTCACGTCGTCCCAGTTTATCAGGGCCGGCTGACCGGGAGCGGGCTTGGTGAAGTTCTCGACGTTGAACACGACCGGTTTGGTACCGCGCAGGTACGACTGGTTGACGAGGTTCGACATCCAGGCGCCGCCCGACTTGTTGTCGCGCTTCCAAGGGTCGATCATGAAGATCGCCAGTTCCTTGCCGTCCTTGTCGTAAACCTGGAACACGCGCATGTCCGGGCTCCAGGTCGGAATGTCCTTCCTCTCCTTGAAGGTCAGGCCATAAAGCTGGTTGGCGGCATAAAACACGCCGTCCTCGAGCACCTTGTTGAACTCGAAATATTGCTTCAGCTCGTCGCTATCGAGCGCGTAGCGCTGCTTGCGGATCTGGTCGGCGTAGAAGTTCCAGTCGGCTGCGGTCGGCTGGAAGCTCGCACCCTGGTTCTTCGCCAGCGCCACGATATCCGACCACTCCCGGTGCGCCTTCGCCGAGACGGCGGGCGCGAGGCGATCCAGGAAACTGACCGCAGTTGCGCGGTCCTTCGCCATCTGGTCGTAAAGATTGTAGTCGGCGAAGTTCGCTGCGCCGAAGAGGCCGGCCTTCTTGGCGCGCAGCTGCGCAATCTCACTGATGATAGTCCGAGTGTCGTTCGCGTCACCGCGCTCGGCGCGGTTGAGGCTCGCCTCGAACAGCTTCTGGCGGGTGTCGTGGCTTGTGAGCGAGGAGAGCGATGGCTGCTGGGTCGTGTTCTGCAGCGGCACGACATAGCCTGATAGCTTGCGCCCCTTCGCCGCTTCCTGAGCCGCCGCGAGCTGCTCCGGCGACAGGCCGGCGAGCGGCGCCGCGTCATCGACATGCACCGCACCGGCCTTGGCGGCGGCGAGCAGCTTCTGACCGAACTCCGATTGCAACGAGCTCAGCCGCTTGTTGATGGCCTTGAGCTCAACCTGCTTCGCCGGCGCCAGTTCTGCACCCGCATGGACGAACTGCTTGTAGTAGACATCGAGCAGCTTCGCCTGCTCGGGGTTGAGGTTCAGCTCGGCCTGATGGTCGTGCAGGTACTTGAAGCGCTCGAAGAGCTTCGGATTGAGATAGATGAAGTCGTTGTGCGCGGCGAACAGAGGCGCCGTCTTCGTATCGGTTGCCTGCAGCGTGTCGTTCGTGTTCGCGCCATTGACCGCGCTGAACGCGAGATTCGCGCGCTCGAGGAGCAGGCCCGACTTCTCCATTGCTTCGACGGTGTTCGCGAATGTCGGCTTCGCCTTCTGGTTGGCGATCGCTGTCACTTCCTTCTTCTGCTGCGCCATGCCGGCGAGCAGCGCGGGCAGGTAATCGCGGTCGCTAATCCTGGAGAAATCCGGCGTCTGGAACGGCAAGGTGCTTGGCTTGGCGAACGGATTGGATGCGGGCAGTGTCGCCGAAGCCGTGGCGGATGCCTTGTGCGGTGCGGCGGCATTGGCCGCCGAAGTAACGACCGCAATCGCGGCCGTCGCAAGAAGAAGCTTGCGGATCATGTCTCTCCCCGAGGGTATTAAAAAAACCGGTTTAAGGTCTCTTCAACGGTAGTGCGACTTACGCAAGTCTGAACATCAGCCGTTTGTCGAAAGGGCCGCGAGCATTGCTTCGCCATAGCGTTTGAGCTTGACTGCGCCGACGCCCTGCACCTGACCTAATTCGCTGAGACTGCGAGGTTTGCGCTCGGCGATCTCGCGAAGAGTCGAATCGTGGAAGATCACGTACGGCGGCACGCCGGCCTCCGCCGCCAGCTTCCGGCGTGCTTCGCGCAGTGCGTCGAACAGCGGCTCTGCGGAACTGACGGGGCTGCGCCTGCTCCCGCGCTTGCGCGGAGGTGGTACGGCGATGGTCAGCTGCTGCTCGCCCTTGAGGATCGGCCGAGCGCCGGGACCGAAGCTAAGGCCGCCGTAGGCGTCCGGTCGGAGTGCGTCGCGGGCGATGAGCGCGCGCGACACGGGGCGGACCAGCGCAAGCTCTTCGGACGACGCGATTCCGAACACCGACAACCGATGATGACCGAAGCTGCGCACTTTCTCATTGTCGTTACCGGCGAGCACGTCGGCGAGATGGCCGACACCGAAGCGCATTTCGGTGCGAAACGCAGCTGAAAGCAATTTCCGCGCGACCTCCGTCGCATCGATTGTCGCGGGAGGATCGAGGCAATTGTCGCAGTTTCCGCAGTGCTCGGGCGGATCCTCGCCGAAATGCCGGAGCAGAATGGCGCGGCGGCAACCCGATGTTTCGACGAAGGCGGCAAGAGCGTTCAGGCGCTCGCGTTCAGCGGCCCGGCGTTCCGGTTCGACCTCGGTTTCAATTCGCTGGCGCGCTCGCGCAAAATCCTCTGCGCCCCAGAACAGCCATGCTTCGGCAGGCTCCCCGTCACGTCCTGCGCGGCCGGTTTCCTGGTAATAGGCTTCAATCGACTTCGGAATTCCGGCGTGGGCGACAAAGCGCACGTCGGGTTTGTCGATGCCCATCCCGAACGCGACGGTTGCGGCGATCACAAGGTTTTCGGACTCGACGAAAGCCGCCTGATTGCGGGCACGAACTTGCGGCTCGAGACCGGCGTGATAGGGCAGCGCGGCGCGATCAGAGCCAGACAATTGCTCGGCGATACGCTCGACCTTGTCGCGACTTGGCGCGTAGACGATCCCGGCGCCCGGCTCCTGCGCAAGCAGCATTCGAAGCTGTTGCTGAAGTCCATCGCGCTGCCGCACCTGGTAGCGGATGTTCGGCCGATCGAAGCCGGCAATTGCCAGCCCCTCGGCAGGGATTCCGAGCTGCACCAGAATATCGGCGCGCGTGCGCTTGTCGGCGGTCGCCGTGAGCGCCAGCCGCGGCACGTCGGCATTCTCGTCGAGCAAGCCCTTGAGCTGTCGATAATCTGGCCGGAAATCATGGCCCCACTCACTGACGCAATGCGCTTCGTCGATCGCGATCAGCGCGAGGTTCACCCTGCTCACCAGCCGACGGAAGGCCTCTCCGGTCGCCCGCTCGGGCGCGACATAGAGAAGGTCGAGCTCTCCCGCCTTAAAGCGCTGTACGGTCTGGTCGCGATCTGCGTCCGCCGAGGTTAGCGACGCCGCGCGCAGCCCGACCGCACTCGCACTCCGGATCTGATCGTGCATCAGCGCGATCAGCGGCGAGATCACCAACGCGGTGCCTTCGCGCGCCAGCGCCGGAAGCTGGTAGCAGAGCGACTTGCCGGCCCCGGTCGGCATGACCGCAAGCGTGTGCTTTCCGGCGAGCACGCGGCCGATCACCTCTTCCTGAATGCCGCGGAAGTGATCGAAACCGAATGTGCGCTTGAGGAGATCGTGCGGGTCGGTCATGAACGCCACTTCGGTGCGAGTAGCGCGACATGAAACGTGCGGCTAGCCTCGCGCGATGGGCCTTCGACGGATCACCCGACGCTCTTTGCTTCGCATGAGCGGTGCCGCGTTGCTGTTTCCGGGCCGCGCCATCGCAAGACCCATGAATTGGCGCGCGATCGGCGGGGATGTCCAGTCGGAAATGCGCTGGGCGTGGCGCAATTATCGCGAGCAAGCATGGGGCAAAGACCAGATCAAGCCGATCAGCGGCGGCTCAGAAAGCTTTCCGCTCAAGAACCATCATTTGGGTCTGACCATCGTCGAGGCGCTCGACACATTGTGGGTGATGGGTTTGGACGAGGAGTTCCGCGACGGCGTCGAGTGGGTGAAGTCCAGTCTCGACTTCGACTTCGACGGCGAAGTCTCGGTGTTCGAGACCTCGATCAGGTTGGTCGGCGGATTGCTTTCCGCATATCACGCATGCGGCGACCCAGCGTTGCTGGCAAAGGCCCGCGATTGCGCCGATCGCCTGCTGCCGAGCTTCGCGGCATCGCCGCTCGGCATCCCGCACCGCTATATTAATCTCAAAACGGGTGCGCTTCGCGGACCCGAAACCAACCCGGCGGAGACCGGCACCTTCATCCCAGAATTCGGCTTCCTGAGCCGCGCAACCGGCGATGATCGCTATCGCGCTGCCGCCAAGAGAGCGCTCGTCTCGATGTTTGAGCGACGGTCGAAAATCGGCCTGCTCGCCGACAGCATTGATTGCATGACCGGCAAGTGGAAGAGCCGCCGCGCGACCATCGGTCCACCGTCGGACAGCTATTATGAATATCTGTGGGACGGCTGGGACCTGCTCGGCGACCGTGATTGCCTGAGGATGTACCGCGCCTGCACGTCGGCGATCCTGAAGCACCAGCCCCTGCGGCAGGGCGCGAACCTGTGGTTTGCCAATGTCGATTTCGAGACCGGCAAGCCGCTCGATTCCGAACAGGACGAGCTCGGCTCCTTCTACGGCGGACTTCTGGCGCAGGGCGGGGAGCCCGTGATGGGCGCAGCCCACACGCGCACCTGGGCAAAGGTCCAGACGCGCTACGGCGTTTTACCCGAGAGCATTGATTCCACGGACATGCGCGCGCTTAGCAAGACCAATGATCTGAGGCCGGAGCTTGCCGACGCTGCCTTCAACCATTGGCTGCTCGATCGGCGCGAAGAATGGCGGCTGATCGTCCGCGATCACTATTTGGCGATGAAGCGCTGGAACAAGGCGCGCTACGGCTATGCCGACCTCGCTGACGTGACCGCCAATCCCAAAATCCAGAGCGATCATTGTCCGGGCTATTGGTGGTCGGAGCAGATGAAATATTATTATCTGATGTTCGCCGACACGCCCCGCGTCGACTATCGCCGGCTTTATCTCAGCACCGAAGGCAACATCCTCCGCGGGCTCCGCCGCCCCTGATCACTCAGCCGCTTGCGCGGTTTCCTCCGCAAGCTGTTCGGCTGCCTGGCGATACCATAGATCGGCATAGAGGCCGCCCAGATCGAGCAGCTCGTCATGGGTCCCTCGTTCGGCAACGCGGCCTTCATCCAAGACCACGATCTGGTCGGCATTGACGATGGTCGAAAGCCGGTGCGCGATCATGATCGTCGTGCGGCTCTGGGCGACACGGTCGAGCGTTTCCTGGATCGCCTGCTCGGTGCGGCTGTCGAGCGCGCTCGTTGCTTCATCGAGCACAAGGATGGGTGGGTTCTTGAGCAAGGTTCGCGCAATCGCAACGCGCTGCTTCTCGCCACCGGAAAGCTTCAGCCCTCGCTCGCCGACCATCGACTCATATTTGTCGGGGAGAGCGGCGATGAATCGGTCGATGGCGGCCCCTTGCGCCGCCTGCGCGATCTCCTCCTGGCTGTGGTCACCTCGGCCGTAGCCGATGTTGTAGCCGATCGTGTCGTTGAACAGGACGGTGTCCTGCGGGACGATGCCGATTGCGGAGCGAAGGCTCCTTTGCTGCACGCCCGCAATGTCCTGTCCGTCAATGAGAATGCGCCCGGCGGTCGGGTCGTAGAACCGGTAAAGCAGGCGCGCGATCGTGGATTTGCCCGCACCGGAAGGGCCCACGATGGCGCAGCTCGTGCCAGGCGGTATGTCGAGATCGAGGCCTTTGAGGATTTCGCGCCCGTCCTCATATCCGAAGCGGACGTCCTCGAACCGCACATCGCCCCTCCCGACCTTCAGGGCCTTGGCGCCGGGCTCGTCCACGACCTCCGCGGGGGTATCGAGAAGGTCCCACATCGCTTCCATGTCGATGAGTCCTTGGCGAATTGAGCGATATACCCATCCGAGCATGTCGAGCGGCCGGAACAGCTGCATCAGCAACGAATTGACCAGCACCACATCGCCCGGCGTGAAGCGTCCGTGGCTCCAGCCCCATACAGTGAAGATCATCGCGCCGGCCATCATCAAACTGGTGATCAGCGACTGGCCGATGTTGAGCCACGCGAGCGACACTTCGTTGCGCACCGATGCACGGGCGAAGGCACCGATGGCTTCGTCGTAACGGCCTGCCTCACGCTCCTCCGCGCCGAAATATTTGACCGTCTCGTAATTGAGGAGGCTATCTACCGCACGACCGATCGCCTTGTTGTCGACGTCGTTCATCTGGCGCTGCAGCTGCGCGCGCCAGTCGGTCACCTTGCGCGTGAAGGTGATGTAGATTGCGACCATCACCAACGTCGCGGCGACGAGTCCCGCTCCGAACTTCACCAGGAAAATGACGCAGATCGCGCCCAGCTCAATCACTGTCGGCGCGATGTTGAACAGCAGGAAATAGAGCATCATGTCGATGCTCTTCGTCCCTCGCTCGACGATCTTGGTAAGCGATCCGGTGCGGCGCTCGAGGTGGAAACGGAGCGACAAATCATGGACGTGGCGGAATACGGTGCCGGCTAGCCGCCGCGCGGCGTCCTGGCCGACCTTCTCGAACAAGGCGTTTCGAAGGTTGTCCGATAGGACGCCGGCGAAGCGCGCCGTCGCATAGCCGGCCACCAAGCCTGCAATTACGGCGAACGCGGCCTTGTGCCCCGACATACCATCGATCACCGCCTTGTAGGCAAACGGCATCAGCAAAGTCGCCGCCTTGCCCGCCAGCACGAGCACGACGGCTACGATCACGCGTGCCTTCAACTCGGCCTCGCCTTTCGGCCACAGCATCGGAAGGAAGCGCCACAGCGCCGCAAAGCCGCCGTTAGGCTTCGCCTGATCCTTCGCCGCGTCGTTTGCCATGCACCCTAGGTAGGAAAGCGGACCGGCAGCGGCAAACAACTTGCGCAACGGCCTTGGAACCGATCCAGGAATCGGATGTTAAAACAGCGTCTTAGGGGACGTGCTGATGGGACCTGGATATTTCGTTATTGCCATTCTGGGCTGCGCCGACGGGGGCGGCGCCTGCACGCAGGTCGCGACGCTGCAGACCCGCTATGAAACCGAGGCGGAATGTTCCGCGGCAACCGCGTCCGCGCTTGAGGCCAACACCAAATTTGACTTCCCCATGCTTCTCGCCCGCTGCCGCCCCGGCACTTCGGACTCGCGCGCCGACGCTGGGCGCGCCGAGCCGCTTCCTCAGAGCTTTCGCCGCGGTTGAGCGATCTCGGGATTGCCGCCGACCAAGCTTGATGTACACCGTCGTATTGGGCGTGTGCGTTGCCTCAAGCAAAAGGTCAGCGAATGGCGCGAAAGACGAAAGACCCGAAAGCCAAGCCGAAAGGACGGCCTTCGAAGCACGAACCCGCAACTGAAGCGACGATCGATGAGTTCCAGCAGGAGGGGATGGGGATCGCCGCCAAGGAGTAGGCCTCATGTCCGACATCATGGAACCCATGATCCACGAGGATCAGCTGCCGGGCCATGAAAGCAAGCTTGAGCCCAAGCCTGAATGGGAGCCCCGTTATGCCGGCTCCGACCGTCTGAAAGACAAGGTCGCACTGATCACCGGCGCGGACAGCGGCATTGGCCGTGGTGTTGCTGTCCTGTTCGCCCGCGAGGGCGCCGATATCGCCATTCTCTATCTATGCGAGCACGACGACGCGGCGAAGACGAAGGAGATCGTGGAGAGGGAAGGCCGCCGGGCAATCACGATTGCCGGTGACATCGGCGACAAGCAATTCTGCGAGCGGGCGGTTAAACAGACAGTCGATCAGCTCGGGCGCCTGGATATCCTCGTCAACAATGCCGGCGAGCAGCACTCGGACAAGGAAATCCGCGACATCACTGAGGAACAGCTCAGGCGGACTTTTCAGACGAACATCTTCGGAATGTTTTTCCTGACGCAGGCTGCGGCTCCGCATCTCAAGAAAGGATCCGCGATCGTCAATTGCACGTCAGAGACCATGTACGCGGGGTCCAGGCACTTGCTCGACTACAGCGCGACGAAGGGCGCGATCACCGCATTCACGCGGTCGCTCGCGTTGAACCTGGTGGACAAAGGCATCCGCGTGAACGCCGTTGCGCCAGGTCCAATCTGGACTCCGCTCAACCCGTTCGGTGGCCAGGATCCCGAGAAGATACCCGAGTTCGGAAAGAATACGCCCATGGGCCGTCCCGGCCAGCCCAACGAGGTCGCGCCGTCGTTCCTGTTCCTGGCCTGTGAAGATTCGAGTTACATGACAGGGCAGGTGCTGCATCCCGACGGGGGCGACACGACCTCGAGCTGACCGGATACGGACGCTACAATTGTCGCGTTTGTCCGTTTCCGGACACCTTTAACGGACAGCTTGGGGGGAGAGTTGGTAAGTTTCACCAATTGGCGGCGATGTTCGCCAGCCAACTAGATGGTTTCCATGGCTCGTCCACTGAAAGATAAGCATTTTTTCAGATTGGCACGCCCCGTGCATTGATTGTGACGTGGCCCGATGGTCGGTCCACTGGAACACAATCAAGGGGTATGAAAATGTTCACTTCTTTCTCGTCCGTCCGTGAAACCGCCACCGTCTTTGCCGGCGCTTTCATCTCCGCGCTTCTGCTCGTGTCGGCCGCCACCTCGCTGCCGATCGCCTGAAGGCCCTCGCAACTCCAAAGGAGACACAAATGAACGGACGTTTCCTGATTAACCGGCGCGACGCCAAGATCATGGGCGTCGCCGCCGGGATCGCCGATTACACCGGTGTCGATCCAACGATTGTTCGCTTAGGCATCGTCGCGCTCACCCTGGTGACCGGACCGGTTATGATATTCTTCTATGTCCTGACGGGGCTGCTGGCGCCGCAGCAATAGGCGCCAGCCGCTTCACCTTCCGCGCCGGCAGGCCCATGGTGCCGGCGTGACCGCTTCCGATCCGTACGATCTCCGGCGCTTCGTCGACGCCCAGGATGGGGTCTTTGAAAGAGCGCTGGGGGAACTTCGGGCAGGCAGGAAGCAAAGCCACTGGATGTGGTTCATCTTCCCACAGCTTGCCGGTCTCGGACACAGCTCTACCGCCCAATATTACGGCATCCACTCGATCGACGAGGCGCGAGACTATCTCGATCATCCATTGTTAGGTCCGCGGCTCCGGCAATCGGTCGAGGCGCTCCTGCCTTGGACCGGCAAGCTCAGTCCTGAAGAGATCCTGGGTCCGATTGACGCGATAAAGCTGAAATCGAGTCTCACTCTCTTTGACCGTCTCGAACCGGGCGCCGCCTTCGAAGCCGGTCTTGGCTTCTTCGAAGGACAGCGAGATGAACGGACGCTCGCGCTTTTGGCACCTAGCGAGTAGGACAACCCAGCAAGGAGGGACTCGCCCATGCGTAAACTTCTGTTCGGACTGGCCGCAGCCAGCCTCGCCATCGCTCCTGCCACTGCGGCGCTCAAAGCCGGCGACAAAGCGCCCGACTTCGCCACCACTGGCGCGGTTGGCGGCAAGGAGTTCAAGCTTCACCTAGCAGAGCAGCTGAAGCATGGTCCGGTCGTCCTCTATTTCTTCCCCAAAGCCTTCACGTCAGGTTGCACCGCCGAAGCGCATGCCTTCAGCGAATCCATTGGTGACTTCAAGAAAGCCGGCGCCGAGGTGATCGGCATGTCTGCCGATGATCTCAAGACGCTCCACGACTTCTCGACCAAGGAATGCCGAAGCGCCTTTCCGGTCGCGACGGCCACGCCTGAAATCCAGAAGGAATATGACGTCGCCTGGGCGGCGCATCCGGGCATCACCACCCGCACCTCCTATGTGATCGCATCCAATGGCAAGATCGTCATGGTCCATGACGACCTCGATTTCAGCCAGCATGTTGCGAAGACGCTGGCAGCGGTCAAAGCGTTGAAATAACCCAATGCGGGGGGCAATCATCGGCGGCCTGCTCGCGCTGACGGGCGCTGCTTCCGCGCCTTCCGATTTCGCCTTTGAACCGAAACCGCGATGGGCCGACGACCCCGAGACCGAGGTCGTGTGTGCCGCGATCCGGTCTGAATGCGCTCCGCAGCTCAAGGACGGAAGCATCGAGGCGGAGTGGAGCTACGCCGAACTTTATGACGCCGATGGCATGCTCGTCGGCCTTCGTTCGCTCGGATCTACCGGCTGCAAGCCTCTCGATGAACATCTGCTTCTCGGCCATCGTCATTTCGTCCAGATCTTTACCAAGCCCGGCCAGCCGGATCTCGAGAACGTCACCGCCGAGCTAGCTCCCGGGACTCCCAAGAGCGCCGTCAGGCTGGTCAAGCGGGGCACTACGCAGGTGTCGATAGGCTGCTGAACCGTAAGCGAGTTAATGTTCCGGCCATGTGCCGGACAGGAATGCGCGACTAGTTTCCGCCGCCTCTGAAACCAAAACCAATAAGGGGAAAGCACATGAGGATTTCGAAATCCCTCGTCGTCGCGGCTGGCCTCGTGGCGCTTGCCGCGTGCAACAAGAAGACCACTGAAGAGAATCAGGCATCGGCGATCGAGGCCAATGGTGAGAACCAGGCAGAGAACATCACGGCAAATGCGAGCAATGAAGCCTCCGCGATCATGAACAACGCCGAGAACACAGCTTCGGCCGTCAAGAACGAAGGTGAGAACAAGGCGGCTGCGGTCAAGAACGCCGCGGAAAACAAGGCTGAGGCGATTAAGAACTCAGCGGCCAACGCGACGGAGAACAAGACCAAGTAAATTCACGCGAGAGCACGCGTTGAAGGCGAGGGGCGTCCGGAAATCGGGCGCCCCTTTCGCATGGGCGGAACGTCGTATTATTTACCGGTCCACCGATTCCTTCGCGACTGGCTTTGGGACGGTTCCCGATCACAAAAGCCGCTCGTCTCATCAGCTGTGGGAACCGATCGTTTCGCCGTTCGCTTTGGCCGTCGGTCCAGCGACCCAGAGGAAAGCTCATGAAGATCACCAGCAAACTCGCGATTGCCACCGCGTTCGCGGCGCTCGCGGCATGCGGCAGCAACAATGCCAACAATACCGAGGCGTACAACACCACCGACATGAACGCGGGCATGACCGACTACAATACGACCGAAATGAACGCGACGACCACGACTGAGATGAACGCCACCAGCAACGCGGAACTCAACGCGACCGAAATGAACGCGGCCGGCAACAACACCATGTAATCCGGCGAGAGCACGCGCTGGGACGGGGGCGCCCTTTCTGACGGGCGCCCCAATTGCCGTGCTCTTTGGACCCCTGCGAGCGGCGGACACATTCATTTGGCGCCGGCGTCGAAGCTCGACTTCGCTGCGGTGATTCATGGAACAATTTCAAAGTTGTGAGCAAAGCGCGGCTAATCGGCTGTAGGCCTCTTTCGGGCGATAATTGCGCGTCCGGAACGCCCTGGCAGCAGTTGTTCCTCATTATGATCACCACACATTTTGCACCCATAAGCGCAGGCACCGCGATTGCCGCGGCCCTTGCGCTTTATTCGACAGGGGCCTTCGCTCAGGAGGCTCCTCCCGCAACCACTGATGCACCGCCGGTCGCTAGCGCGCCGGCGCCGACAGTCGACACGGCTCCCACTCCGACAGACACGACAACCCCCGCGCCGGCCGAAACGGCGACTTCGACGTCCACGAGATCGGCCCATCGCGCGACACATGTTGCCGTCGCCAAATCCGCTCCTGTCGTGACTCGCACGACGACGCGCACCGTGAACACGCATGCGACGGTGCCTGTTGCCGCCGTGCCGGTTGCCGCGGCCGCCCCCGCGACTTCTGCTCCCACGGCATCTTCAGCGAAAGTCGAGCCGATCGTCGACGTGAACGCCAAGTCCGGCAACACAATGCCCACGGCTGCCAAGCCCGCAACCGGGCCGGATGGAACTGCGATGATCGCTGGCGGCGGAGCGATCGCCCTGCTCGCATTGGGCGGGGGCGTCTACGCGTTGACGCGCCGCCGCCGGGCGGACGAGGAGATGTGGGACGAACATGCCGAGGAGGTGGACGAGCCCGGAACGATGGGCCGCCATGACCCGCTTTTCGAGCATGAGCCGCCCACGATTGCGCCTTCGGCCTTTGCCTGGGGCAACATCCAGCCGGCGAACCCGCGGGTTGTTGGCAGCTCGGACGACAGGCGGCCGGGTGAGACCTGGGTCAAGCGCGCTTATCGCGGCCCGAGCGTGGAAAACCCCTCGCTGTCGCTGCGCAAGCGGCTCAAACGCGCGGCCTTCTTCGACAAACGCGACCGAGAGGTCGCCGCGGGCAAGGCCGCCCCGGTAGAGGCGGATGCCGGCCTGCCGGAGAATGTGGCGGAGCCTGCACCGATGCCCGAGCGCGAGCTCGAGGCCGCGTAAGTCTTATCGCAACAGAAGGAACCAGGCCGCCGCTCGGGAAAATCGGGCGGCGGCTTCGTATTTTGTCGTCCGAGTTAACCTTTTCTAAGAACCAAGTGGCGCAACCTGTGTCCAATCAGTTTTCTGGAGGCTGGAATGGGCGTGCCCGGTTCAGGCATGATGGCAGCCGAGGCGGCGGGTGCCGAATCATTGTCGGGCTCTTTCAAGACGATCGATGCTGCGGAGCTCAGCAAGCATGAGGCCGTGCTCGATTACTGGGCCTCGATCCGCGGCGACCGCGAATATCCTGCCCTGCATGATCTCGATCCGCTTGAAATCTCCGAGGCGGGTCCGTGCAGCCTCTTGCTCGAGCTGCTCAGCGGCGGCGAGGATGCGGAGATCCGCCACTGCGGCGAGACGCTAAAAGATCAGCTCGACGTTGAGCGGATCGCTGACGCGCCACGTCCCTCAATAGCTTCCTGCATCGCGAAGAAGCTCTCGCTTGTCGCTATCTCGCGCAATTTCCTCGCCTTCGAAGACGAATTCGCGACGTCCGGCACGAAGACCCGTTGCTGGATTACCTTGTTGCCGCTGAGCGCCGCAGGCGCCTGGGTGGACTATGTCTATGCGCTGGTCAGCTTCGACACGGTCGAAGCGGCAGACGAGGAAACAGCGAAAGCAGCCGCTGAGGCGCCCAAAGGCGTTTCCAAACCGGCGCACATCCAAGAGGAAGCGAGGGAAGAACCCGAGCCCGTTGAGGTCGAGGAGCCAGAGCCTGCTGTGGCGGAGGTCGAAGAGCCCGCGGAAGCGCCCGAGCAGATCGATGAAGTCGTTGAAGCGGCCGCGCCCCCAGAGGAGCTCGAGCCTGCTCAGAAGGCGGTCGCCGGTGCCGGCAAAGCCGGGCCCGGTTTCTCCAAGCTTCTCGAGGATCTCGCTGCCCTAGGTGGCTTCTACAAGACCCACGCGGAAGAGGCCGAGGTGACGTTTCCGGCTGAACCAACGGCCAATTCAGAACCGCTGGAGCTAGAGACAGAGGCGCCGACCTCCGAACCGGAATCGAACGAACAAGTGGAGGGGCCGGCTGCCGTCGAAGAGTCGACAGAAGCCGCTCCGGCCGAAGATCCGGTTGATGCGGTTGTTGCCGAAGTGCCTGCAGAATTCGTCAAGGCAGAGCAATCGGAAGAGCCGGTCACCAGCGAAGAGCCGGCGGCCGCCAACATTGAACAATCTGAACAACCCGCCCCAGTTATGGAGGGAACATTGCAGACAAAGCTCGCTGAAGTCAGGGCCAAGGCCGACGATGCACGGATGGCCAAGCTCAAAGCCAATTCGGCTCTCTACGAGGGGCTTAGCGCCGCCTATGACTTCGCGCTGGATGCCGAAGGCGCCCCCGAGGAATATCTGAAGCTGGTTGAAGCCCAGGGACTCAAGATCCAGCTTCGCTCGCCAATGAAGCCGGTCGTAAAGCTCGCCTTCAACGGCCTGTGCGACGATTCGACGATCTCGCAGCTGGAAGCGGTGCTTGCCTGGGCGCTGGAGCAGGAGCTGCCGCGCGGTTCGCTAGCCGGTCGTATCGAAGAGGTCGGCGGCATCGCGCCGATATTGAGAGGAGAGGCCCAGGCGGCCTGACATGTTTGCGTAGGTCAGGCGGCGCGTTTGGGCGTCGTCTGGCTCAGGCGGAAGCCTTCCACGAGCGCGTCAACCGCGCATTCCCGCGAAAGCTCGGCGAGGACGTGAATGTCCTCGTCCCGCGCCTGCCGAGCAAGCCAGTGACTTCGGCTGGCGATGCTCCTGAGGTCGCTGATCGCTTTTTCGCTCAGCTGCTGGTGGTCTCTGAGAAGTCGCTCCAGCACGGCCTCGGCCAGAGGCTTTTCAAACTCGACGCCGACAAACTCCTGGCAATGCCATACGACCCGGCAATATTGCGCCTCGAGTCCGGCGATGTTGAGCCAGATGCAACTGTCGTCGGTGACCGGCGACGTGCACTCGACACGAGCGCCGTGGGTCGAAATGTCGATGATGCGGACCTGGGCCTTGCTTCGGCTTCCTTCGCGCATCGTGGCGGAAAGGTTCAGTGCCGCCCGGTTGGCGCGCCTGCGTTCGGGCTGGCCATCGGGTCGTTTCGCGGATTCAGCCATGGGAGCTTACCTTTCGAGTCGTCTTGTGCGCTCGGGATGGTGAACAAAGGGTTGTCGGAGCGCCCAATCCCTGGACTTCGGCGCACAGGAGCATCGGCTCGCGACAAACAGGAATGATGCACAAATAAGTAACTCTCTTCAGTTAAGTCCTCGCGCATGATGTGCGTGGGGTGCGTATGAATATTCGCGCGGAGATCGTCAGGGGTGAGGGCAGGAAGCCTATCCTGAAGGAAAAGCGGCGCAAGCCGTCCGAAACCAAGGCGCTGACCGACATTGCGATTCCTCGCGAGGAAAGTCGACGGACGAACAATCGCGACCAGGATCGTTTCCGGCTGACCGGCGCCGTCTTTCGAGTGACCTATCAGGGCACCGAATTCGAAGCGGAACTGATCAATCTCTCGGGCGGCGGCGCAATGATCGCTGCCGACCTGCTGCCGAACATCGGTGAGCGCCTTCATCTGCATCTTGGCGAGGGCGGCGAAATCGAATGCGCTGTGCGCTGGATGAAGGCCGGCAGGCTCGGTCTCGAATTCGCGCACGAGACGCAGCTCCAATGCAGCGATAACGAACAGGCTTCGCTGCTGCGCGAAGTCATCGCCCGGGATTTCCCTGAGGAAAAATTCGCAGCCGGCAGGTCCGGCAGCTCAGCAGAGGCACCTGCGCCGGAGTCCCAACAGTCAGAACAGAGGTCGGCCATCCGCCATCCGCTCATCTGGTGGGGCGACCTCCATCACGGTTCGCACAGCTGGCATGTCCGCCTGCGCAATATCTCGGCGACCGGCGCACTCGTAGAATGCCCCGGCCAGCTGCGCATCGACTCCGAAGTGCTGCTCGACATGGGCAAGGCAGGAGCGCTTACCGCGAGCGTGAGCTGGGCAGTGGGCGATCACGTCGGACTGAAGTTCGACGAGCCTTTTGACCTCCAGTGCCTCTCGCAAACGAAACCGGGCGTCACTCCGCCGATGTGGCTGCGGCCCGCCTATCTCGAAGGTCAGGTGGAAGCGGACTCCGCATGGGACCCTTCATGGGAGCGGCTGTCGGTCGATGACCTTCGAACGCAGCTCGAAGGCTTCCTGAAGCGCTAACAGCGAGGGGGCCAGGCATGTTGAAAAGAGAAACGATCGATTGGTCCGCCAGGGCTGGGCGCCGTGATGTGCACATTACAGGCGCCGCAGCCTGGCCGGACGGGACATCCGCCAGCGTTATGGTGTCAAACCTCTCCTACGAGGGCTGCGAATTACGGTCGGCACATGGCTTCACCAAAGGCGAGACGGTACGGCTGTCGCTCCCAAACACCGGCAAGATCCAGGCTCAGATTCGCTGGGTGAAGGGCGGCTGCGCCGGGGCACGCTTCCTGACCGGCGATTCGGTGCCCGATCAACGGCGCGCAAGACTCGGGATCTAAACGCCCCCTCGCAATCCTCCGACTAGGGATTTGGCCCGATAGCCGCCTGGACATGAGTGGGATTACGGCTGTTCATCTAAGGTCAGAAGCGGGGATCGGCTCATGAGAAAGCTCGCAGCTGAATTGATCGGCACCTTCTGGCTCGTCTTCGGAGGCTGCGGCAGCGCGGTGCTGGCGGCCAAGTTTCCGGATGTCGGGATCGGCTTCGTCGGCGTGGCCCTTGCGTTTGGCCTCACGCTGCTCACCATGGCCTACGCGATCGGGCACATTTCAGGCTGCCACCTCAACCCGGCGGTGACTCTCGGACTGTGCGCGGGCGGCCGATTCCCGGCCAGGGAGGTGCTGCCTTATTGGGTGGCACAGGTCGTGGGAGCGATCATCGCGGCCGCGCTCCTGCTGTTCATCGCCAGCGGAGCGCCGGGCTTCGACATCGCGGCCAACGGCCTTGCCCAGAACGGCTATGGCGAGGCATCGCCAGGACATTATTCGCTCGCCGCAGGGTTCGCCTGCGAAGTCGTGCTCACCGCCGGTTTCCTGCTCGTGATTCTCGGTTCGACCGACAACCGCGCCCCGACCGGCTTCGCGCCGATCGCCATCGGCCTCGCCCTGACCCTCATCCACCTCATCAGCATTCCGGTGACCAATACGTCGGTGAACCCGGCACGGAGCACGGGCCCGGCACTGTTCGTCGGAGGACTCGCTCTCCAGCAATTGTGGTTGTTCTGGGTGGCGCCGCTCCTCGGCGGGGCGATCGGCGGATTTGCCTACCGGGCGCTGTTCGCGGAGGCCGCACGACGTCCGGATATCGAAGGCGATTGAGCGTCTATCCTTTCGGCTCCCGGCCGAAAGCCTTGCGAAGCTCACCCTTTGCATCCTCGAGAACGCGCTTCTGGCTGGGTTGAAGGTCCTTGCCTGCGCGGTTGATGTAGAACGTCAGCATCGACATCGCGGATCGATAAGGAGAGGACTTGCGCCTATGGCTGTGCTCGGCTGAGCGTTTGAGCGACCTGGCGATCTCCTTTGGATTGCGCTTGGTGAAGACGTCCTTTTCGAGGTCGAGCGCATCGCTGTGCTCGGTCACCTCCTGAGACCACTTCTTCCTTGCTGCCACCATCAGCCGTGCTTGAACGCTTGGACCTCGCGCTCGTGCTTTTCCGCCGCGGCACGGCTGGAAAAGGTGCCGAGATTCCTGCGCTTCCCATCCGATCCCCTCTTGCGGGAATAGAGGCGATATTCGCCCGATTTCAGCTTCCTGATCATGCCGATACAACGATCGGCGCGAACGATGGTTCGCACCGTCGAACAAGCTACTTCGGTTCGAACGCGGTGAGGATCGGACAGTGCCCATGGCGCTTCTTCGCGCAACTTGTCGCGAGCCCGGCGAGAGCGTCGCGGGCTTGCTTGAGCTCGGCGATCTTTTCGTCGAGCGCGGCAACCCGGGCCTGAGCGAGCTCCCGCGCGCGGGCGCGGTCGTCGGCGGCGTCGAGGTCGAGCAACTCGGCGATCTCGCTCAAGGTGAAGCCGGCAGCCTGGGCGGACCGGATGAATCGCAGCCGCCGCGCATCTTCCTCGCCGTAACGTCGGATCTCGCCCGGCGGCCGGGCCGGCTCCGGCAGGAGCCCGCGGCGCTGATAATAACGCACCGTCTCGACGCCGACGCCGGCGGCCTTTGCGAGAGCGCCGATCGTGTCCGAATTTTTCGCTTGATTCCGTACCATGGTACGGAAGCCATAGGCCATTTGTCCGTGGCGAATCAACGCCTCGCGACAACAGGAGAATCGACCATGGAAACGAAGATCGACACAAACGTCCCTGCCTGCACCTGTGGCTGCGGCAAGGGCGGCTGCCGCTGCAATCCCTGCACCTGCAAGAACTGCAATTGCTGAGCCGGCGAGGGCCGTGCCTCGGCTGGTGCGGCCCTACCTTCCGCACACATCCGCATCACCGCTCGATGAGATGCGCGTCGCCATCACCGATGGCGAGGTGCTGACAAATACCGCGTCCGTCTTGCAACGCCTCAACTGGAAGCGAACCTTGCGCGCGAGGAAGTCCAGCGAGACGCGCCGAAACGTGTCCAGCAAATCCGTTCCGAGCAGCAGGGCGGGCTCGTCGTCGAGGCCGAAGAGCTTGAAGGGCGGCACATCTGCAAAAGCAATGGGAACATCCTGCAGGGTCACCGGTCCCAGCTGAAGCTCCTTGATGAGCGCCAGCTGAAGGTTGACCGTCACCCCGGTGACTCCCGTCGCGGGGATCGTCCAGAATTTGTCCCGGCCGCTGTGGAGCAATTTGTCGCGCAGGAGAGAATTGCCGATCGTGATCTCGGATCCGGTATCGATGACTGCTTCGACCGGTATGTTGCTGGCCCGGACCTGGGTCAGAATCAATTGGCCGTGCCTTCGGAAGCCGACGACGACGATCTCACCCGGGACTGATTTCACGGGCGTTCGCGCATCCTCGACCTTTATCTCGCGGGTTTCGAAATCCATCATCAAACGCTGCTGCAGCAGCGCGTCGATTCCAACGATACCGTCGCCCCCCACATCGTCCTCTTTCAACGCGGGCAGCTCCAGGTTCCTGATGGTGGTCGGCCCGAGCGTCAGCTCGTCCACCTTCACTCGATCGACCAGGCTGCGGTCGGTGGTCCCGTCCAGAATCGCCGGAGTGCCGAGCGGCAATTCCAGGTCGCGGGCGATCTTCAGGCCGACCACCGAAGTGTCGGCGCCGCTGTCGACAAGGAAGCGATAGGGGCCGCGGCCGTTCACCTGCACTTGGACGCTCAGGCGCGTGCTGACCTTCTTCGCCTTGATGTCCTGTCCGCCGATGGCGAGCTTGTTGTCGATCACAGCCGGAGGAAGAGGCGGAACGTTAGAAGGCGTGGACGGCGGAACGGGCCTGGGCTTGTTGATGTGCGGCGGCTCGGCTGCCGCCTGGGCGTGGCTCGCGATGGCTGACAGCATCAACCCGAACGCGACGAACAGCGCTCTGCGAGACCTGGACAAGCCGTCCTCTCCTCAAGCGGACAGGTATGCGTTCTATCGTGAACCGCTCCTGTCCTACCACCGATTATAGACCTGCGATGGACTTGTTCGACGGAAGAATGGTTCGGTTCATTCCGAAGCAGCGCGAATTTCGCGGCGACGAGAGGGAACCGCGGCGGTCACTCTCCCCCAAAAATCCGGGAAAACCGCGCCTTTCCGGAGCTGCAGCTCCAAGTCGAACTTCGCTAATCCGTGACCTTCGCAGCGAAACTAACTTTCGTCCGCCGCGTTGATCGACTCCAGGGCTTAATGGCCGTGTCGGTCCACCTGTTCCGGCTTCTCACCAGCATCTCCACGGCCGATTACCCGCATTCCGTAACGCGTTTCTCCGAACCCCCAGACTTGGAGAAGGATTATGGCCGAAACGACGCCGTCCTATGGCGGTGCGGATACCCTCACGCCGACGCACCCCTCCCAGGCATCCACGCCCACCGACACCATTATTCTCGGAGCCTCGGACGACACCGGCTCGCTGGGCAACGAGACAATTCAAATGAAGGCGATAGTGGTCACGGACCAGGCTGCGGGAACGGCCGGGATGAAGCTGGTGGAGCGGCCCGGGCCGCAGGCAGCGATAAACGACGTCATCGTTCAGGTTCATGCATCGGGATTCGTCGGGACTGAGCTGGGTTGGCCCTCGACATGGACCGATCGCCTCAACCGTGACAGAACACCGTCGATCCCTGGACACGAGCTGGCCGGAGTGGTCACTTCCCTCGGCTATGGCACGACGGGGCTGTCGGTTGGACAGCGGGTGTTCGGCCTCACGGACTGGTATCGCGACGGCACCCTGGCCGGGTACGCGGCCGTCGAGGCGCGCAACCTCGCGCCGCTGCCGGGCGACGTCGAATTCACCACGGGCGCGAGCCTGCCGATCTCGGGCCTGACTGCGTGGCAGGGACTGTTCGAGCACGGCCGCCTACGGGCCGGGCAGAGCGTCATCGCGCACGGCGCGGCCGGCGCCGTCGGTTCAATGGTGACGCAACTCGCGCGATTGGCGGGCGCATATGTCATCGGTACCGGGCGCGCCGCTGACCGCCAGAAGGCGCTCGACTTTGGCGCGAACGAGTTCGTCGACCTCGAGAAGGACGCCCTGGAAGATGTCGGGAGCGTCGATCTGGTGTTCGATCTCATCGGCGGCGACATCGGGAAGCGATCCGCGCGCCTGGTCCGTGCAGGAGGAATCTTGGTGTCCATCGTCGGGCCGGTCGAGGCGCGGCCGGCCGACGGTCTGACGATCGACTTCGTTGTCGAGGCCGATCGTGCCCAACTGGGTGAGATTATCCAGCGGGTGCGGGACGGACGACTGCGGACGAACATCGGCACTATCTCGACCCTCGACGATGCCGTCGCCACCTTCAATTCGACCGAGCGACGCGCGGGAAAGACGATCATTCGCGTTCGTCAGTGAGGACCCGCGCTATGTGCGCCGCCCGCCCGAACCAATCTTCATCCAAAGCAGACTTCGCGGCTTACGTCTGCTTTCGACTCAAAGCGGATACTAGGAGAGGTTGGCAGGCGGCCCGGGCGCGCAGGGGGCATTGCGGCCGGGTCGCCCGCCTGGGGATGCTTCCTTTCAGATCACGGGGGCACCGAAAGTGCATTCCCACCGCTCATGCTAAGTCCTTGGACTATCGGGCCAATCGGGAATCCCCCCGATTTTGCTTCCGACCTAGCAGCGGGTTTTTGCCGCCGCTTGTCCGTGGAAAGGCTGATGCAACCGGCGCCGATTGTCTGTCATTTCTCTCCGTGGGAGATGGCGTATGGACTACAGAGCGGCCGGGCTGCGCGCTCAAGCCAGGAAATGCCGGGATCTGGCCAGCGCCGCCGTTGTGCAATCTTCCATAGAAGTGCTCTTGAAGATGGCCCGCGAGTTCGACGAAGCCGCCGAACGAGTTGAACGTGGCGACAGTCCCGGCGCAACTCACGTCAGTCTGGATGGAACGGCGCATTAACGCGGCGATGGAACCGGTGAACAGTTATCGGCGATCCGTGGTCCGGACAGGACCTGTCGTAACGCGGGGGACTCTAACTAGTGTTATTGTCTACGCACCTTAGCACAGAGCATGGGAGGTGCCCGTGCCACTCCGGATCAGGCATTATAAGAACGGCCAATTCACTGACGAGAATTGGAGCGGCTCGTTCGCGAGCGCCCAGGACACTTTTTGCCAATGGGTGAGGGACGGCACTGTCGACTGGGTGGAAATTCGCAATGCCGACGACAAAGTCATCTTTCACTACCCGCTCGAAATGCACCTGACGACCCCGGGGCGCTGAAGTCTCCCACCCGAGTCAAACGCTCGGCATCGGCCGCGATATTGCGTCGACTGCCCCTTCGCCCTCGTCTTTCCGGGATCGCCGAGATTGTTAAAATTAAATCAACTGTATGCGGGTAAACGTAAGTTGACTCACCTTCGCGACGGGCTGAACGCAGCATCCGCCGGGGGTCTCGGCCCCCAAACGAGTCGATCGAGCATGCTCCGATAGCGGGAGTCGAGCTCTCGACGACGCGGGCACGAGTGCCGCGTCATACATTCGTGTGAAACGTCTTCCGCGAGCGCCCGACGCATCGGCCATGCGGCAATCGTCACATGGAACAGGAGGGGCATCCCATGATCACTAATCGTCAAAGCTGGCTGTTGTCGGCAGCTCCTGCCGCATTGATTCCTCTTGCACTGGCGTCCGCGACCCCAGCAGGTGCTGCTTCGCCGGCGGGTCTGGCCGTCGCGGCGAACGTCAGCGTCTACGCCACGGGCTTCAACAATCCGCGCGGCCTCAAGTGGGGACCGGACGGCCATCTTTATGTCGCCGAGGGCGGACCGGGCGGCGCCAACTCGACCATCGGCCAATGCACTCAGGTTCCCGACGCGGGGCCCTATACCGGCAGCCCCACGGGCGGCCGCATCTCCAAGGTCGTCAACGGGACAAGGGTAACAGTCACGGACCACTTCCCGTCCAGTCAGACCCAGCCGGGGCTGGGCAGCCTCGTCAGCGGCGTCGCCGACATCGCGTTCATCGGCAATACGCTTTACGCGATCACCGCCGGCAGCGGCTGCTCGCACGGGGTGCCGAATACGGTCAACGGCGTCTTCCGGGTCAGCAGCACCGGGCACATCACGATGGTGGCCAACCTCAGCGCCTTCCAGCAGTCGCATCCGGTCGCCAATCCAAGTCCCGGGGACTTCGAGCCCGACGGCACCTGGTACAGCATGATCGCGGTGCGCGGCGATCTCTATGCGGTCGAGCCCAACCACGGCGAGCTCGACAAGATCACCACCGGCGGACAGATCAGCCGGGTCGTCGATATCAGCGCGAGCCAAGGGCACATCGTCCCGACGGCGATCGATTACCACGGCAATTTCTACGTCGGTAACCTGAACACCTTCCCGATCACCTTCGGGTCGTCGCGGATCCTCAAGATCAACCCGAGCGGTTATGTGCAGCGGGTCGCGTCGGGGCTGACGACGGTGCTCGGGGTCGCGTTCGACAAGCGCGCACGCATGTACGTGCTCGAGAATACGGCCGGACAACCGTTCCCGACGCCCGGCTATGGCGACATCGTCCGCATCGATCCGTCGGGCAAGAAGACGGTGGTCGTGGACGGCCTCGCACTGCCGACGGCGATGACCTTCGGGCCCGATGGCGCGCTCTACGTGTCGAACCTCGGGTTCGGCCCGCCCGCCGTGCTCCCCGACGGTCCGGGCCAGGTGCTCCGGATCACCGGGCTGCAGTAGGAACCGGCGGCTCGGGGCCATCCTTGGTGGCGGCCCTGAGCCTTTCGTCCGCGCCCGAGATCACATCGCGGGCTGAGGGATCCTCATCTCCGCGATCTGCTGCGCGCGGCCGGTCACTTCGGCTTCCTGCAGCGTGTCGGCAAATTCCTGCATCCGGTCGACCTTCCCGTCGGTGTCGACGTGAATCACATGGCAGAATTGAGCCGAAAGCTCCTTGCCGGTCGCTCGGCAGATACCACGGTAACGGCCGGTCCCGACGACATGATCTCCGGCGTCAAGCAATTGCTCGAGATCGACGCTGAACTGATCGAATTCGCGGGACGTCGGCTCGAAGATGCCTTCGCGCACCGCGGCAAAGCTGCGGTAGGGATTGCCGCCGCAATTCAGGCTGTTGTCCGCCTCGTTCCACACAAGGTCCCGGCCGATCGCCTGTTCGAAATAGTCGAGATCGCCACGGTTGAACGCTTCGTAGAGGCCGCGGACGGCCGCAACATTCTGCTCAGACATGGAATGTCTCCCGATGCCACGCGGCGCCCCGCATCGGCGAACACCATGCGCGCCGAGGGGCGTCACGATACCGACTCGCCAGTGGAGCTGACGGCGCGGCTTATATCACCGTTGCGGGCCGGACGGGCCCGTCTTGCTACCGCCCCTCGGGTTTCTTCTGCGGTGCAGGGGAGAGGCTCTGGAGCATCTGCACCTTGGCCTGGAGGGGCTTGATGCAGGCGTTCATCATGTTGCCGGCGGTCGCATCGGTGATCGTCTTCGACTGCGCCTCGAAAAGCGTCTTCAGCTGGGCCGGGGTGGAGCTGTCGCCCAGTCGGCCGAGGTAGAAATAGAAGGCCGACTCGGCCAGCTTCTGCGCATTGGCATCCTTCGAATTCTTCGCGAAGGCGTTGCTGAGGATGATGCACTGCGCGTCGGTCGCGCTCTGTGCGGCGGCCGCGCCGCTGCTCAAGAGGAGCGCGCCTGCGATCGCGATTGTGGTGGCTTTCATTCTGAAATCTCCGTGATTCTCATTCTGCCGCGGGGGCATTGTGTTCGCAGCCTTACTCCAAAGCTCGCCCGGTGAGCAGCACCAAAGCGGCGCTAAGTCACGATATTTACGGTGCAATGAGCGATTTGCGGCGGTCGCACGCTTTGTGACTGCGACGGATGCGCCGGGCGTTTACGCTCTGGCAGCACCTTTCCGCTAAGGCTTCGCCACTAGCGACAGATGATGCCGAACCCCGCTCCGAACCCCCAGGACACAGGTCCTTATGAAGACCGCCGCGCCTTTCCGCGGGTCCCGGTGGCAATGCCGGCGTTCCTGCAGGCGAACGGACAGCGTCATGCAGTCCATCTTCTCGACCTGTCCGCCGGCGGCGCGAAGCTGAAGTGCTCGGCAACTATTCCGACAGGGACGGCGGTGGTTCTGGACTGCGGGACGCTTGGCCGTTCGGCGGTGGTGCGATGGCAGACCGGCGACGCGTTGGGCATTTGCTTCGACAGCGAGCTGGATGTCCGGGAGATCGGCGCGCTGATCGCGCGCTCGACCGCCCTCGATACTTTCATGAAGACGCGGGGATAGCGCTTCAATCCTTCGTCCGCACTAAAGTGCTCCCTATGTCCCCCCGCTGCGCTCAGGCGGCCTTCGCGATGTCTCCGTCGGCGAAGGCGAGCACCGCCAGCGGGTGGAGGCCATGCAGCGCGCAGATCAGTTGGCGCCCGAAGACGTCGAGGCAGTGGAGCGAACGGCCTTCGTCGCAGCAGAGGTCGAGGCCGAAGCCGCGCCAATGCGCGTTCGGGTCGCGCGCATATTGGCCGAGCACGTCGAAATTCGCCTCCCATTCGGTCCGGCCATATTGGGCGCGGACCGCTTCCGGCAGCGCCGGGTAGAGAGTGTCGTTCGCCGTGATGCCGAACAGCTCGCGCGACGCGTCGTCGATCAGGTGCGGAAGCTCCTCCGCCTCTTCCTCGGGCAATAGGCCAAGCGATTGCAGGCGAAGCTGCTCCTCAAGCTCGGCGACGGCGGGCAGATGGCGGAAGACGATCAGGGTCACGCCGCAAGAATCAACGAGATTCGCGCTTGTTCCAAGGTCAAAAGTTCAACGAATCCACAGTTTTGTGCGAGCCGCGCCAGTGGCCCCTGCAACGGCCCGCCGCTCGATGCACGCTGGTCACCCCTTAACTTAACGGAGCCTAAACGGCGCCCGGAATCGTTCATCTGGGAGAAAGGTTGGCCTGAACAGTCGGCCGCCCGGGGCGTGCGGGCGCGGGCTGCATTCCGCAATCTGTCCAGCGAGTTGGATAAAGTTCCGACCGCCCGACGCGCCATGACCAAGGCGGCCGGACGAATAGGCGCGAACGCGTCCATCCGGTCTATTTGAAGGAGCAAAATTGGTGAATATTCTCAGACGATCGACTTTTCCCTTGCTGCTGGCCGCGGCTGCGGTGCCGGCCTGGGGCGGCCTCTCCGCGCAGGTGCAGGGACAGGTCGAGGGCGCGAATGGGATTACCGTGACTGGCGAGATGCCGGCCGATCTGACCAAATTGCCCAAGGGGCCTGAGGTCCAGGGCATCATTTCCGCGCGCAGGGGCGGGCAGATGCAGGTCACTGCCGCCAACGGCAGCAGCATTGCAATCCTGGTCTCCCAGGCCACCGACATCCGGTCCAGCGGGGGCTT
>JBEDUM010000144.1:0-2704 GCA_040414585.1 Sphingomicrobium sp. | reverse complement strand
TCGCGCGCGCCGCGCTGATGCAGCCCAAGGTGCTTGGCGAGCGCCTCGCATTCGAGCGAACCGCTGCCGAGCTTCGTAAACAGGCCGAGCTCGACAGCGCTCAACAGGGCTTTGGATTTCCAGAACGCATAGCCGATCTCAAGGATGCGGTCCGCTGCGGATTCGTTGAGCCTGTCATGATCTTCCTTGGCGTCAGTTGATGCGAATCTGTGCATCGGTGACGACCTTCTTCCACTGGTCGGATTCCGCCTTGAGGAACGCGGCGAACTCTTGCGACGTACCCGTGCCCGGTTCGAAGCCGATCGTGGTGAGACGGTCCTTCACGTCGGGCTGCGCCATGATCTCGGCGATGCGGTCGTGGAGCAGATCGATGATTGTCGTCGGCGTACCAGCCGGCGCCACGACGCCGGTCCAAAAGCTCACCTCATGGCCCTTGATGCCCTGCTCTTCGAGCGTCGGCACATCGGGGACCGCCGGCGAGCGCTCGTGGGCGGCAACCGCAAGGCCGCGCAGCTTGCCGTCCCTGATGAGGGGCGCGACCGCGGTAACGACGATGGGGAGGATCTGCGTCTGTCCGGCGAGCGTCGACTGCACAGCCGGCAAGGCGCCCTGAAACGGGACATTGAGGACGTCGAGGCCGTAGGTCAGCTTGAACAGCCACTCGGAATATAGATGCGGCGACGTCGCGTAGCCCGGCGTCGCATAGCTGTACTTTCCCGGATGGGCCTTCAGCAGGCCAAGAAGCTCACGCATATTCGTCGCCGGCACCGCCGGATGGACCGAAAATATTTCCGGCGCCACCGCCACGTTAATCACCGACGTAAAGCTCTTGAACGGGTCAAACGAGACCTTGGCCTTGACGATCTGACCGATGACGAAATCCGGATTCACCAAGGCGATCGTCCGACCGTCGGCCGCCGCGCGCGCCACTGCCGCCGTGCCGATCTCGCCGCCGGCGCCGGGCAGGTTTTCGACGATGAATTGGGCGCCGAGCTTCTCGGAGAGCTTTTGCGCAATAATCCGCGCGATGAAATCGTTGGGCCCACCCGCCGGATAAGGAACAACAATCTTCACCAGCCCCGCCGGATAGTCCGCCGCCTGCACGGCCTGGCTGGACACAGTGAACGCGGTCAGCAGCAACGCCAGCGTCAGCGTGGATTTCCACGTGCTCATGGTTCTCCTCCCATCTGAAGCCGAGTGCCGCCCCTCTCGAAGGCGACGCGGCGGACACTATCCACGATTGGCATAATCGAGTAATTCGATTTCGCGATCAGGCCATAACCATTCGGATAGGGTCGCCATGCATTGGAGCGATCGAGTCGGCCGGCGGGTCAAGCTACGCGACATGCACATTCTGCTCGCCGTCGCAAAGTCCGGCAGCATGGGAAAGGCCGCGGTCGAGCTCGCAATGTCCCAGCCCGCGGTCTCGAAGGCGATCTCCGATCTCGAGCACGCCCTCGGCCTGCGGCTGCTCGATCGCAGCCCGCAGGGCGTCGAGCCCACGCTCTACGGTGATGCTCTGTTGCGGTGTGGGACCGCCGTGTTCGACGAACTCAAGCAGGGCGTGAAGGAGCTGCAATTCCTCACGAACCCGACGGTCGGCGAATTGTCGATCGGCTGCACTGAGCCCGCCGCCGGCGGTTTTGTCGCGGCGGTCGTCGACCAATTCTTGCGAGAATATCCGATGGTGCTGTTCAACGTCGTGACCGCGGACCCCGCGACGCTGCACCGTCGGGAACTCGCTCAGCGCAATATCGAAGTCGCCCTAGGACCGATGTTCGAGTTGCTTCCTCCGCAGGAAGGCGACGCCGAGATGCTGTTCGATGATCGGCACATCGTGATGGCGGCCGCCAACAGCAAATGGTCGCGGAAGCGAAATCTCACGCTCGAGCAACTGATCGACGAGCCGTGGGTCCTTCCGCCGCCCAACACCGCCGTGGGAGCCTACATCGCAGACACGTTTCGCGCCGCCGGCATGGAACCGCCCCGCGCGAGCGTGCTCACGTATTCGCTCCCGATGCATCGACGCCTGCTGGCGACCGGACGGTATGTGACAACGTTGCCGGCGTCGATGCTGCATCACAATCGGGACGCACTACGGATGCTGCCGGTCAAATTCCCGGCACGGCCGCGCCCGGTCGGAATTATGACCTTGAAGAACCGGACTTTGAGCCCGTTGGCAGAACGCTTCATCGACTGCGCCCGCCAACTCGCCAAGCCGCTGGCGAAGGCGTGACGACGCACCAGAGTCAGAAGGCGCACTCTACCACGCCGCTGAGCCAGAGGGACTGCACTTGGCTCAACTGACTTGCCGAAAATGTGACTTGCCGAAAATGTGGCGAAGGCGGCGAACGCTTATTTCGGCGCCGATCCGCGCCGTCGTCCGAATCCGCGAAGGACCAAGTAGGCCCAGAGCACAGCCATTAATCTGTCGAGAAACCAACTTCCAAAAATATAACGCTTACTACGCACTGACATGTTCGCTACTCTGCTATCACAACGTATGCTTGGCGCGTTTGTTCCGATCCACTTGTAATGGATGGACATTTCCAAACAATAAACGAACGAGAATGATGCGCGCGCACCGCCTGCGGCGGTCGGCACGCTCCGCTATTGCACCGATGGATGGGAGCGGATCAATACACCGCGCGGCCGCCGGAAATATCGAACACCGCGCCGGTCGAGAACGAGCAGTCTTCCGAAG
>JBEDUM010000143.1:0-17440 GCA_040414585.1 Sphingomicrobium sp. | reverse complement strand
TGCCGCCGCCCCAGCTCATGTGGGAGGGCAAGTTCGTACGCGCCCTCAAGCGCGACAAATGGGAATATGCGAGCCGGGCTCGTGGCATCAATGCGGTCGTGATCCTCGCAGAATATGGGGGCAAGGTGATCCTCATCGACCAGCCGCGGGTGCCACCGGACTGTCGCTGCGTCGAGCTTCCGGCCGGTCTCGTCGGTGACCATGATCCGGACGCCACGCCCGAAAGCACTGCCATCAAGGAGTTGGAGGAAGAGACCGGCTTCACGGCCGAGCGCATCGAGCGCCTTGGCGAATTCTATGCCTCGCCGGGGATGCTGTCGGAGAGTTTCACGCTCGTCCGGGCGCATGGTGTCCGGAAGATCGGCGAGGGAGGCGGCGACGAGAATGAGGACATCAACGTCCATCTCGTGGCGCGCGAAGACATACCCAACTTCATCGAGCAAAAGCGCGCGGAAGGCTTCGGAGTCGACGTGAAGCTGCTCATTTTCATGGAGTTCTGAGATCCGGCGGTGCCGAGCTCGGTTCAGCATCCATGAATGTTGACCTGTGCAATGATCGGGCGCCGCGTCCCCCCTGAAACAAGTTCAGGGTGGCGGTTGTTGGAATGATATGGCTCGCCTCGTCCATCTTTCGGACCTGCATTTTGGCGCTCATGACGACGAGCTGGTCGAAGCCGTCAGGCAGAAAATCGACGAGCTGAAGCCCGACCTCGTGGTCATCAGCGGCGACTTCACGCAGCGCGCGCGGACCGAACAATTCAAGGAGGCGTGCAGCTTCCTCGAGCAGCTGCGCGACGCGGGCCATGAGGTGCTCGGAGTTCCGGGCAATCACGATGTGCCGCTCTATGACGTGCTGCGCCGGTTCCTCTCTCCGCTGACGCGCTACCGCGGCTATATAGACGAGACCCTTTGCCCGTTCATCGAACTCCCCGGCATTGCGGTGCTTGGCATCAACACCGCCCGCTCGCTCACCTTCAAGGATGGCCGCATCAGCGAGAGCCAGGTCGAGTTCATTCGCGAGACCTTTTCACGGGTCGACCCTGAAGCTGTCCGGGTCCTCGTCACCCATCATCCCCTGCTTGACATTCCGGTCGGCGAGGAGCTGGAGCGCGCCGTTGGTCGGCAGGAGCTCGCGCTCGATGCGGTCGAGGAGGCGGGCGTTGACCTGCTGCTCGCGGGGCATGCCCATCATGCAGCGATCCATCATGCGCGTGACCTCGTGACGCGGTCGGGCGGATCGCTCGTGGTCCAGGCGGGCACGGCCACTTCCACGCGGGTCCGCGAGCAGGGACAGAGCTTCAACACTATCGATATCGACCACGCGTGTGTGGAGGTGACCGTCAACGCCTGGAGTGGCGACACCTACATTCCCGCCGATGCGCAGCGTTACGAATATCAGGACGGACACTGGCGCATATTGAAAGCAGAGGAGCCGGCGCATTAGAGGCGCGGAATGACGCTTCCGGCAGACTTCGACATTCGTGAATTTGTACAGCGCGTGCTCGCCGAAGATCTCGGCCGCGGCGGCGACGTGACCTCGAACGCGACCATTCCCGAGGACGCGCGCTTTGCGGCGGAGATGAACGCGAGGCAGCAAATCACCGTCGCTGGCCTGGAGCTGGCGGCTGCATTTTTCCGAGAGCTCGATCCACAGCTCCGCATTGAACAGCTGGTGAGCGACGGCGATCGCGTCGAAGCGGGAACCACCCTCATGCGCCTTGAGGGAAATGCGCGGGCCATGCTCACGGCCGAGCGCTCGGCTCTGAACACGCTCCAGCATCTTTCGGGCATCGCAACGCTCGCGAGCTCCTATGCCGATGAAATCGCGGGCACTGGCGCAGTGCTGCTCGATACGCGGAAGACGGTGCCCGGCCTGCGCGCGCTCGAGAAATATGCGGCGCGCATGGGCGGCGCCCAGAACCATCGCATGCGGCTCGATGATGGAGTGCTGATCAAGGACAATCATGTGGCAGTGTGCGGCGGAGTTGCCGAAGCCGTCCGGCGAGCGAAAGCGGCGAATACCGGGCTCCCGGTGCAGGTCGAAGTGGATCGCCTCGACCAGATCGAGCCTGCCCTCGCCGCAGGAGCGGACCGACTGCTGCTCGACAACATGCCGCCTCCGGTGCTCAGCGAGGCGGTGGCGCTGGTTGCGGGACGAGTTCCCCTCGAAGCCTCCGGCGGCGTCAGGTTGGATACGATCCGGGCCATCGCCAAAACCGGGGTCGACTTTATCTCCGTCGGACGCATCACCCAGTCCGCGCCGGCCGTCGACCTCGGACTCGATTATCTTCAAATTCAGTGAGACGTCTTTAACGCCTCCGTAACAATCCCTATATGAGCGCGGCAAGCGAACGCCCACATCGGCGCTCCCCTATCGAGGAGTCTTGAGATGAAGACACTCGGAACAGCTCTTTCAGCACTTCTGCTTCTTGCCGCTTCGACAAGCGCAATCGCACAGCATTGGCACGGAGGCGGAGGCAATTGGCACGGCGGAGGCAATTGGCACGGCGGCTGGGGCCACGGCGGAGGCTGGCACCACGACGGTCACAGCCACTTCAGCGTTGGCCTCTACGCGCCGTTCTTTGGCTTCGGCTACGGCGGCTACGGTTACGGCGGCTATGGCTACAACGCCGCCTACTATGGGGGCTATCCCTATCCCTACTATGGGTACCCATATCCGCCCTACGCTTACCCGGCCTATCCCTACGGCTATCCGGCCTATCCGTACGCCTATCCGTCTGGCGTCTACTCGTATCCCTATCATCCATCCTATGGGTACGGTTACGGGTCCTATTATCCGGGCTACTATGGCGCTTACGGCTATCAGGGATGCGGCAATCCCGCTGCCGGAGCTGCAGTCGGCGGAGTTGCAGGCGCTGCGATAGGAAGCGCGGTTGCTCATCACGATGTGGGCGCAGGAGCAGTGATCGGCGGCGCAATCGGAGCAGTAACAGGAGCGGCGATCGCCCACGGCAACTGTTACTGAGCGCCATCCGCGCCGACTTGCCGGCTTTCATCGTCTAGGCGAGGCTACATTCACCTCCTCGACAGGTTGCAAAGAGCAACTTGTAACCACATGGCCGCAATCCCTCGCGGCCAGCGTATGAATCGAGGAGTATTTCGATGTTCAGCAAAGCAATGTTCGCCCTGTCGGCGGCAAGCATGATCGCGCTGCCGACGGCAGCCAGCGCGCGCGACCATGATCGTGATTGGGGCGGTCGCCATGACCGGAATTACAGCGACAGCTATCGCAACGCCGCTCCGAGCTATGACTATCATAACGCCGGCTACCGCAATTCCGGCTACGCTTATCCCCGATATCGTTCCTACGGCCATGCCTATCCGCGAGCACAAACCGTCGTTTCCGTCGGCTATCCCGCTTACGGATATTACGGCGGTTACGGAGCGTACGGCGGGTACGGATATCCGTCCTACGGGTACGGCTACCCTGCCTACGGTTATGCGTATCCGGGTTACAGCTATGGCTATGGGTATCCGGCCTATGGCTACAACGGCGGCTACGGCTACCAATGCGGCAACACGGCTGCGGGCGCAGTCGCGGGCGGCATTGCCGGTGCGGCGATAGGCGCCGCGGTCGGCAACGACGGCCATCACTACATCAACCGCTACGGCTATCGTCGTTACAACAGCGGCAATCGCGGTGCGACCGCAGCGATTGGTGGCGTTCTCGGCGCGGTCGTCGGCAGCGCGATTGCACAGGGCAACTGCTACTAAGCTTCGCGCCTTATCGCGCCTCAAGGGAGCGGGGTCTCGGAACGTCCGGGGTCCCGCTCACTTTTTTCGCGCATTGCTAACGAACGGCCTCTATATGGTCGAGGCGGGCGCAGGTGCGCCGGGGAGATAGAGCTTGTTCAAGGGCCTTAAGCCCATTCTATATGGCGGGCGCGAAGTCTGGCCGCTGATCGAAGGCGGCAAGGGCGTCAGCGCCACCAATCACGCGAGTTCGGGTGCCTGGGCAGCCGCAGGGGGCATCGGCACTGTAAGCGCCGTCAACGCCGACAGCTATGACGCGGAGGGCCGTATCATCCCGCAGGTCTATGAAGCTCTGACGCGCCGCGACCGGCATGAGGAATTGATCAAATACGCCATCGACGGTGCGGTCGCGCAGGTTCAGCGCGCTTACGAGATCGCCTCGGGGAAGGGCGCGATCAACATCAACGTGCTGTGGGAAATGGGTGGAGCACAGCGCGTGCTTCACGGCGTCCTCGAGCGCACGAAGGGGCTCGTGACCGGCGTCACGTGCGGCGCGGGCATGCCGTACAAGTTGTCCGAGATCGCGGCCTCGTACGGAGTCAACTACCTGCCGATCATCAGCTCGGCGCGGGCTTTCAGTGCCTTGTGGAAGCGCGCCTATCATAAGGCAGCGGAATGGCTCGCTGCAGTAGTCTATGAAGATCCATGGCTTGCCGGCGGGCACAACGGCCTGTCGAACGCGGAGGACCCGCGCAAGCCACAGGATCCGTATCCGCGCGTGAAAGCGCTGCGGGACACGATGCGCGAACAGGGCATCCAGGACAGTATTCCGATCGTCATGGCAGGCGGCGTCTGGCGCCTCGACGAGTGGGAGCATTGGATCGACAATCCGGAGCTCGGCCAGATCGTCTTCCAATTCGGGACGCGGCCGCTCCTGACGCAGGAGAGTCCCATTCCGCCTGAGTGGAAGGCGCGGCTGCTGACGCTCGAGGAAGGCGACGTGCTTCTGCACCGCTTCTCGCCAACAGGCTTTTATTCGTCGGCGGTGCGCAATCCGTTCCTGCGTACGCTCGAGGCACGCAGCGATCGCCAGATTGCCTACACCAAGGACCCGATCGGCGATCACCACTTCCAGCTCGACGTCGGGATCGGCACGAAGAAGAATTATTGGGTCACGAAGGGCGACCTCATTCATGCGCGCGAATGGTATGCCCAAGGGTACACCAACGCGATGAAGACGCCCGACGACACGCTAATCTTCGTGAAACCGGACGAGGAGAAACAGATTCGCAAGGACCAGGCCGAATGCATGGGCTGCCTCAGCCAGTGCGCTTTCTCGTCCTGGGCGGACAATGAGAAGAATACGACCGGACGCCTCGCCGATCCGCGCAGCTTCTGCATCCAGAAGACGCTCCAGGACATCGCCCACGGCGGACCCGTCGAGCACAATCTCATGTTCGCCGGCCACTCGGCATTCCGCTTCAAGAGCGATCCCTTCTATTCGAACGGCTTCATTCCGACCGTGAAGCAGCTGGTCGATCGGATACTGACGGGAGCGTGATGCACCCCATTTTCGTCGCCTCCGCGAAGGCGGGGGTCCACGTACAAAAGAACAGAAGCTGGATTCCCGCCTTCGCGGGAATGACGATGATGTTGGTGACAACTCCTGCGATCGCGCAGGATAAGAAGCCGCCTTACTGGGCGTCCATCGCCTCGGGCGAAGCGCTGACCCACACCGGGCCAGGCAAGAACTATCCGAACGTCTGGCTCTACCAGCGCCGTGATCTGCCCGTTCGGATCGTCAAGAAATACGATACCTGGCGGCTGATCCAGGATCCCGATGGGGCGCAGGGCTGGATGCTCGTGTCTCTGCTCAGCGACCGGCGCACGGCGATCGTGAAGCCCGGCGATCCGCGTCCCCTGCGCGCGGATCCGAACGACGGAGCCAGGGTTCGCTATCTTGCCGCCCATGGTGTCGTCGGCCGCATCAGCAAGTGCCGCGACGGCTGGTGCCGCATCGAGATCGGAAGACGCGAAGGCTATATTCACACGTCCGACATTTGGGGCGTGAGCGACGGGGAAGTGGTCGACTAACAGGGAGGCCAGGATGGAAAAGCTTGCTGCAGCATTCCTTGTGTTCACGGCGACCGCGGCCACCGCAGCTCCTCCCCAATATTTTCCAGCACCCGCACGAAATGGCAGTCCGGCGCCCTTCTCGACGGCCGTGCAGGTCGGCGACGTCCTCTATCTCTCGGGTCAGATTGGCATCGGGGCTGATGGCAAATTGCCTGAGACGTTCGAAGGTCAGGCGAAGCAGACGATGGAGAATATCGGCGGCACGCTCAAAGCCCACGGGCTCGGCTGGGGCGATGTGTTCAAGTGCACGGTATTCATCGCAGACATGAAGAACTGGCCGGCGTTCAATGCCGTCTACGTTCCGTATTTCCCCGCAGGAAAACTGCCCGCCCGAAGCGCCGTCGGCGCAAACGGCCTCGCGCTCGGTGCACAGCTCGAACTCGAATGCATGGCAAACGCGAGCAAGAAATAGCCGTATCGGGAATTACACTGATTCCTTCGCGATGTGCCGAGACAATGATCGCATGCATCGAAGGAAGGCGCATTCATGGCTCGCATCCTCGTCTGCGCGGCTCTGGTCCTTTCGACCATCGTTCCGCTCGAACAGCCAGTTTCGTCGGCAGAGCACTTCGTCGCCGTTCCCACGACGGCGGGAAAGGACTGCGTGGATCTGGACTCCCGGTGGGGCGTCGGCGCGATTCTTGCGTGGAGGCAGAGCATTTGCGGTTCCAATAGTGCAGCCGTCTGGGTCCAAACGGATTGCTCGCAGGACTTCGCGCGCAACGGCTACTGGATGGCGACCTCAGGGGACGGCCGCAATTTCACCCGTAAGAAGCAATATGGTGCCGACCAGAGCGGATCGAGCATCGCCCAGTTCGTCTGTTTCAGCGTCGGGCGCTAGGCCGGTGGCTGCAACTCACTCATAATTTCAACCTGGTCCGGAGTGAGCAGCGCGTCGATCCGCTTGCGCGTGTTGGCCCACATCTCATGTCGCCGGGTAATGAATTCGGTCCGCGTCAGATTGGGTGGTCCCGCCACAAGCAATGCCAGCGTTTGTTCGCGTTGACGATCCAGCAATGCCCGGAATTGGTTCGCCTGAGCTGCGTTGAGTTCAAGCCTGTCCGAGAGCCGAGCCACAAGATGGTCGATCCTGGTCCCACCCGGATAAGAGTCGATCGCCTGCCGACGCCAGTCGGGCGTGTTCGGAACTGTGAACGGAGCCGCATGAAGCCGGGGCGGAAAGAGCTCGTTCTGGGCGACAAAGGCGGTGGCACCTCCAAGCGTCGCGAGGATCAAGGCGTTGATGGGTTTCATCTGCAGCATCTCCGTTGCCGAATCGGGACGCAAACGGGCGTGACGAACAGGTCTGCTCCTGCGCCGCCAAAGCTGAATCTCGGCTGTCGCAAAGATGAATTCTTGAGCCGGGCTCCGGTCGACTGCGGCTCCCGTTTCGTTCGGCTCGCCGACACTGAAGCACAACGAGCCGCTGTCGAAGCACAGCAGTAGGAACAACTCACTTCGACTCCGAGTCCACCGGCGAGGCGGGCCTGGCGTGGAGTATTAGGTGTGTAGTGGATTACTGCTCCTGGCCGCAGCGAGCGCCAACGTTGTTTCGCATCCGGCTCATGCCGAACGAACAGAATTGAAGATGCCGGTCATCACCCAGCAGACGCCCGTTTGGTGTTGGGCCGCGACGGCGAGCATGGCGCTGGAACAGCTGGGCTTTCCGGACCTCAATCCGGCCCGAAACTATCAATGCGGCGTTGTGGCCGTCGCTTTCGAGGGATGCGAGGACGACTGCACCAAGTGCGTCACTTCATTGGGCTCTCTGGCATTGCTGGTCGGCGTACTCGATCGGTACCGAGATCTGTCAACCGAGCAGGGTAGCGCCACGTCCAACGAAAGCTTCAGCCCCAACTACGCCTCGTACCCCGACTGGTCGCGCGTCAGGCGCAGCCTGAGCCTGTCGTTTCCCGTGATTGCGGGGATTTCTCCGGACGGAAAGCCGGATAACCCGGGCGAGCCGGAGCATACGGTTCTGATCACCGGATACGACGACAATTACCGCGGCACGGGCGAGAAGTGGGTCATCGTGCGCGATCCATATCCCTATGCGCCCGGAGCTAGCCCGTACTCCAGCGCAGGCTATGCCTATGACGCGGCGAGCGGCAAGGCGAAGCTGCCATGGCGAATCCTTCGCGACCGAATGAATCTCACGTCGGCCGTGTTCATGGAGGAGCTTAGCGCTTAACTCGTCCCTACTTTGGAATCGTCATGGGTGTGTAGGCGATGCGGCTGACTGTCAGCTTCCGGCCCTTGTCGCTCACGGTGTCCATCGACTGACCGATTTCGACTGCCTTGGTCGTCCAACAGACTTCGCCTTCCTTGGTCATCGCGCTGGTGAAGCAGGCCTTGTCGCCCTTCATCACCGACGTGCCATGATCGAGGTGTTTCTTCCCGTCAGCCGAATTGGCAATGAAATTGCCCTTCGCGTCGATCGACTCCTGCACTTTCGTCCCGTCCGTGTCGGTGAACGTCCACGTCGTTTCATTGAGCTGGAAGGGTTTGGCCGCAGGCGCTGCCGCCGGGGCCTTTGGAGCCGCGGGAGCCGCGGCTGGCGCAGCTTGGGCAGGCGCCTGGGCTGTGGCCTGAATTGACCAGGAACAGAGTGCGAGAGCGGCGGTAAGGTGGATGGTCGAGCGCATTGGCTTTCTCCCCTTTTGAGGGGAGGGGCATTTACCACCAGCGTCGTGCGGCAGCGAGTCCGTCCCTTAGACGAGCTCCACCGCGATCGCTGTCGCTTCGCCGCCGCCGATGCAGAGGCTTGCGACGCCACGCTTGAGACCGCGGTCCTGCAAGGCCGCGATGAGCGTGGTGGTGATGCGCGCGCCGCTGGCGCCGATCGGATGACCGAGGGCAGTTGCTCCACCGTTCACGTTGATCTTGTCGTGCGGAATCCCGAGGTCGCGCATGGCGATCATCGCAACGCAGGCGAACGCTTCGTTGACTTCCCACAGGTCGACGTCGTCGACGGTCCAGCCGGCCCTTTCGAGCACCTTGTGCAGCGCTGGGACGGGCGCCGAGGTGAAGCGCGCCGGCTCCTGGGCGGCTGCCGCATGGGCAACGACGCGCGCGATCGGCTTTTTGCCGAGCTTCTCGGCAACGCTCGCGCGCGTGAGCACCAACGCCGCCGCGCCGTCGCTGATCGACGAAGACGTGGCAGCCGTGATGCGCCCGTCCTTGGCGAAGGCGGCCTTCAGCTGCGGGATCTTCTCCGGATTGCCCTTGCCCGGCTGTTCGTCGACGTCGACCGTGACTTCGCCCTTGCGGGTGACGACGGTCACCGGCGTGATTTCCTTGTTGAACTTGCCGTGCGTGATCGCCTCGTTGGCGCGGCGGAGGCTCTCGATGGCGTAATTGTCCATGTCCTCGCGCGTGAACTGATATTCTTGCGCCGCTTCCTCGGCGAAGGTCCCCATCGCGCGGCCCGGCTCGTAGGCGTCTTCAAGGCCGTCGAGCATCATATGGTCGTAGACCGTGTCGTGGCCGATGCGTGCGCCGGAACGATATTTCTTCGACAGGTACGGCGCGTTGGTCATGCTCTCCATGCCGCCGGCGACGATCACGTCGGCCGATCCGCTGTTGAGCATGTCATGGGCGAAGATCGTCGCCTGCATTCCCGATCCGCAGACCTTGTTGATCGTCACCGCTTCGGCCTTCGTCGGAAGGCCAGCGCCGATCGCCGCCTGGCGCGCAGGAGCCTGCCCGAGACCGGCGGAAAGCACATTGCCCATGAACACCTTGTCGACCAGCTCGCCCGAAATGCCCGCTCGCTCGATCGCGGCCTTGACCGCGGTCGCGCCGAGCTCGGTCGCAGGCAGGGTCGACAATGCACCCTGGAAGCTGCCCATTGGCGTGCGCGCATAGGAGAGGATGACGATGGGGTCGGATGCGGTGGTGGCCATTGGTCTGCTCCTGTGAACGTCATTGCGAGCGCACCGAAGCAATCCAGCTGGATCGCCGCGTCGCTTCGCTCCTCGCGATGACGGGCAATGAATGTTGCAGTGCACATAGTCTCGGTGCGCCGGTTGTTCAAACGCTTGCGCCTCTGCTAGCGGCGAGCCGAACTGGAGACGCGACATGTCCGAAACAGCCGCCCTCGATTTTAATCTCGGCGAGATGGCTGATACCATCCGTGAGAGCACTGAGCGGTTCGCGCGGGAGAAGATCGCTCCGATCGCCGCCGAGATTGACGAGAAGGACGAATTTCCGCGGCACCTGTGGCAGCCGATGGGCGAGCTCGGCCTGCACGGTATCACCGTCGAGGAGGAGTGGGGCGGCCTCGGACTCGGCTATCTCGAGCATGTCGTCGCGCAGGAGGAAGTTGCGCGGGCTTCGGCCTCGGTCGGCCTCAGCTATGGCGCGCATTCGAACCTGTGCGTCAACCAGATCCGGCGCTGGGCCAATCCCGAACAGAAGCGAAAGTACCTCCCGAAGCTGATCAGCGGCGAGCATGTCGGTGCGCTCGCGATGAGCGAAGCGGGCGCGGGCAGCGATGTCGTCGGGATGAAGCTGAAAGCCGAGCGCAGCGGCAACGGCTATCGCCTCAATGGCACGAAATTCTGGATCACCAATGGGTCCGAAGCCAACACTCTGGTTGTTTACGCCAAGACGGGCGAGGGCAGCCGCGGAATCACCGCCTTCCTGATCGAAAAGGACATGGAAGGCTTCTCGATCGGGCAGAAGGTCGACAAGCTCGGAATCCGCGGCTCGCCGACGGCGGAGCTGGTGTTCGACGACTGCTTCGTGCCGCCGGAGAACATTCTCGGCGAGGAGAACAAGGGCGTCGAGGTGCTGATGAGCGGCCTCGATTACGAACGGACCGTGCTTGCCGGAATCCAGATCGGAATCATGCAGGCCTGTCTCGACGTGGTCCTGCCCTATGTTCGCGACCGCAAGCAGTTCGGCAAGCCGATTGGCACCTTCCAGCTGATGCAGGCCAAGATCGCCGACATGTACGTCGCGCTGAACAGCGCGCGGGCTTACGTCTACCAGGTTGCCAAGGCGTGCGACGCGGGTCGGACCACGCGATATGACGCGGCAGGCGCGATCCTGCTGGCCTCAGAGAATGCGGTGAAGGTCGCCAACGAGGCGGTGCAGGCGTTGGGCGGCGCCGGCTACACCAAGGACTGGCCGGTCGAACGCTACTATCGCGACGCCAAGCTGCTCGACATCGGTGCCGGCACCAACGAGGTGCGGCGCATGCTGATCGGCCGCGAGGTGATTGGCTTGTAGCTCCACCAGCTTCGCCGATCCGTCTCCCCACGAGCTGCTCGTAGGGAGGAGCGTTTTAACCCCAGATCTTCACCCGATTGTCCGGTGCGAGGTACAGCTTCTGCCCCGGCTTCACGTTGAACGCCGGATACCAGGGGTCGATGTTGCGCACCGTCTGCGCCCTGAACTGGTCGGGAGCGTGCTGGTTGGTCAGGACGACTTGGCGAAGCGCCTCCGGCCGCCACTTGGCTGCCCACGACTGCGCGAAGGCAAGGAAGAAGCGCTGGTCGCCAGTCAGCCCATTGATCACCGGCGCCGCTTTGCCGCCGAGCGACGCTTTGTACGCTTCGTACGCCGCGCCGAGCCCCGCCACGTCCGCGATATTTTCGTTGATCGTCAGCTTGCCATTGAGGTGCAGTCCGGGGAGCGCCTCATAGGCGTCGAACTGCTTCGCCAGCGCATCCGCTTGTTTCTGGAAGTTGGCGAAATCGGCGGGTGTCCACCAATTGCGCATAGCACCGCTGGCATCGAACAATGCGCCGCCGGTGTCGAAGCTGTGGCTGATCTCGTGCCCGATCGTCGCGCCAATCGCCCCATAGTTGAACGCGGCGTCCGCATTCGGATCGAAGAAGGGCTTCACCAGGATGGCCGCGGGAAAGTTGAGCGCATTCTGCACCGGCAGGTTTACCGCATTCACAAGCTGCGGCGGCATCCACCATTCGTGCCTGTCCATCGGCTTGCCGATCTTCAGGAGCTGATGGCGATATTCCCAGAGGCTCGCATTCTTCTGGTTGGCGTAGGCGTTGTCGGCCGTGATCGTGAGGCCGGCATAGTTCCGCCAGTCGTCGGGATAGCCGACGCCCACGACGATGCCCTGAACCTTCTTGAGCGCTTCCTTCTTCGTTGACGGGCTCATCCAGGCGATTGCGTTCACGCGTCGGGAGAATGCGGCCTTCAGGTTGTTCACCATGTCCTGGATCTCGGCCTTTGACGAAGCCGGGAAATATCGGTCGACATAGGCCTTACCGACAGCGTCCTGAAGCGCGCTGCTCGTGGCGTTCAGCGCAAGTGCGTCGCGTGGCCGCTGCTGCGGAGTTCCAGCGAGCGTCGTTCCATAGAACGCGAAGCTGGCATCGCGGAACGGTTTCGGAAGCACGTTCGCCTGCTGGTTGAGCGTGTGGAAGGCGAGCCAATCCTTCCAATTCTGCAGCGGCTCGGAGGCCACGAGCGCCGACAGTCGGGGGATCGAGGCGAAATGGTAAGCGTCGAACTTCTGCGCGCCCCCGAGACCAGCGGTGCCGAGTAGCGCCGCCCAGTCTATCCCGGGCGCTTTCTGCTCGAGTTGCTGGCGCGTCCAAACTTGGGCGCCGCTCTTGAAGTCCTCGCTCTGCTCGCGCGGTTCGTGCGCCTTGGCGATCTTGATCTCGAGGTCCATGATCCGCCCCGCGGCGCCTTGTGGATCGGGGTAGCCGGCGTCCTTCAAGATGGTCTCGACGTACGTCTTATACTTGCTCCGGATGTCCGCCATCTTGGCATCGCCGGAGAGATAATATTGCGCGTCGGGTAGGCCGATACCGCCCTGCATGATGTAGGGGAGCTGCTCGCCGGGCGTCGCCAAGCCCTGCGTGACGAAGATGCCGAACAGATTTTCCGTGTGGAAATTCGTTGCGTTCAGCGGGTCCGTGTCGGACCGCAGCGTTCCCCCGATTGCGGCGCTCAGCTCGTGCTTGTCAGCGATGCGGTTGATCGCGTCGAGGTCGGCTTTTGCCGTGGCCAATCCGATGCGATCGATCGCATCGGTATTGAAGTAGGCTTTGTAATAATTGGCGATCAGCGCGTCGTTTCCGCCACTGGGATTGGCCTTGAGGATATCGTCGAACAAGGCGCGCGTGTTCTTCTCGCGAAGCTGGTCAGCGATGTAGAAGCCGCCGATGCGCGACCGGTCCGCAGGAATCTCGGTGTTCTTGACCCAGGTCCCGTTCGCGTAGCTGAAGAAATCGTCGCCGGGGACGACGCTCTTATCCATCCAGCTCGTCTGGATGCCGATATCGGTGCCCTGCGCCTGTTGCGCCCCTTCATTGTTGGTCGCGGTTCGGCTGCACGCCGTAAGCGCAACGAGCGATGCGGCCATTATCAGCAGGTGACGCTTCATTCGGGACAATCCTCCAGCAACGCTTTTGCCAATGCCTGCCGCAGCGGCTAGGCGAGCGGCAGGGCTTTTCGACCAACGGGCAGAAGAGGGGCATGAGCGCGCCGCGGATCGACAGCAAAATCGCCACCGACAGCGAAGAGTTCCGCGCGCGTACCGAACATAATCGCGCGCTTGCGGGAGAGCTGCGTGCGGACGTGGCGCAAGCTGCAAAGGGCGGACCTGAAAAGCACCGCGACCGTCATGTTGCGCGTGGCAAGCTCTTGCCTCGCGACCGCGTCGAGCGGCTGCTCGATCCCGGCTCGCCATTCCTCGAGATCGGCCAGCTCGCCGCATGCGACATGTACGACAGCGAGGTGCCGGGCGCGGGCATCATCGCCGGGATCGGCCGCGTATCCGGCCGGCAGGTGATGATCGTCTGCAACGACGCGACGGTCAAAGGCGGCACTTACTATCCGCTGACCGTCAAGAAGCACCTCCGCGCGCAGGAGATCGCCGAGCAGAACCGGCTGCCGTGCGTCTATCTGGTCGACAGCGGCGGAGCGAACCTGCCGCACCAGGCCGAGGTCTTCCCCGATCGCGACCATTTCGGCCGCATCTTCTTCAACCAGGCGCAGATGAGCTCGAAGGGCATCGCTCAGATCGCCTGCGTCATGGGCAGCTGCACGGCGGGCGGCGCTTACGTTCCCGCGATGAGCGACGAGAGCGTCATCGTCCGCAACCAGGGCACGATCTTCCTCGGCGGCCCGCCTTTGGTGAAGGCGGCGACGGGAGAGGAGATCAGCGCCGAGGATTTGGGCGGCGGTGATCTCCACGCGAAGAAGAGCGGCGTCGTCGACCATCTCGCCGAGAATGACGAGCATGCGCTGACCATCGTCCGCGACATCGTCTCGACGCTGCAGCCGGACGCCGGCGCCGGCATCGAGCTGCGCGAACCCCGTCCGCCGCTCTTCGACGCCGAGGAATTGTACGGCATCATCCCGGAGGACGTGCGAGCACCCTACGACGTGCACGAGGTGATCGCGCGCATCGTCGACGGCTCCGAGCTGCATGAGTTCAAGCCGCAATATGGCACGACGCTCGTCTGCGGCTTCGCGCACATCTGGGGCATCCCCGTCGCGATCCTCGCCAACAACGGCGTGCTGTTCAGCGAAAGCGCGCTCAAGGGCACGCACTTCATCGAGCTCGCCTGCCAGCGCCGCACGCCGCTCCTGTTCCTGCAGAACATCTCCGGCTTCATGGTCGGCGGGAAGTACGAGGCGGAAGGTATCGCCAAGCACGGCGCGAAGCTGGTGACAGCCGTCGCTACGGCGAGCGTCCCCAAGATCACCGTGCTAATCGGCGGCAGCTTCGGCGCCGGCAATTACGGTATGGCCGGCCGCGCTTATTCGCCGCGCTTCCTCTTCACCTGGCCCAATTCGCGCATCAGCGTGATGGGCGGCGAACAGGCGGCATCGGTCCTCGCCACCGTCCACCGCGACGCCGACAAATGGACCGAAGCGCAGGCCGAGAAGTTCAAGCAGCCGATCCGCGAGGAATATGAGAAAGAAGGCAATCCCTGGCACGCGACGGCGCGGCTGTGGGACGACGGGATCATCGACCCGGTCCAGACGCGCGACGTGCTCGGCCTCGCCTTCGCTGCGACGCTGAACGCGCCGATTCCCGAACGGCCGCAGTTCGGCGTGTTCAGGATGTGAGCATGAGAGACAGTGCCGGCGCAAATCCTCCCCGGAACGGGGAGGGGGACCATGCCGAGCATGGTGTAGGGGTGCTCACCGCCTCGCGCCCAAACGTCGAACGCGCGCGATCTCTTCGACGTGCGATGACCTTGCCCGAGGTGCTGCTCTGGCGGGCGCTGCGAACCAGGCCCAACGAGTTCAAGTTTCGACGCCAGCACGCCATCGGCGGCTATGTCGCCGACTTTGCATGTCTATCGGCGCGCCTGTTGATCGAGGTTGATGGCGCGGCTCATGAATTTGGTGACCAACCAAGCATCGATTCTCTACGACAAACCGACCTCGAGAGAACCGGCTTTGCCGTATTACGGATCGCTGCTCGCGACGTCCTGAGGGACATGGATGCGGTCGTGCGGATGATTGTGGCGCAATGTGAGGCCCGACCGCCCCTCCACCAGCCTGCGGCCGGTCCCCCTCCCCGTACCGGGGAGGAATTGTGATGATGAAATCGCTCCTCATCGCGAACCGCGGAGAGATCGCCTGCCGAATCATTCGCACCGCTCGACGGCTCGGGATCCGAACGGTCGCGGTCTATTCGGACGCCGACGCCAAGGCGCTGCACGTGCGCATGGCCGACGAGGCGGCGCATATTGGGCCGAGCCCGGCGCGTGAATCCTACCTCTGTGGCGACACGATCATCGCGGCGGCGAAGAAGACCAAGGCTGAGGCGATCCACCCAGGCTACGGCTTCCTCTCCGAGAATGCCGACTTCGCGCAGGCGGTGATCGACGCAGGCCTTACCTGGGTTGGGCCGAAGCCGGCGAGCATCCGCGCCATGGGCCTGAAGGACGCGGCGAAGAAGCTGATGGCCGAGGCCGGCGTGCCGGTGACTCCCGGCTATCTCGGCGATGATCAGGACCCGAAGCGTCTGAAAAAAGAGTCCGAAGCGATCGGATATCCGGTGCTGATCAAGGCGGTCGCGGGCGGCGGCGGCAAGGGCATGCGCCGCGTCGACGAGGCCGGCGGGTTCGACGATGCGCTCAAAAGCGCCAAGCGCGAGGCCGCGAGCGCGTTCGGCGACGATCGCGTGCTGATCGAGAAATACGTGCCTATGCCGCGCCACATCGAAGTGCAGGTGTTCGGCGACAGCCGCGGCAATGTCGTCCATTTGTTCGAGCGCGACTGCTCGCTCCAGCGCCGCCATCAGAAGGTGATCGAGGAAGCACCCGCGCCCGGCATGGACGCGGAAACGCGCGAAGCCGTGTGCGGCGCCGCCGTGCGCGCGGCCAAGGCCGTGAACTACGAAGGCGCCGGCACGATCGAGTTCATCGCCGACGCGTCCGAAGGGCTCCGCGCCGACCGCATCTGGTTCATGGAAATGAACACACGCCTTCAGGTCGAGCATCCGGTGACCGAGGAGATCACCGGGCAGGACCTCGTCGAATGGCAGCTCCGCGTCGCGTCGGGTGAGAAGCTTCCGAAGAAGCAGGACGAGCTGACGATCACCGGCCATGCGATTGAAGCGCGACTTTATGCCGAGGAGCCGGCCAAGGGCTTCCTGCCGAGCGTCGGCAAGCTCGATCACTTCGATCTTGGCGACGACGGACGCATCGAGACTGGTGTCGAAGAAGGCGACGCGATCTCGCCCTTCTACGACCCGATGATCGCGAAGCTGATCAGCGTAGGAAACGACCGCGAGGAAGCGATCGGCGAGCTCGCCTCGATCCTCGACAATGTCGAGGTGTGGCCAGTCCGGACGAACGCCGGCTTCCTTTTCAATGCCGTGCTTCACCCCGATTTCGGCTCTGGCAGGATCGACACGGGGTTCATCGAGCGTAACCTCGACGCACTCGTTCCCGACCCTGACCCGAACGACGCGATCTGGCGAGGCGCGGCTGCCGTCGCTCTTGCCGTCGACGAAGAAGAAGAGCCGCTCGGAGCCCTTGCCGGCTTCCGTCTCAATGGTGCGCCGAGCACGCGAGTGACGCTCCGTCGGGCCGGTGACGTCCGGTCGGTGTCACCCGAAGACGGCGAGTTCGCAGCCGTTTCCGGATTCCGGGACGAAGAGCGGGTGGTCGTCTTCTACGAGGGCCAGTCATTTGAATTCGCCTTGTCATCACGCGGCACGGGCACAACGCACGGCATCCACGACGGCGAGATCGAGGCGCCGATGCCCGGCAAGGTGACAGCGGTTGAGGTTTCGCCTGGAGAAAAGGTTGCAAAAGGGCAACGCTTGCTCACGCTCGAAGCAATGAAAATGGAGCATGCGCTGACGGCGCCGTTCGACGGCGCGGTCGCCGAGCTCAACGCCAAGGTTGGCACCCAGGTAACCGAGGGCCAGTTGCTGGTGAAGGTGGAGCCGGGGGACTGATCGTCACCCCCGCGAAAGCGGGGGTCCAGATGCCTTCAAGAACAAACGGGATTCCCGCTTTCGCGGGAATGACGAAAGGCTTCTTGCTCAGGCTTCGGCCGGTCGCCGCGCCCGATCCTCACCCGAATGCACGAGGTCCTTGTAGCGCTTCGCCATGATTTCGTGCGCCTTGCGGGCCTTG
>JBEDUM010000142.1:0-11329 GCA_040414585.1 Sphingomicrobium sp. | reverse complement strand
AGCGATGACCGCACGGCACGTCGGAACGTGACGGATTCGGAACAAACCCCAATGGAGTCGGCTGAACTATCGGAATAGCTGCGGTGCACCTGAGCTTTCGGACCAGCCCATGCGCCGGCTTTGGATTTCTACAATCATTCTCATCGCCACCGCCGCGTGTTCGCCCGGGAACAACAAGCGTTCGTCAAATCAGCAAACGGAACCGCCGCCTGCCTATGAAGCGGCCTTGCCGGAAGAACTGCGGCCAAAGATCAACCAGACGTTCACGGGCGACCTCGACGCCTTGGAGCAGCGACGCATCATCCGCATCGGAGCTCCATTCAATCGCACTTACTACTTTCTCGACGGCGCCGTGCCGAGCGGCCTCTCCTATGAGTACGCAAAACTGTACGAGCAGAAGCTCAATGAACAGCTCGGCAAGGAGCATCCATATGTGCACGTCGTGCTGCTTCCGATCCCGAGGGACCAGCTCCTTCCGGCACTGAATGCGGGCAAGGTCGACCTGGTGGTCGCCCAACTGACCATCACGCCGGAACGGTCGCGCATCGTCGACTTCACGGTTCCGACACGAAAGAACGTCAACGAGATTCTGGTCACCGGTCCAGGAAGCACCGCCGTCACGTCCCTCGATGCGCTCAGCGGTAAGACGGTGTTTGTCCGCAAGAGCTCCAGCTACTTCCGAAGCTTGCTGGCGCTCAACGCCAACCTCGAACGCAAGCGCGTTCGTCCGGTGATCATCCGGGAAGCGCCCGAAAATCTGGAGGACGATGATCTTCTGGAGATGGTCAACGCGAGCCTAATTCCAGCGACTGTGGTCGACGATTATCTTGCCGGCTTCTGGCAGAAGGTATTTCCCAACCTGGTGCTGAGCACAGCGGCCCCGCTGCGCACCGGCGGCAATCTTGCAGCAGCGATCCGGAAGAACAGTCCGAAGCTCGCGGCGTCACTCAACGCTTTCATCACGGCCAACGGTCTCGACACCGCGCTCGGCGCCATGCTGAACAAGAAGTACCTCGAGAAGTCAGAATATGTGAAGAACGCGGCCGCCGATTCCGAACGGAAGAAGTTCCTTGCGACGGTCGATTTGTTCCGCCGCTACGGCACCCAATACGATTTCGATTATCTCCTGATGGCGGCACAGGGGTACCAGGAATCGCGATTGGACCAGAACGCGAAGAGCCACGTGGGCGCGATCGGTGTGATGCAGCTCATGCCCGCCACTGGCGAGGAGGAGAAGGTCGGCGACGTCCACCAGGTCGAACCGAACATCCATGCCGGCGTCAAATACATGCGCTTCATGCTCGATAGCTATTACGCGAACGAGCCCATGAGCCAGCTGAACAAGGAGCTCTTCACGTTCGCTTCCTACAATGCCGGTCCGGGGCGCATTCACCAGCTTCGGCGGGAAGCTGCCGCCCGGGGTCTCAATCCGAACGTCTGGTTCGGGAACGTGGAGCAGGTCGCGGCCGAGCGGATCGGCTCAGAGACGGTCACCTACGTCGGCAACATCTTCAAATATTACATTGCGTACTCGCTGATCACCGAAGAGCAGCAAAAGCGCGAAACCGCAAAACGAGCGATGGTGAGCGGCAAAGGCTGACCTTGGATGACGCCGATCGACTACGCTCGCCTACGTCCCTTCTCGACCCAATGGGGGCAACAAACAGATTGTCTAGGTAAATCAGAGCATTAGGAAGTTAAGGGGCTTGCTCGCCGCAGCGAGCTGCATTCCGGGCATATGTCTTCAACAAGGGGAGCATCCTCCGCGACCAGGAAACCCCTCCTCGGGTAATCTGGACACTGCTCGTTGAAGTGCCAGTGCTTCTGCCATGTCGTACCTTCAACACCGCGAAGATATTTGGCTGCACCCACCTAATGAGTCCCCCTAAGGTCAAGTTGCGCTGAACTGCCGGCGTCGAAGCGTGCGGCGGCACGCCCGGGATCCCTCAATCAATCTCAATGACCGGGAGACCATTCCATCAGCGACGATAGCGCGGCGGCGATCCGCGAAAGCCTAGCAGCTCCGCACGAGCCGGCCGTAGGCATCGTACAGCGGCGTGCAAGCGGGCGCGTAGGGGGAGCCGTAGGGAGTACCATAAGCTGGCGGCGGTGGGGCGGCGTAGCCGTAACCGCCGTAGCCGTAGCCGCCGTAGGCACCATAAGCGCCGGAAGCATACGCAGCCCGCCGGGATGTCCGACGCGCAACGCCGGCGTAGCTCATCGGAGTCAATGGCCGACCGATCACTGCGTTCGCCCGGGCGAACAGTCCCGACGAATATGGCCCCGCGTCGCTTAGACAGAGCACGCCTGCGAACACTGCTGCTCCGAGGACCATTGTCGTTAGCCGCTTCACTGGCTGCCTCCTTTCTTCAACGCCGCCTGCGCGGGCAGGTCCGAGACGCCCCTCAATTCCTGGAGCGAAACGGACTTGAAGCCACTTGGCGGCGTGAAGGTGAATGTGGACTCGTTTGCCGCACCCATCTTCCAGTCTCGGAAGGTCACCGAATATTCCGGCATGCCCTTCTCCTGCTTGCTGGTGATGACGAGCTTGCAAGGCAGCGGCTGATCACCTTTGCGGATCCAGATCTGCCAATCCGTATCCTGATTCCGGAACGCCAAATGCTCGCAGTCCCGTCCGCCAACGACGCCCTCGCCAACGTGTCTTGCCTCGACCACGTCGGTCATCAGTTCATTGTAGCTGTTGGACATCAGGAGGTCGGCGCCCGGAAGCTCGACACCATATTTGGTCCTGATCTGATCGAGGAGCTGGTCGACGGTGCCGGTCGCCTTGATCTGCGTGTAGTCCTTGTGGAAGCGGTCGGCGACTGTGACTTGTTGTCCGTCGAAGACTACCTCGACGTCGGAATAGCCGCCGCGCCGCATCGCCAACAGCTTGTTCGGACGGGCTAGGCTCGTCGTCCCTGAAGCCGTGAACTCGATCTTCTGGCCTTCCGTAGTCATAACTCCCAGCCCGACGTCGAAGTCGGATGTGAGATTCTGCTGGCTGGCCAGATAGTCCGACATCGACTTGAGAATCTGCTTCGCGTCGTCGGCCTGCGAGAACGCGGGGCTGGCGGCCAGCACAATGGCGACAATGCCTAGAGGGAGCCTGGCTAATGCCGATTTGGGTAACAGCGTTCGATTGCCCGGTCGATGAAACATGGCAGCCTCGCTTGTAGGAGAGCGCACTCTTTTGCGCCCGCAAGCGTATCTGCCGTTGCAGACAGCTTGTCTCTACGGACAATCCTGCAGCAGTTCCTAGGGGTTAGCTTCAGTTGCTAATGTCCGCTTTCCACCCAAAGCTGACTCTGGCCTAAGCCGCGGCAGCCTTCTTCGCCGCATCCCACCGCGCCGTCAGCACGCGCGCCGCCTCGACGTCGGCGGGGAAGTCGACCTCGCCCCACTCCTCCCCTTTGATGTCCAGCGTCCAGACCTCGCCGCTCTGGGCAATGTGGTTGATCACGCGAAGGTACCAGATGGTCGTGCCTTCGGGCGTGCGCATCGCATGCTCGATCGCCTCGCGGAACTGCTCGGCGCCGCCGGAACGGAAGGCGAGCAGGCCGATCGACTCGGCGTTGACGGTGTCGAGCGGCAGGCGCTTGCCGATCGCCTTGAGCCGACCGCCGTCCTCGACGACCTTCATGTCGTCCTCGTCGTAGCTGTCCTTGCGGTCGATGGTGACGCAGATGCCCGGCTGCGAATTCTGCACGACCTGACGCATCAGTTCGCGTGACACCAGCGTATCGCCATTCCACACGAGGCAATCGCTCCGAAGCTCCTCGCGCGCCATGAACAAGGAGCCGGTGTTGTCAGCAACCTTGTAGAAGGGATTGAAGATCGTTCGCACGTCCGGACCGCCGGCGCGAGCTTCGATCGCCTGCTGCACCAGCTCATCGTGAAAGCCGCTTACGACGATCGCCTCGTGAACGCCGTTCGCCTCCAGCGTGTCGAGCTGACGGTCCAGCAATGTGCGTCCGTTGAACTCGATCAGGCACTTGGGCCGGTCGTCGACCAGATGGCCGAGGCGCGACCCCTGGCCTGCGGAAAGGATGATGGCCTTCATTTGCGCCGCGCCTGCCTAGCAAATGCGGCAGCGATTGGGCATTAGCGAAGAAGCCGCACTGACAGGGGCATTGGCGTGAAGAAGATCGAAGCGATCATCAAGCCGTTCAAGCTCGACGACGTGAAGGATGCGCTGCACGAGGTCGGCGTCTCCGGAATCACGGTTTCCGAGGTGAAGGGGTTCGGCCGCCAGAAGGGCCATACGGAGCTCTATCGCGGCGCCGAATATGTGATCGACTTCCTCCCCAAGGTGAAGGTCGAGGTCGTCGTCGAGGACTCGCTCGTCGAAAATGTCGTCGAAGCCATCGAGAATGCCGCGCGGACCGGCAGGATCGGCGACGGCAAGATCTTCGTGCTCGACGTTGAGCAGGCCATTCGAATCCGCACAGGTGACCGGGGGGCGGACGCGATCTAGATGTCTGATGTCCGCGAAAATCGCGAGATGCTGGCTTCGATGTCGCCGGACGAGTTGCGCTCGGCCATGCGCATTCTCGGCTACCGCACGCAGAACGACCTCGCCCAGGCGATCGGCGTTTCGCGATCGGCAGTCAGCCTTTGGCTCGAGGGCAAGGTAGGAGTGCCCCGCCCGATCGCCATGTTGTTGCGGATGCTCGTCGGCGCGCAGCGCCGCGCTTACTGACCCTTTATTGTTGGCCCGGGTTCTGGCCTGCCCTCTCAGCCTTTAGCTGCGCCCGCTCCTGCTGCCGCTCGGCGGCCGTGACGACACCATCATGATTGAGGTCGTCGCGGTCGAAACGCGCGAGCGACTGCGCTTCGAACTGCTGCAACGTCAGCGACTGGGCGTCGCCGAATATGCGGTCGATTTGCCGCTCGGCGCGCTCGGCGCCGAAGCCGAACTGCGAAGCCGCCTGCTGGGCCTCCTGTCGTGTGACGGTGCCGTCGTGATTGAGATCGAAGCGCTGGAACATGCTGTCGGCCATCTGCTGCGCCTGCGCCCTGGTCATATCCTGCTGCGCCCAGCCGCCGCGATGGTGCCTACCCTCGCCGACCGGCACGGGAGCCGTTCCCTGGGGAGGAGGCGGAGCCGCTTCCTGCGCCGTGGCCTGGGTGGCAACCATGGTCGCGCCAAACGCGATGGTGATAAGCAACTTTCTCATCTGTGCCCGGTCCTCAAATCTCGCCGCCATTGGGCGGTCCTGACCCCTGCTCCGCCGAGACGTGCCGTTCAGCCGGTGAACCGCGGATTTATGCGAACATTACATCTTTGCCATGCACCGACTTGCCTCAGGCCCTTCGGAACGCGATGAGGCCGCCATGCTCGAGCTGGATGCCCAACAGCAGGCCGCGCGCGACTGGTTCGAATCTTTGCGCGACAGAATCTGCTCGGCATTCGAGGAGATCGAGCGCGAGGCCGGTTCGGATGCCGCCTTCATCTACACGCCCTGGGAGCGAACTGATGTCACCGGCGAACCCGGCGGCGGAGGCGTGCGGGGACAGATGGCGGGCAAGGTGTTCGAGAAGGTCGGCGTGAACGTCTCGACGGTCAGCGGGCAATTCGCTCCCGAATTCGCGAAGAGTATCCCCGGCGCCGACGAGGATCCGAGCTTCTTTGCCACCGGCATCAGCCTGGTCGCCCACATGGCCAATCCGCATGTGCCCGCCGTTCACATGAACACGAGATTCCTGACTACGACAAAGCGCTGGTTCGGTGGCGGCGCAGATCTCAACCCTGCTATTCCCTACGAAACCGACACCGAAGCATTTCACGCCCGGCTTCGTGCGGCGTGTGCGGCGCACGATCCGACCTTCTATCCGCGCTTTTCGAAATGGGCCGACGAATATTTCTGGCTCCCACACCGGGGCGTCCCGCGCGGTGTGGGGGGCATCTTCTATGACCACCTTGAGGGCCATTTCGACGCCCATTTTGCCTTTACAAAAGATGTCGGCGAAGCCTTCCTCGACATCTTTCCGCAGTTCGTGCGCAAGCGAATGGAGACGCCGTTTACGGAGGACGACATGGAACGTCTGCTCGAATTCCGCGGCCGATACGTCGAGTTCAACCTGCTCTATGACCGCGGGACGCTGTTCGGCCTGAAGACCGGCGGCAACATCGACGCGATCCTGATGAGCCTGCCACCCGTGGCGAAGTGGAAATGAGTCGACCGCGCTCGTCCCACTCGGCGGCGGGGAGGATCGAATGACCTACACTCCCGTCGCGGACGGAGAGCTCGCCGCCGTCGTCACCTATCTCGAGATGCGCACTCCTCCAGAGCATGCGGTCACAGCCTCGTCTCTTTCATTGAAGCGAGTCGAAGTCCCGCAACCCGCGCATTACCGAGACCTGTTCCGGCTGATCGGTGGGCCGTGGCTGTGGTTCTCACGCCTGGTCCTCGACGACGCGCATCTCGCCTCGATCATCCAGCACCCGAGGGTCGAGCTCTACGCGGTCCTCGATGAAAATCAGCGTGAGGTCGGCATGCTCGAACTCGATTTCCGCGAGCACGCCGAGTGCGAAATGGCGTTCATCGGCCTGCTTCCCGAGCTTTCGGGAAAGGGTCATGGCCGGTGGCTGCTCGCGGAGGCGGTCCGGCATGCCTGGCGCGAAGGCATTGAACGGGTGCACGTCCACACCTGCTCGCTGGACCATCCAGCGGCCTTGAGCGCCTATCGTCGCGCCGGTTTTTCACCATACAAGCGCGCGATCGAACGCTTCCCTGATCCGCGGCTGCTCGGTATTTTGCCGCTCGAAAGTGCGCCTCAGATTCCTGTCGTCGGAACCGTCGCTTCAGCGTCCGGAGTGCCGGAACGCTGAACGTAAAGGCGTGCCTGCATCGTAAAGAGCACCGAATAGATAAAAGCGCTCAACACCTGGGCGATGAGCATGACCAGGAGCCAGCCAAGGCTCAATGGAGCGATGTTCCCGAAGATCAGCCGCGCAAGCACTCCGACCACGGTGGCCGTTGCCCATAGAAGCGCGACGGCCCCGATAAAGAAAATGACGGCGAAGCCGAACAGGCGCCACCAATTGCCGGCCGTAAGCTCCCAGGTGCGCCCAAGTATGGCCATTGGTCCGATCGGTTCGGCGGTAGCCACCGGAGCCAGGAGGAGCAGACGGATCGCGACGAAGATGCCGACTAGGCACACGGCGATCATTGCCAGAGCGGCAGCTGGAGAGGGATGCGCCGGGTTGGCGCGAACCGTTTCGTATAGAAGGGACACAAGCAGGACGAACGGCACTGCCCAAATCAGGAAAGCCCCCACGAAGGGCAGAGTTCGCCGAGCGCCGTGCTTGATCGCCTCGCCGACCGTGATCTGAGGACTCATGGAGAGACGAACGATCGAAAGCTGGCCGATGAAGGAAATGACCAATGCGACCAACCCGGCAGCGATCCAGGCGCCGGGCGCGGGCATTTCCCCGCGGGGTGCCGCCGGGACGATCGCATTGACCACCATGCCGGGAAGCACGAGGAGCGCCAGCGCTACCGCACCGATCAGCTTGCCTTCTCGTGAGAGAACGACGCGCGTTTCTTCCCAGGCCCGTGAGATCGATAGCTTCACCATGCAACTCCCCTCGTCGGTGGCCTCTTATGGGAAGTGGGCGCTGTTCGTGCAACGGCACTTGTCGGCATTGGGTACGGGAGCCATTTGCGCGAAGTGACGAACGTGAACGGAATTGAATGGAAGGTGAGCGAGGCGCCGGTGCCCTATGCCGAGGCGCTGGCCTTCATGGAACAACGCGCAGCGGCGATCCGTGACGGCACGGAAGCGGAATGCGTCTGGCTACTCGAACACCCACCCCTGTTCACGGCGGGGACGAGCGCAGATCCGGCCGAGCTGTTCAACCCGTTGGATTTTCCCGTCTACGAGGCAGGTCGCGGGGGCCGCTATACCTATCATGGTCCCGGACAGCGCGTCGGCTATGTCCTGCTCGACCTCGAGAAGCGGGGGAAGGACATCCGCCGTTTCGTCCATTCACTTGAAGGTTGGATGATCGACTCGCTCGCGGAATTCGGAGTGTTCGCCCATCGCGCACCAGGAAGGATCGGGATCTGGGTGGGAGAGGGCGAGAACGAGGCCAAGATCGGAGCGCTCGGCGTACGCGTGAAGCGCTGGGTAACGCTTCATGGATTTGCACTTAACGTGGCACCCGACCTGTCTCATTTCGGGGGCATTGTGCCTTGCGGTATCTCCAACTTTGGGGTCACGAGCCTCGCCGAACTCGGGAAACAAATGCCCCTGAGAAGGGTTGATGCGGCCCTGAAGCGCAGTTTCCTGCCGTTTCTCAACGGCTTGGGACGTTCATGCAAAGTCTCTTGATGGAAGCGCGCGCTTCAGACTATTGTCCGCCCCGATTTGCGAAGCGGGCAACCGCTGCAGATCGCAATAATTAGGGAGTCTTGAATGCGTGCTCTTATCCTGGTCGCTGGTGCGGCCCTGGCGGTTGCGGCTTGCAGCAGCAACGAATCCGCCAACAACACCATGAACGTCGATGAGAACCTCACGACGACTGACATGAACGCGACGACGACGGACCTGAACGCCACCGACATGAACGCGACTGAGTCGAACATGTCGATGAACGCGACGGACATGAACGCGACGGCTAACACCACCGCGAACACGTCGACGAACAACGCGATGTAATTTGACGCCTCCTTGCTGGAGGCGTTTGCATTTCAAGGGGCTGCCGGTAATTCCGGCAGCCTCTTTTTTTGCTAGTTGGAATTCGGAGTGATCGAATGCGCGCTTTCATACTCGTCGCCGGTGCAGCGCTCGCGCTTGCGGCGTGCCGCGGCAACAACCAGTCGGAGAGCTCGACGAATGTCGGCGGGGATTTGACTGCCGAAAATATCGTTTCCAACGACGTGACCGCGATCGACGCGGTGACCGGCGACGCCTCCAATATGGCGGCCGACGTCAATTACATGAACGCCGAAGACAACAGCGTCGCCAATCTCGCAACTGGTGGAACGTCTGCAAAGCCAACCACCAAGCCGAGGCCCAAGGCGCACGCGGCGGAAAACACCACGACGAACTCGAACGCCACCGCCAACACCGCTGAATAGGGTCCTAGGGAAGCCCGACCACCTTGTGCGCCTGCAGTGTCAGGCGCCATTTGGGCCGATCCATCGCGAGCTGGACCGCAGCTTGCACCGCTTCCTCGCGATTCTCGCAGTCCATCGGCTGGACGAGGAAGTGATCGAAATCCCAGCGCTCCAACTCTTCGGGATCGATCCCCTGCTGCGGCCATACGAGCTTGAGCTCGTCTCCGGTGCGTTGGACGACGTTCGTTCCCGCTTTCGGGCTGACGCAGATCCAGTCGATTCCTGGGGCTGCCGGAAGGGTGCCGTTGGTTTCGACTGCGACGCGGAAGCCGCGGTCATGCAGTGCGCTGATTAGGATCTCATCGAGCTGCAGCATCGGCTCTCCGCCGGTGATGACCACCAGCCGCTCCGCTTTGGATTGTCCCCAAAACGCTTCGGCGTGCGCGGCAAGCTCATCGGCGTTCCCGAACTTGCCTCCTCCTTCTCCCTCCGTTCCGACGAAATCAGTATCGCAAAAGCGGCATTCCGCCGTTGCGCGATCCTGCTCACGCCCCGACCAAAGGTTGCACCCTGCAAAACGTAGAAAGACGGCGCGGCTGCCGGATTGAACGCCCTCGCCCTGGAGCGTCAGGAAGCATTCCTTCACGGCGTAGCTCATGCGTAGACCGTCGGATCCTCGATGCCGGCCTCCGCGAAACCCCTGGCGCGCAGCCTGCACGCATCGCAGCCGCCGCATGCCTTCCCGTCGGGGGCCGGATCATAGCAGCTATGGCTCAGCGCAGCGTTGAGCCCCAGCCTCTCTGCTTCGCGCGCAATCTCGGCCTTCGTCATATGCAGCAGCGGCGCGTGGATTTTGAACTCGCCGCCTTCCACGCCGGCCTTCGTTGCGAAATTGGCAAGCCGTCGAAACCCCTCAATGAACTCGGGTCGGCAATCAGGATAGCCGGAATAATCCAGCGCATTCACGCCGATGAAAATATCGCGCGCGTCACTGGCTTCGGCGAGACCTAGTGCAAGGCTCAGGAAGATTGTGTTGCGTGCAGGCACATAAGTGACGGGGATGCCGGCTGCTACGCCGTCCTTGGGAACATCGATTTCGCTCGTCAGCGCCGACCCGCCAAATGCCCGCAGGTTTAGCGGGAGGACGATATGCCGATCCGCGATTTCGCCCGCGATCGCGCGCGCCGCCTCCAGCTCGACTCGATGCCGCTGTCCATAATCGACGGTGAGCGCGACCACCGAGTATCCAGCCTCGCGTGCAAGGCCGGCGCAGACCATCGAATCGAGACCGCCCGAGAGAAGGACAATTGCGGATTTCACGAGGCGCGATCTAGTCGCTGGCGCCCAGCAAAAGAAGGGCCGCCCATCCGAAGAGAGGCGGCCCAGTTATCGGGCATACCCGCCCGATTGGGAGGAAAGCGTGCCAAAATCCGGCACCCGAGTCTCATACGTGGTGATGGTTAAACGTTGCCTTAATGGCGTGAATTCGGCGTCGCTGGCGGACAATCACCAATCCGGCGGGCCTGCAAGACATAGTTGAAAGGCAGCTGGTTGGAGATGCCCTGCGTCTCGATGCGCAGCGATCGCGGAGTGATCAGATCGACTCTGCTGTGCCCGAACCCTGAGCCGCCGCAACTATAGTCGATCACCACCGACGATTGGCTGTCGGACGTTACCTTTTGTGAGCAATGGTGCGCGCGGTGCTCAAACCGGGCGAGAACGGAAACGTCGGATAAGCATTGCCTTATGGGAGCCTTGGCTCCCGGAACACCAGTCACCTCCCAGTAGCCGGCGGCGGTTTGAGCGAAAACCGACGGCCCCTGCGCTGCTGTCAAGGTCAACGCAGCGGGGCCTACCGCAATTGTCAGGCAAAGCAATTTCAGCCGTTCCGTCACGAACGGCCGTTTACCACTGCCAGATTAATGATTGGAAATGACAAATCGCTGGCGATCTCAGGCCAGTTCGTTGGGCTCGATCGCGAAAGTCGAGGAGCAGAATGCGCAATCGACTCGGATCAACCCATCATCACCGATCATCGCTTCGCGCTCGTCCGCCGGGAAGCGAGCGATGACTGACCGAACATAATCGGGATCGCACCGGCAACCTCGGCTGAGCCGGATCGCGGACAGCGTTCGAACCTCGTCCTCCTCATGGAAAAGTCGCCAGATCAGGTCGTCGAGCGGCAGCGCCGGGTCCGTCAGTTCCTCTGCCTTAACCGAGCCGCCCAGAATCGCGATATGTGGCCAGTCGGGATGATCGAG
>JBEDUM010000141.1:0-3370 GCA_040414585.1 Sphingomicrobium sp. | reverse complement strand
CGACATCGTGTACGTCTATGCGACGCATGATCTGTCGATCGCTCACCAGTTCCTTCAGCGCCGAAAGAACGACCGCACCGACGAATATGGCGGCAGTCTCGAGAACCGTGTGCGGCTGCTGCGCGAGCTGATCGAGGATACCAAGGAGGCCGTGGGCGACCGTTGCGCGGTTGCGGTCCGCTTCGCCGCCGACGAACTGATGGGCGAAGCCGGTCTCACGCACGACGGTGAGGCGCGAGAAGTCATCGAGATGCTCGCTGAGCTGCCCGACCTATGGGACGTGAATATCTCGAACTGGCCGAACGACAGCCAGACGTCGCGCTTCGCGAAGGAGGGCTTTCAGGAGGAATATACGAGCTTCGTGAAGCAAGTGACGAGCAAGCCCGTCGTAGGTGTCGGCCGTTTCACGTCGCCTGACACGATGGTCTCGCAGATCAAGCGCGGCATCATGGACTTCATCGGCGCCGCACGTCCCTCAATCGCCGATCCATTCCTTCCGAAAAAGATCGAAGAAGGGCGGATCGACGACATCCGCGAGTGCATCGGCTGCAACATGTGCGTGTCGAGCGATTACACGTCGACCAACCTGCGCTGCACCCAGAATCCGACCATGGGTGAGGAATGGCGGCGCGGCTGGCACCCGGAGATCATCCCGCCGAAGAAAGCCGAAGCGGCCGTGCTTGTCGTGGGCGGCGGGCCGGCCGGTCTGGAAGCAGCGCTCTCGGCCGCGCGGCGCGGATATGAGGTCCATCTCGCCGAAGCCGGTGCCGAACTTGGCGGACGCGTCAACCGCGAGAGCCGTCTTCCGGGTCTCTCGGAATGGGCGCGGGTGCGGGACTGGCGCGTGACGCAGCTCGATCGGATGGCGAACGTCTCGGTCTACTTCGACAGCCTCCTCGAGCCCGAGCATGTGCTGGAGTTCGGCGCGCGTCATGTTGCGATCGCGACTGGTTCTGTCTGGCGGCGCGATGGCGTGGGACGGGATACCGGTTTCGAAGTCGCCGGGTTCGATGGCCCGAACGTCTACACGCCCGACGACCTCATGAGCGGTCGTCTGCCTTCCGAGGGGCCGGTGATCATCTGGGACGACGATCATTATTATATGGGCGGCGTCCTCGCCGAGTTATGCCGAGCGAACGGACTCGAGGTCACGCTCGTGACGCCTGCGCCGATGGTTTCCGCCTGGACCGTCAACACGCTCGAGGCGTTGCCGATTGCCAAGCGCATCGCGCGGCTCGGAATTAAAGTTCTGACCTACACCAGTGTCGCCGGGTACCGCGACGGCTTCACCCAGCTTGTCAGCGGGCTGACCGGCGCCGCCACCGAACTGCCCGCGTCAGCGCTCGTGACAGTAACCGCGCGTCTGCCTCTCGACGGGCTCTTCGGCGCACTCCACGAGATGCGCGAGCGCTGGGACGAAGCGGGCATCGCCTCCGTCGCCCGGATCGGCGATTGCCTTGCACCGAGCACGATCCAACAGGCTGTCTACACCGGCCACAAATGGGCGCGGCAACTGGATGAAGAGCCGGAACCGCTGACCCCGCGCGAGCTGCCGATGATCGAATCCGGCCGGGTGCCGGCGGTGTCGTGAAAAGGGTCTTGGCGTTCTTCGTCCTGGCGATCGCCGCAACGCAGGCTCACGGGCGCGCCCGCGACCTCGGCATTCCGTTCGAGGGCGCGCCAGGACCGCTTAACGCAATCACGGATATTTCGGGTGTCGAGGTTGGACAGAGGAGTCTGATATCGGGCGACGGTCCGCTGAAGGTAGGGGTCGGGCCAATCCGGACTGGCGTGACCGTTATTTTCCCGCGCGGTCATGCTGATTTGCGGCCAGTGTACGGCGGCTTCTTCGATCTGAACGGAAACGGCGAGATGACGGGCCGCGCGTATCTCGAGGATTTTGGGATCGTCCAGGGTCCGATCGGGGTCACGGATACGAATGCAATTGGGCAGGTCTATGCCGGCATTCAGCAATGGAGCTCAAAGCGCTTCGGAACCGCCACATGGCCCGTGGTCGCCGAAACCTGGAGTGGATACCTCAGTGACATCGACGGCTTCCACGTTACCGAACAAACGACCCTTGCCGCCCTCGATGCTGCGAGGTCGGGAGCCGTCGAGGAGGGCAATGCCGGCGGCGGTACCGGGATGGTTTGCTTCGGCTTTAAAGGCGGAATCGGCACGGCGTCGCGGGTCGTCTCTATCGACAGCAAGAGCTACACAGTCGGCGTGCTCGTCCAGTGCAACACAGGTGCGCGCAGAGTGCTGCGCGTCGCGGGCGCGCCAGTCGGACAGGCGCTCGCTGCACGGTGGCTCCCATGTTTTGATCCAAAGATTGCCCCGAAAACCGGAAGCCTTCCGGCATGCACCGCCGATGGATCGAAAGGCACACCGCCGCCCGATAAGGGTTCGATCATAATCGTCGTCGGCACAGATGCGCCGCTGATGCCCATTCAACTCAATCGCCTTGCCCGCCGAGCTGCGATGGGCCTTGCTCGGCTCGGTTCTTATTCGGGCAACTCATCCGGCGACCTGATCGTGACGTTCACGACGGCGACGCCGGAGGTGAACCACGAAGAGCAGGACAAGCCGAGTCCGGTTGCTCCGGTTGCGAATGCCAGGATCGACCCGCTCTTCGAAGCAGCTGTTCAGGCGACCGAGGAGGCGATCGTCAACGCGCTCGTGGCAGCACGCACCATGACTGGCATCAATGGCGCACGCTATTTCGGGATTCCGCACGACGAGCTTCGGGCGATTCTGAAGCGCTACAATAGGCTTGAGGAACGCAGCCAATGAAGAACCTGCCGCGAGTCACCTATTCGAATACCGGCGAGGATTTCTCGGGCGTTCACGCCTACCTGGACGAGATCATTCCCGACGCAGAGGCGCGGCTGCTGGGCAAGACCCGTCCGGCGCTGATCGGCGGGCGCGACCGCAGCGAAGGGCCGGTCGTCGTGGCGCACAGCCCGATCGACCGCGACATCGTGCTCGGCGAGTTTCCACAGGCGGACGCGGCGCTCGTCGACGAGGCTGTGCAAGCGGCTCGCGCAACGTTTCCGGCATGGCGCGACATGGGTTGGCCCAACCGCGTCAAGCTGCTGCGCGCGGCCGCTGACGTGCTCGAAGAGCGCAAGTGGGACGTATCGATCGCCTGCCTGATCGAAGTCGGCAAATCGCGGCTCGAGGCGGTCGGTGAAGTGGAAGAGGCAATCGACCTCATCCGTCACTATTGCTCGGAGATGGAGCGCACCGACGGCTTCCGCGAAGAAAAGCCGGGCGCGTCGTCGGCCGAAAAGTGCAGTGTCGTGCTGCGCCCCTATGGTGTGTTCGCCGTCATCGCGCCTTTCAATTTCCCCGTCGCGCTCTCGATCGG
>JBEDUM010000140.1:0-19348 GCA_040414585.1 Sphingomicrobium sp. | reverse complement strand
GCAGACGCGAAAACGTGTCGGCGGCGTTCGGACACAGCTTCTTCGACGATCGCGCGCACGTCACTCTTTACGGCGCGTTTCGCCACATTGCAGGAATCACGCAGGATCAGCGAGACTACAGCGCCTGCGTCATCTCTCCAAAGATCGTCGATGGCAGGCGAACGTCTATTCTGGAATGTGGTGGCAACACCTTTTCTTATCCCGGGAACTTCTTCGACAATCTGGGAAACGCGTACCAGGTCACGTCCGACCGGATGTTCGTGCCCGGCCTGAGCCGATTCAATTACGCGCCATTCAATTTCTACCAGCGGCCCGACAAGCGCTACACCGCCGGCGGCTTCGCAGACCTCGACCTCTCCAGCGCGATCCAGCCCTATGCCGAAGTCATGTACATGCACGACCGGTCAGTTGCACAGACTAGTCCCTCGGGAGACGCCACAAACACTGAGACGATCAATTGCGATAATCCGCTGCTGTCCGATCAGCAGCGGACGCTGATTTGCAGAACTGGCAATTTCGTCGGCGAAACGCCGGTGTACGATAATGACGGCAACCTAATTCACATATCCGGCACGCCAACGAAGTTTGTCGATCCGGTGAGCGGCGCGACATATTCTCGTGGGTGGCTGTTGATCGCCCGGCGCAATCTCGAGGGCGGTCCGGCACAGGACGACCAGAGGCACAAGAGCATCCGGCTGCTCGTGGGCTCCAAGGGCGACGTGGGGCGAGGCGTCAGCTATGACGCAAGCTATCTGTTCGGCCACGTCGGTCTCGATTGGCAGTCGCGCAACAACGTATCGATTTCGCGCCTTACCAAGGCTCTGGATGTCGTCCCCGACCCCTCGACGGGCGGTCCGATCTGCCGTTCGGCTCTCATCGCGCGCGAGCTTGGCTCATCTGCCCAAGGCGCGGACGCCGACTGCGCCCCCTGGGACGTGTTCGCGACCGGACAGGTAACGCCCCAATCCGTAGACTATATTTCGGTCGCCCCGTTCATGCGCGGGTCTTTCAAGGAGCAGGTTGGCAACGTGAATGCCACCGTCCAGCTCGATCGTTGGGGGATTGGCAGTCCCTGGTCCGAGGAGGGCTCCGCGATCAACCTTGGCGCCGAATATCGGAAAGACTCGGTCGACTTCGAACCGGATAAATCTATCCAGAGCGGCGACATCGGAGGCTTCGCCCCACAGATAGTTCCCATCCGCGGTTCGATCGACACGAAAGAATTTTTTGGTGAAGCCCGGATTCCGCTGGTCACGGACAGGCTGGTGCGACGGCTGGCTTTCGAGGGCGGCTTTCGCAAATCCTGGTACGAGAATCCTCGAAGCAAATTCTCAACCGATGCGTACAAGCTCGCACTCGATTTGACAGCTGTCACGGGATTGCGGCTGCGAGCGAGTCAGGAACGGGCAAACCGAGCACCAAATGTTCAGGAGCTTTTCACGCCAATTCGGCCCGATTCCTTCGATCGCGATCCGTGCGCCGGCGTCATTCCCGCAGCTTCGCAAACGCAATGCGCCCTGACCGGGGTCACACCAGCGCAATACGGACGTATAATCAAATCCAACGCCAGCATCTTCGGCTACAACGCGATCATCGGCGGCAACGAAGACCTGCAACCCGAAACGGCGACCACCCGCACGATCGGCGTGGTGCTCGAGCCGAGATTCTTGCGCGGCTTCAATGCGACAATCGACTGGTGGGACATCAAGCTGAAGGACGCGGTCGCGCAAATCGGCGCGCAGGTCATCGTCGATTCGTGCATCGCCAATGGAGATCCGATCTTCTGCAGCCGTATCCACCGCGCCGCAAACGGGTCGCTCTGGCTCGATAACGGCTTTGTCGATAATCGGCAGGCGAACCTCGGCGGATTCCGGATCCGTGGGATTGATACGGGCGCAAACTATTCGGTGCAGCTTGGCCGTCTGGGCTCGGCAAACTTTGAATTTCGTGGCAGCTACGTTCTGAGGTGGATCGTTGATAATGGCGGACAGTCGAAGCCCTACGACTGCGCCGGCCTTTTCGGGGAGCCGTGCGACCTGCATCTCCGCTGGAAACACACGCTGCGAGCAACGTGGAATCAGTCTCGTGGGTTTTCTCTGTCACTCCAGTGGAGACACCTGGGTGGAGTAAAGGTTGCGGCACTCGACCCGAAGTTCGAGCTGACGGATGACGTCACTCTCGCGAACACGGAGCTGCGAGCGCAAGATTATTTTGATGTCGCGACAGTCTTCAGAATCCGGAGGCGGCTCGAACTCCGTTTTGGCGTCAACAACATCCTGGACCGACAGCCGCCACTCGTCGCCAGAAACAGCGCGGCGGCTACCGGACTAGTCAATGGCAATACCTATCCCGAGACTTATGACGCTCTCGGCCGTTACGTCTTCGCTAGCCTGGCCGTAAATTTCAAACCTTAGGTAAGAGCGCCGGAGCGGACCCGCTTGTCATGATTTCAACGCAGCCAACAATTGTGAGCTGCATTCGCTTCGCCTTGCCTGATCGGTGCAGAAATCCGGTAGTTTGCCCGTCTCGCGCCAATATTCGATCAGCCCCATGCGGGAGGCCAGGCGAACGAAGCCGGGATCCTGCCGCAGATTTCGCGTGACCGGCGTGAACAGGAACCAAGACTGCAATTCTTGATGATCGAGCGCGGAATTTGCGGCTTCGATTGCCTGCTTGGTTTCTCCAAGTCCTGCAATCATCGTTATTTCAGTCTCGCGGTCGATTTTGTTATGATCAGCAGCCTCGCGGATCCGATGGATTGCCGTCCCGGTGATCTGCTTGGAATGCGCTGTCTTGGCTTCAATAAAGCTTCGCCACGTCGCACTTTGGTCTTCATCTGAGGACGCCCGCGCATCCAAGCGATTGAAAACCGCGAGCGCATCGGATGGCGGTTCATAAAGGCCGGCGATGTACCGCCCAATTGCCCGGACACGGGAATGGTTGGGCCAGCGCTCCATCGCCTTTTGGAGCAAGGCCTTTGCTTCGGCCAGGTTCCCCAAGTTTGCATAAATGAACGCAAGCCTGATCGTTTTTGATGGAGACCATTCGTCAGTGGCTTCCGCCACCAATTGGAAGGACAGGGCTTCGCGCACACGCCCGACGTTCGCCAGCAAAATACCCTCATACTGGTACAAAGCACCAAGCGGCTCCTTTGGGTGCCTTGCCAATTTTAGGCCGCGCAGCAAAATCGCTTCCTGCGCGCGGTAATTGTAGAAGGGCTCGAGCCCATACAAAACGGCGTACGCACCGGCATCTTCGCGATCGAGCTTGAGAGTTAGATTTGCTTCCCGCCGTGCCGCGTCGCTCATTGCACTTGCGCGCTCCGGAACATCGGCGGCGTCGGCGTAGGCAACTGCCAGAACCGAATGGCCAAAGGCAAAGTCAGGACGACGTGCGACAATGCGCTGCGCGTGTTCGATCATTTGGGCCCACGTGCCCTCGCGATCGCCACGGATCATCTCGTTCGTCTGGAGCAAGGCCGAAAGCGCAGAATTGTCGGACAAAGGTGGGTTGGTGCTGCGCGCAAAACTGATCATGTTCACCACGTCTGCTACGCGCGCGGCAACTTCCTCCGGCAAGTCCGACGCTTCCCGGCTGTCTCGCTTGAATTCCGTTGACCATAAAGCTTCGTGACTTGCGCCATCCTCGATGCGGACATCGACAGCCGTATTTGCCGTGTCGTCACGCAGAACCCCGGTGACAATCAAACCCGCTTGAGGGGAATCTTTAGGCGCTTGCTCTTCCCCCAGGACAGCCGGAATTTGGCTGTCACCAAGGGCGTCCACGATCTCATTGGGAATTCTTTGTGCAAGTGAACGAACGTCTCCAGAATTGCTCAGCGTTTCGAAGGGCTGCACCGCGACGCGAATAGGAGGATGCTCGGGCGCACTGCGTTGTCCGATCCAGATTATCGAACCCACCAGGGCCAAGATCGCAAGCGCGGCTGCAGCCACCCATGCGCCAAGCCGGAAGCCACGATCATGCGGTCTTGCGGCCTCCGCCGCACTGTCATCTTCGACCGTGCCCGATGACTCGAGGCGATACCCGACGCCCGGAATAGTCTCGATCGTATAGGGAGTATCCTGATAGTCCGCGGCAAGTTTCCGAAGCTTGCTGATGCAGCGGAAGATGGCGTCGTCGCTGACAGAAAGTCCGCGCCAGCAGCGCATAACGAGCTCGTCTTGGGAGACTACCGATCCCCGCGCATGAGCAAGCGCGACAAGGACCTGCATCACTCGCCGCTGTAGGGTCTGGGAGGCGCCGTCCCATTCGACTTCGCACTGGGCCGGCCGGACGCGGAGCAACCCCAGATCGAAATCCGCCTCCTGGGCCAAGTCGATGCCGTGCACCCACGTCGCGTCCTGTGTCGACTCGTACATGCGGTCCCCAGTCAACTCGGCAGCCGCGTCATACCATGCCCTGCAACAGCAACGAAGATCAGACGGAAATCAGGCCAGATCAGGCAGAGATCGGACCATATATTTCAGCAACTTAGATAAGCTGTTGGCACGTCCTCGTTACGGAAAGGAAGACGGCCATGATTTGCAGTCACCGGTCTCTTCGTCACCGCATCCGCTTGGCCGCGCCGGCTCTGCCTGTCTGCCTTCTGCTGTCATCATGCGGAGGTGGAGGTGGGTCATTCGGCGTCGCCAGCACGCCGCCGCCACCCCCACCGCCGGCGCAAAATGCGACGGTCGACGTGAAGACGAGTTGGCTGGACTCCCCGGCAACTCGAGAAGGCAATTATGACCCGATTGGGAGGCTCACACTTACGCCGGGGAACGGCGACCCGAGTTCATACCGGACTATCGCGCCGGGCGAGTTTACGTTGAACGCGGGCAAGTATTTCAATGATGACCCACTCACGTACACGCTGAAAGTAGCGGCTGGGATCCTTCCGACAAACCTGGCATCGATCAGTGTCACCCAGCCTTACTTGTCTTGGGACTTTAATCTCCCACCTGCCCAATCATACCACTATGCCAATCCATACGGAGACTACTGCTGCCAGGAACTTGGCCAGCGCCTGACCGCCTTCAGCAAAGCCGGCGACGGCAGCGAAACAAAGTTCCTCTCGTATGACTTTACGCGCGGCTCATCGACCTCCCTCCAGCCGCTGGGCACCGATAGGCAGCTAAAAAGCACACTCGATTACGACATCGGCTATTCTTACGTCGCCATGGGTGAGTGGTCCTGGCGGGTGGTCGACCTGAACGGCGCCGCGGCAGGCGACTTTGGCGACCTGATGTTCGTCAATGGCGATCGCACGCCGGCGGCCGGTATTCCGGCCTCAGGTACGGCGACATACGACGCGCGGTCGCTCGCATTATTGTCGAGCGGCGGAGCGCCCGGAATTCCCTTCACGCTGACTGCGGATTTCGGTCAGCGCACGATGTCGACGCAAATCGCCCAGGACTATCGCTACAACCCCGCGGGTGCTTTCGCCGATCCTATCCTGGGCATCCACGTCGGCGGGAGCGCAGCGTTCAGCAACGATGGAAGCTTTGGCATCCCGCTGACCGGAACTGCCAATTACGCCTCCAGCAATTCGCCGACGACGCCGGCCGCCGAACCCGTAACGGGAGACATGAACGGCGCCTTCTTCGGCCCGCATGCTGAACAGGTCGGCGGCGTATTTTCCATAAATCGATCGGGAGGCGTCCCGCTAATGCAGGACGCCTTCGTGGGTCAGCAACATCCCCACTGAGTGACGCCTTCGGCTCCCTGTGCCGGACGCAAGGGCGAGCCTTGTCTCAACCAACGGAGAAAGGAGACCGACAATGAACCGCTGTCTCGCCGCCTCTTTTGCACTGCTGTTCGCGTCCACCACCGTTTCGAGCGCCTGCTTCGCCGGTCCGAATGGCGAAGCCAGCCTCGTGGTCCGCTACGACGACCTCGACCTGTCAACGCCGGCCGGAGTGAAGGCCCTCCGTCTCCGGCTCGAGCGCGCGGCAGACCAGGCTTGCGCCGCTGCCTCTGGCATCGATGCGGGACAGCAACCGGATTGGGCATGCATGGCCGATGCCCTGGCGGCTGCGCGTGCCTGGGTGCCTCGGGCAATCGCTGAGCAGCGCCAGAGCAAGTCGCGTGCGGTCGCTCAGACTGACCCGCGCTGACCACCTTTCGCAAAGGAGACAAACGATGAATCGCAGTCTCGCCGCATGTCTTGCAATGACCTTCGGGTCCACCATCGTTCCAAGCGCTTCCCTCGCGGACCCGAATGGCGGAGCGACTATTTCGGTCCGCTACGACGATCTGAACCTTCTCACACCCGAGGGTGTGAAGGTCCTGGATCGCCGAATCGAGCGGGCGGTGGACCGGGTATGCGTCGATTCCTCTCGCGGTGCGCGAGAAGCGAGAGTCGATTTGGCCTGCAGGGACGATGCCCTGGCGGCCGCACATGCGCAAATGCCCCAGGCAATCGCTCCACAACATTTCAACAAATCGCCTGTGGTCGCCGTGAGGGACCCGCGCTGATGCAATCCAGAGAAGGAGACTGACCATGAACCGCTGCACCATATTTTGTGCGTTGCTGTTCGCGTCCCCGACCATGTCGAGCGTCTCTCTCGCCAACCCGCTTGAGCCGGGAGTGAAGCTGGTACGGTATGACGACCTGGATCTCTCCACGGCCAGAGGGATGAAAGTCCTTCACCGGCGCATCGAAGCTGCGCTGGACTGGGTTTGCCTCGACCCGAACGGCCCTTCGCCGGCCGGTACGGTGGACATGGCGTGCAAGAAATCCGGTCGGCGCAACGCCTATGCTCAGGCCGAAAACGCAGCTGCTCTGCAAAAAACGAACCGAGCGATGGCGGAGCTCCAGCACACCACGGCGGTCCCCACGTCCCGGTCGGAACCTCCACCGAGCCGCTGACCTCCGCAGCGGAGCGCTGAGGATCGATTGCGGAGGCCGCTGATGAGACGCCGATCGTGTATTGGCTTGCTGATTGCATTGCCTCTCGGCGTCTCGTCAGCACGGGCGCAAGACTTGCTGGCGACATCCAACGCCGGCGATCTTTCCGGCATGGAGCTCGCCGAGGCCTCGAAACTGCTCGCAGGCGGTCAACTCGTCGCTGCTCGCCAACTCGTCGACCGCTTGGCCGACGCCGGCGAGGGCGGAACCGAGCGGGACTTCCTCGACGGAATGATCAGCTATTCGGGGAGGGACTATCGGCGGGCGGAAGACATGTTCCGCCGGATTCTCGATCACGATCCGCGATTGTTGCGCGTCCGGTTGGAACTCGCCCGGACGTTGTTCATGGAAAAGAAGGACGAAGACGCGGACTATCATTTCCGTCTCGCCGCCGGTGAAGATCCGTCCGTGCCCGTGATGCGCAACATCACCCGCTTCCGCGAGGCGATCCGCGCGCGACGCTCATGGCGTTTCAACATAGACATGGGCTTCGCGCCGGACAGCAACATCAATTCTGCCACGGACAAGCAAAGCGTCGACATCTATGGCCTTCCGTTCCAGCTTGATCCCAGCGGCCGCGCTCAATCGGGTACCGGTCGGTTTGTCGGCGGAGATGCGTCGATCCGATTGAACCGCTTCGGGAAATTGCCAATCTATTTGGGCGGCTATGGACGATGGCTGCGCTATAGCGATCATCATTTCGACGACGCTTATGCGGGCGCCCAGGCGGGGCCGGAATTTGAGGTGGCGGGAGGACGACTGCGCACGACGGCGACGGGCTTAATGCGCTGGTATGGCCAACGGCCGCTGCTGGCGAGCTTTGGCGTGCAGCTCGATTTCGACAGACTGGTTGGGGACAAATGGACGATCAGCGGGACGCTGCTGGCCCGTCACAATAATTATGCCCGGCGTCGTGATCTGGATGGTTGGGATGGCGAGGCACGAGTGTCGGCCAACAGGCCAATCGGGGCGTCTACCCTAGGCTTTGCTTACGCGACCATCGAGCGGAGCGCAGCGAATGATCCGGGTCAGGCCTTCTGGCGAGAGCGACTAGGGATCGGATTCCTCAAGGAGATCGGTTGGGGTCTGCGCCCTCAAATCGGCGTCGATCTCGCCCGGCAGGTGAACGACGGCCCGCTAGCGCCGTTCGGCAAGCAGCGCCGGGATTGGATGCTTGAAAGCTCCTTCAGCATCTACAAGCGGGATTGGAATCTGGAAGGGTTTGCGCCTTCGCTGAGCCTGACGATGACACGCAACCACTCAACACTCACTCTCTACCAAGAAAAGCGTTTGCGCGCGGAAATCCGCCTGACCAAGGCGTTCTGAAGTGCATCTCCCGAATATCGCTTTCCACCCGATCGGACGGGCGGCCCCTGGGCCAGAATATTAGGCCATAGACCTGGTGCCCAAATGGGACCCCAGCGCCGGACCAGCTTCGAGGACTTCCTCTAAGTCATTGAAAGAATTGGTGGAGCCGAGGGGGATCGAACCCCTGACCTTCGCAATGCCATTGCGACGCTCTCCCAGCTGAGCTACGGCCCCACGTTCTCACGCGCCTTAGGCGAACTTGTCCCCGCTGGAAAAGGGGAAATAGTCTCGGCTCGGGCGAATTCCAGACCTTGTGGGATATCTCTTAGACCTCGTCATCCTCCGACGTCCGCTCAACGCCCAGGTCCTCGTCGCCGGTTTCGAGATCGACTTCCTCATCGGCGCTGACTTCGGCGTCCTCGTCGATCTCCAGATCCTCGGCCGCCAGCTCGTCGTCTTGCGCAGCTTCCTTCTGCGGCTGGGGCGCGGCCTCGAACGCGAGCGGCTGCTTGGATTTCAGCACGGGCTCGGGGATCCATTCATTGCCGCAATTGATGCAATGGATGGGATCCTCGGTTCCGAGGTCGTAAAAGCGGGTCGAGCACTTGGGGCAAGTGCGCTTGGTGCCCCATTCGGGCTTCACCATTCGGATCATCTCCAGTTCGAATTCTTGTGCGCGCGCCTGCAACCGGGCGGCGTTCGGGCGCGCGCCTTGCCATAGCCATATGCCCCTGTCAAAGCGCCCGACCTGTCATGCCTGAAGAGCAGCGTAACAGCCGCGCGATCGTCATCGCCGTCGACGGCCCCGCGGCAAGCGGGAAGGGCACGATCGCGCGCGCGTTAGCCCACCATTACGGCCTGCCGCATATGGATACCGGACTGCTCTACCGGGCTGTGGCGCTGAACTTGTGGCGCTGGGGCGGCGACCCGGGAAATGAGTTCGAGGCGCTGCGCGCGTGCGGCGAATTAAACCTCGATCCGAGCGACCCGGAGCTCAGGAGCGAGCCCGTTTCCAAGATCGCTTCGGCTATCTCCTCCTATCCGTCCGTCCGGATGGCCTTGCTCGAGCGCCAGCAGCTCTTCGCTGCACAGCTAGGCGGCGCGGTGCTCGACGGCCGCGATATCGGAACGGTGATCGCGCCGAATGCGGATGTGAAACTGTTCGTGACTGCCACGCCCGAAGCGCGTGCACAGCGTCGCGTTCTGGAGCTTCTCGAGCGCGGCATGCCGGCGCATCTCGAAGACGTGCTGGCAGACATTCGCGCCCGCGACGAGCGCGATGCAAATCGCGATATCGCGCCGCTGACGCAGGCTCCTGACGCGTTTCTCCTCGACACGACAGGACTCGACAGGGAGCAGTCGATTGCCGAGGCGATCCGGTTGGCTGAGGAACGGCTCGCCTAAGCCTGAGGCATATCGCGTTGTGTTAAATTACTATTAATGACATAACGCCCGTTCAGTATGCGTCTGCTCCACACGGGGAACAGAATAATGCGCAAGCTCGATTTGCTTCTCGCATCGATTTGCTTGGGGATTGCAGTCCCTGCAAACGCGAGCATCGTCTACGATAACGGCACGCCGAACGGCACGGGCGGCAACCTGTCTGGCGCCTGGGTTCAGGCCGAGGACTTTTCGTTCGGATCCGCGACGAACGTAGGCGGGGCGGGAATCTATATCGGCACCGTCAGCGACATCGCTGCATGGGACGGGTCCTTTACCTATTACATCTTCTCTGACTCAGGCGGCTCTCCGGGGGCATTGTTGGCCTCAGGCTCTGTGTCGCCAACCGTAACGCCGACCGGCTTCCCCGATTCTTTCGGCAATGCTTATCTGTTCGCCTTTGATTTCAACTCCGCTTTCGACGCGTCTGGCGGAGCCACCTATTGGCTGGGAATTCATACCGCGGCCGATTTCAACTCGATCGGCAACCTTTTCTGGGCGAATACCGACAATAACGGCACCGCCACCGGTCACGAAAGCTTCGGCGGTACCTTCGATAATTGGTCGGACAACAACGAAGAACATGCGTTCTATCTGACGGGCCTAACGAGCGGCGTTCCCGAGCCATCGACCTGGGCGATGATGATATTGGGCTTTGGTGCTGCCGGCGTCGCACTCCGCCGCCGCCGCGCCATGAAGCTCGCGCTCGCATAGCTGCGAGGGGAAGCAATTACGGCGTAACGGTGTACCCGTCGGAGGGGCCGATCCACTTGACGGCTACATCCTGGTCCGGCCGGTAAGTGTCGGCGATCGAGACCTTCGCCGTGAAGTCGCCCCGTGACGGCACGTACCTCGTGCAAACTTCCTTGTTGGCGAACGACGCGACGGATTGGGCGATCTTTGCCAGAACGGGCTTGGCCCGATCCGGCGCCACGATCTGACCTCGGAGCCGGAGAGTGCCCGCAGTCATGTCCTGCGCCCTGATATAGCCGCAGACAGCATCGCCTTTGATGACGACGGGAGTGTGCGTTTCGAGTGTAGCCTCATTGGAGACCGCGACGAGTGCCTTGTTGTCGTAGGTTCCGGGGCCTGTCAGCTGGTACGACGCAATGGACTGGCACGTCTTCTTCTGCACGTCCGGCCGATAGCATTGGAGCCCGCCCTTTTCAGCTGGTGCGAGCGGATTTGAGATAGCGGCGCCTGCGGCGATCAGCACACCGATAAGCAAAATAGTTCCTCTCTATGCTCGCCTAGGTCCAATTCGGACATCGGCGGCTGCAACGACTTGTTCAAAAATTCACGCGTGCCGCAATGCGGATGTCGCGGCCCGCAAGCGGTGCATAGTCCTTGAGATCGCTCGAATGGCGACGTGCGTTCACGTCGAACAAATTGTTGCCGATAAGCGAGAGCATCAGCTCGGGATTGGCCGAGAACGGATGCCAATCGAGTGATGCATTGACCATCGTGAAGCCTGGAGTGCTCGTCTCGTTTGGTGCGATCTTGTGTTGGGCGCTCACCCGCTCAACTTCAACGCGGCCGTCAACCTGGCCGCGGGCCCCGGTCAAGCCGGCAAGCACGCGGAAGGGAGGAATCTCGGGAGCGTTGCCGAAGCCCTTGATCTTCGCGCGTACGGCATCCGTCGTCAGCTCACCGCCCCAGTCAATGCCGAGGGCCTTGCCAAACTTGACGTCGCTCTCAAGCTCGAAGCCGTAATAGCGGGCTTTCCCCTCCCGATATTCGTATACGGGCAGGCCGTCTTCGATTTCTCCGGTCGGCGCCTGGTAGATGAAGTTGGAATAGCGGTTGTAATAGATGCTGCCCTGAATGTGGATCGGCCCGCTGGTGCGGTGCACGCTAAGCTCAACGCCGTTGCTCTTCTCGATTCCAAGGTCGGTGTTTCCGATCAGGAATTGTTGGCTGCCGCCGTGAGGACCGAAGGAGAATAGTTCGTCGATTCCCGGCGCGCGTTCGCTGTGCGAAAGTGACAGCCCCGCCCGCCAGCCGGTTACGAACTCGTAATTCGCTCCGATTGAGCTGGCCCAGGTGGTAAAGTTACGCTGCAGGCGAATAGCGCCAACCTCGCTGTGCCGCCCCACTTCCTGAACGAGCTCTGCAATACGCTCGTCCGGATCCGCGTGCAGATTCGCGAAATCGAGCCGCAGCCCGCCTTCGAACCGAACCGGGCCGCTTTGCAGGGTTTGCAAGGTGAACAGTCCCGTGTTCTGCTTGCGGCTGTCGGGGAGATATTTCTCGTCGCCCCGGATTCTGGCGTCCTGATCGAGATATTGAAGGCCCGTCGTGCCTCCCCAACCACCGCGGTCGGACTGGACGACGTCCGCGCGCATCTCACCGCCATTGGAGAAGAAACGCGAACCGACCGCACCGTCCGCACCAAGCTCCGCGTGCCGGTATTTCGAAATTCCGCCGCGAAACTCGAAGAGCTTGAAGAAGCCGCCAATCGGCACGTTGATCCGGGCATCGCCACGGTCCTGGTGCGCATCGATCGTCGGTTCTTCGGGCACGATGCCGGGATCAAGCGAGAAGCGGATGGGCACGCCATATTTCGCGTCGTGGTGGCTGTAGGAGACGCCAACGTTGAGATCTCCATCAACATAGGCGAGCCCGGCGGCGGCATCGTCAATCCGGCCAGCCGTGTTGGGAAGCTTGTCCTTGAGATTGGCCAGAGCACGGATATCCGGGTCGGGGCTTGCCAGAGCTTCGCGGCGGAGCGGATCGGACAACAGGTATCCGCCGACGTGCAGATCGTCATATTTGGAATAGGCCGCGTCGGCGTGCGCTACGAAATGACTGCCCAGGGGAATATCGACGCTTGCGTTGCCGGATCGCTCATTTGCGGCGGACCCGTAGTTGAGCAGGATATCGGCATCGATATCGTTTGGGATGTTCCGCGGGATCCGCGTATCGATCACGTTGACCACGCCCGCGATCGCTGACGGGCCGTAAAGCAGGGCGCCCGGCCCGCGCAGAACCTCGATGCGCTCCGCAGTGAGCGGATTGATGGTGACTGCGTGATCGGGATCGGTTGCGGAGAGGTCCAGGCTGCTGATGCCGTCGACCAGTACCAGCGCGCGCTCACCTTGTTCGCCCCGCAGGATAGGCCGTGAAGCCGATGGTCCGAAGCTCGTGGCGCTTACGCCCGGCAGGTCGGACAGCGTATCGCCGAGGCTCGGCTTCATGTCGTGGGTGAGTTCCTCTTCGTCGAGCACCGATACATTGCCGAGAATGTCGCCAACCGGTCGCCGGACCCCTGTCACCACGATCGATTGATCGGTGTCAGGGTGAGCAGCCTCCGCATCGCCGGGCGTGGGCGGCACCGTTGCGCCGTCAGTTGCCGCGGCGCCCCCGCCGTTTTCGTCCGTGTCAGCGATCGCAGCCCGTGGCTGTGTTGCGGGAGTGGCAATTGGAATGGCAACAGCAATGGCGGCAGCAGAAAGGATACTCATTCTTACTCACGTGATTTCGGGATTGGCTGCGCGCCTAGAGCGCATGATATATTGTCGCAAGATGAACGGACGATAAAGTGACTGTCGCTTCGACCAAGCGCGTCACGGTCTCGATGCACGGATGCCGGTGCGCGGACTTGCGTTGACCGACTCGACGCAGTGAGCGCATGGCCGATGCGGGCCGCCAGTCCACGGCCGATTACCGCGTTGGTAAAGCGTCTCTCCATCCCCAGACCAGGAGAATGACCATGGCAGAAACGACGCCGCCCCCAGGCGGCGCGGACACCCTTGCGCCGCAGCCGACGCCGACGACTACCAAGGAAACCACAGTGTTCGTCGCCGGCGGCGCAACCGACCGGTCGGCCGACGAGACCTCGATCCGGCCGTTCACCTTCCGTGCGTCCGACGAAGATCTCGCCGACCTTAAGCGGCGCATCGCGGCCACACGATGGCCTGAGCGGGAAACCGTTGCCGACGATACGCAAGGCGTGCAGCTAGCGACGATCCGGAAGCTCGCGGATTACTGGCTCAACCAGCACGACTGGCGAAAGGTCGAGGCGAGGATCTTCAGCTATCCGAACTTTGTCACCAGCATCGATGGTGTCGACATCCACTTCATCCATGTGAAGTCGAAGCATGCGAACGCGCTGCCGGTGATCGTTACCCACGGCTGGCCGGGTTCGGTGATCGAGCAACTGAAGATCATCGAGCCGCTCACCGATCCGACCGCGCACGGCGGCGCGGCCGAGGACGCGTTCGACGTCGTCATCCCTTCGATGCCCGGATACGGGTTCTCTGGAAAGCCGACGGTCACGGGCTGGGGGCCCGAGAAAATCGCCAGCGGCTGGGCAACGTTGATGGAGCGTCTGGGCTACACCCGTTACGTCGCACAGGGTGGCGACTGGGGAGCGCAGATCGTTGACTTTCAGGGAGTCCAGGCCCGACCCGGACTGCTCGGCATTCATACCAACATGGCCGGAGCGATCCCGCCCGAGATCGATGCGCTTGCCCTGAACGGTGCCCCGGCGCCCGATGGCCTCGATGAGGAAGAACGCGCGTCCTTCGACCACGTCTCATTCTTTTATAAGCACGGCCTTGGTTATGCGAACGAGATGGGGAACCGGCCGCAGACGCTCTACGCGCTCGAGGATAGTCCGGTCGGTCTCGCTGCATGGATTATCGACCACGACATCTGGACCTATCGCCAGATCGCGCGCGTCTTCGACGGCGAGCAGCTAGGACTGACAAAAGACGACATCGTCGGCAATATCACGCTCTACTGGCTGACCAGGACGGCGGTCTCCTCAGCCCGGCTTTATTGGGAGAACCACAACGCCTTCTTCGCCTTCAAGGGGGTGAAGATCCCGGTTGTGGTGAGTGCGTTCGCGGAGGAAATCCCGGGCGCTATCCCGCGTAACTGGGCGGAGCAGGCCTATCCAAAGCTGCTTTATTACCAGCGGCACCCAGAGGGTGCGCACTTTGCAGCGTGGGAGCAGCCGACGGCGCTGGTCGACGATATGCGCAACGGCTTCCGGTCCCTGCGTTAGTGCACATAAGCGGGACGGCATCCTTTGCGGTGCCGTCCCGTCCCCGACGAGGGCAGGCAATGGCGGGAGCTCCCGACGAGCGCACATCCAATCAGCTGGCCGTGCAAACGTTTATGCCAATGATGGTGGAGGCCTTCCAGGATGGCTTGCGCGAGGTCGCAAGCTTGTCGCGCTGGCTCCTAGCGACTCTTGTGGTCATTAACGGTGCGGCGGCAATATCCGTGCTTCCGCTCAAAATGGCGCCCGCCGTGAAATTGGGCGCAGCTGTCGCCTTCCTTATTGGAATTCTGGCCGCATTGGCCGCCGCGCTCTGGTCGCTATACGCCTTCAAGCGCGTAAGTATCGCGGCGGGAACGATGGTGGGCTATTGGCTGAAAGTCGCCGACGACGGGCAGCGCCTCGAAGCTCTAGAGTCCACGATGAAGAGACACTTGGACCAGGCGGTCGGGTCCCGCGCCACTCACGTGCTCGTATTCGCGAGCGTGGCGGCGTTTCTAGGGGGTTGCGCTCTAGCGGGGTGGGGACTGCTGACTTGAGGCGGGGCCCCAATGATGCGGTCGTGACCGTCGGATTCCTCCTGCCGCCAGACGTGGCGAAGATCTGTCCGGCAAACTGAAGGCGGTCCTCCGTTGACCGACTCGACACTGTGGGCGCATGGCCGTCTTGGGCCGCCAGTCGGTTGCTCACCAGCATTCTCCACGGCCCTTTACCCGCGTGCGGTAGAGCGTCTCTCCATCCCCAGACCAGGAGAATGACCATGGCAGATACGACGCCGCCACCGGGCGGCGCGGACACCCTTGCGCCGCAGCCCACACCGACAGCTCCTAACGAAAAAGGTGCCACGAATTTCGTGATCGGCGGCGCGACCGACCGGCCGGGCGATGATATTTCGATCCGGCCGTTCAGCTTCCATGCGTCCGACGAAGACCTCGGCGACCTGAAGCGGCGGATCGCGGCCACACGATGGCCTAGCCGCGAATTGGTCGATGACGCCACCCAAGGCGTGCAGCTCGCGACGATCCAGAAGCTCGCGGATTACTGGCTCAACCAGCACGACTGGCGGAAAGTCGAGGCGAGGCTCTTCAGCTATCCGAACTTTGTCACCAGCATCGATGGCGTCGACATCCACTTCATCCACGTGAAGTCGAAACACGAAGACGCGCTGCCGGTCATAATCACCCACGGCTGGCCGGGATCGATCGTTGAGCAATTGAAGATCATCGAACCGCTGACCGATCCGACGTCCTTCGGCGGGAGCGCAGCGGACGCCTTCGATGTCGTGATCCCGTCGCTGCCGGGCTACGGCTTCTCAAGGCAGCCCACTACCACCGGGTGGGGACCCGACCGGATCGCGCGGGCCTGGGTCGTGCTGATGAAGCGCCTCGGATACGCGCGGTTTGCGGCGCAAGGCGGCGACTGGGGCGCAATGGTCACGGACGTCATGGGTGTGCAGGCCCCTTCGGAGCTGCTTGGTATTCACCTCAACTGGCCGTTTACGGTTCCACCCGACATCGACGCTGCGGTTCAAAGCGGCAAGCCGCTGCCGAGCGATCTCTCACCCGACGAGCGTCGCGCATGCGAGCAACTCGACTTCTTCTACAAGCACGGAGTGGCCTACGCCCAGGAGATGTCTAATCGCCCGCAGACGCTCTACGGCTTTGGGGACTCGCCGGTCGGGCTCGCCGCATGGCTTCTCGACCACGACGCTCTCAGTTACGCGCTCATCGCGCGCGTCTTCGATGGCGAGGCCGAAGGACTCACTCGGGACGACATCCTGGACAATGTCACGCTCTACTGGCTGACCAACACGGCCGTGTCTTCAGGGCGCATCTATTGGGAAAACAAATACGCCTTCTTTGCGCCGAAGCATGTAACCATACCGGTCGCGTTCAGCGCGTTTCCCGACGAGGTGTGCCAAGCCCCGCGGAGCTGGGTGGAGAGGGCGTATCCGAGGCTCATGCATTACAACCGGCCCCAGAAGGGCGGGCATTTTCCCGCCTGGGAACAGCCGCAACTCTTCGCGGAAGAGGTCCGGGCCGGGTTCCGCTCGCTACGCGAATGAGGATTGCAGCAGCGGTTGCGGTTGCGTTGATTGCCGGCGGTGCGGCGCAGGCACCGCCGCCATCGCAATCTGGCGTCACCCGGACCATCCTTCAGGAACACGATCTCGGCATCGCAGGCTGGGAAACCGTCCAGGCCCAGGTGGACTTCGCGCCGGGCGCCGTTGCGGCGAGGCACATGCACCCCGGTGACGAGATCATTTATTTGCTGAAGGGCACGCTGGAATACCGGATTGACGGCCAGCCGCGGGTGATTCTCAAAGCCGGTGGCGTGTTGTTCATCCCCCGGGGCAAACCTCACGAGGCCGAGAATGTCGGGCTCGAACCGGCATCGGAGCTTGCGACCTACGTCATTGAAAAGGACAAGCCGCTGGTCATTCCTGTGCCATGAGCAAGGTTCGCGAGCACATGACGCGGCTTCCAGTCGAGCTGCGCCCCACTAATCGCCGGATCGAGGCTTTCTCTGACGGGGTGTTCGCGATCGTCGTCACGATCATGATCTTCCAGATCAAGATCCCGGACAGCCTCGCATTCGGGAACGATCGTGTGGCGCTTCAACAGTTCGGCGCACTGATCGCGACCTATGCGCTCAGCTTCGTGGTGATCGCGATCCTGTGGGGTAGTCACCATTATTTGATCTACACGCTGCCCAAGGCCGATCGGCTTACGATCTGGCTCAACAACCTTGTTCTCTTCTGGATCACGTTGATCCCATTGGTGGCGCGCTTCCTGGGCAGTCATCCAATGTCGCCACGGGCCGCGGCGGCCTGGGCATTCGTGATCATGATGTGCACGATCTCGCTCAGCCTGCTTCGGCTGCACGCGATCCGGGTGAGCCAAAATGAGCTTCACAAGGTGCTTCACCGGCGGGTGTTCCGCAGGTCCGGGCCAGCGATCGTCGTCTACGCGGCGACGATTCCGCTCGCCTTCATCGACATGCGGCTGGTGTGGATTTGCTTTGTGATCCTGCCGATGCTGTTCATTCTTCCCGTCACGCGGCGCGGCCCGCAAATGCACCGCACGTTCGCTCAGGATAAAGAAACAGCTCCTGAGTCCGCGCCAAGCACCCAAGCATAGAGCTAGCCTGATGCAAGACGGCCCGGCGGGAAGGGGATACCCGCCGGGCCGCTCCAGTGAGACCCTCCACTCAGATTAGCCGTCTGGAGGGCGGCGGGTCTCAACAAGATAAACACGGCTGTTGCGCCAGAGTTTCGTCGGTTGGCCGCCCTGTACCGTTTCAGGACCGTAAGGGTTCACCGCGGCGCGGTGGCTGTGCTGGACCGCCCGGACGCCGCAGCCGCTGTAGCGACAGGAGCGGAATCGAGCCCGTAAACGTCCTCGGTATAGACCAGCTCACCGTTCGAGACATTCGCGGTCAGATAGGTGACGTAGATCGGGACCCCCTGGTCGAGCTTCACGTGCTGCTCAGGCTCGTCATTCGGCGCGACGGGATCACGCCCGAGCAGCCAGCGGGCCAGCCGGTCGGCATGCTCGAGCCGGATGCAGCCGTTGCTGAAATTGCGCTGGCTCTTCTCGAAAAGCCCCAGGTGCCGCGCATCGTGCGGCGTGTCGTGGAGGAAGATGTCGTAGCGGTTGGCGAACGGGAATTTCATCGCCCCCATCATGTTCGCGGAGCCGGGCAGCTGGCGGATGTAGACCGGCGCGGTGCCTTCCGAGACCGCCTTCCAGTCGATGTCGACCGCATCGACGAGAGCTGCATCCGATTCAAAGCTTGCCGCCGTCTCGTATCGCGCGGCCTTCAGGTAGGAGACTCCGCGCTTGACCACGATCGGCGCAACCTTCTCACGCGCCAGGTCGGAGGGGATGTGCCAATAGGGGTTGAAGGTCACGAAATGGATGGTGCTCGCGATGGGCGCTGACGGCGTCGCCTTCTTGCCGACGACCACCTTCATTGAATCGACGACATGCCCGTCCTCGATCATGAGCAGCTCAGCAGAGGCTGCATCCACCACGACGACGCGGCCCTTGGCCGGAACGAGTCGCAAGCGCTCGAGCGTCGCGCGAACATGCGGATCGCCAGCGGTGCCCTGCTTCACGGCAGCCTCGCGGATGGCGGAGTAAAACGGGTTTACCTGGACGGTTTGCCGAACGTGATCGTCGAGCGAAGATGCATTCGCGGCCTGCGAAAGAATGAAGTCTGCGGTGGGCATCGTGGGCCGAAGCGACGGGTCGCCATAATCAACGTCGGGCACAGGGCCCTTGAGCGCCTGGACCAAGCGCACCCACGCGGCCGAGATGAGTCGGTCGTCTTCGGCCTGGCCACGCGCATAGGCGGTCTCGATTCGCGCCGCGAGCGCGGCTCCGTCGGCCATTCCGTCCGCGGCTGAATCGCGGAGAATGGCGATGAAATCGCGCGCCGCCGCGCGGCTGGCGTCGTCCTTCAGCCAGAGCGGAGCCTGGTTGTGGGCGGTGTAATAAGCATCAACCGCCGATTGGGTTTCCAGCGTAGCCGGCGGCTGCGCGTCTGGAGCGGGTATCACCTGCGCGTTTGGAGCAGGCACCGGCTGCGCATCTGTAGCGGGACCCGGCTGCGCATCTGTAGTGGGACCCGGCTGCACGTCCGGAGCAGGAACCGACTGCATTTCCTGTACGGGTTGC
>JBEDUM010000139.1:0-11846 GCA_040414585.1 Sphingomicrobium sp. | reverse complement strand
TGAGCGATCGGCTCGGCAGCGTTTTTGACCGCCTTCGCGGGCGCGGTGCGCTCAGCGAGGCGGACGTGCGCGCAGCGATGCGCGAAGTGCGTGTTGCGCTGCTCGAGGCGGATGTGGCGCTCCCTGTTGCGCGGGATTTTGTCGACCAGGTCACTGGGAGAGCGGTCGGCCAGGATGTGCTGCGTTCGGTCACGCCGGGGCAGATGGTCGTCAAGATCGTCCACGACGCCCTCGTCGAGACGCTTGGTCCGGATACCGCCGAGCTCAATCTCGCGGTCACGCCACCTGCCGTGATCATGATGGTCGGCCTCCAGGGTTCCGGAAAGACGACGACCACGGCCAAACTCGCGAAGCGTCTCGCCGAGCGCGAGCGCAAGCGCGTGCTCATGGCTTCGCTCGACGTCGCTCGTCCGGCGGCGCAGGAACAGCTTGCCGTGCTCGGTCGGCAGACGAACGTCGATACACTGCCGATCGTAGCGGGCCAGCAGCCGGTCGACATCGCAAAGCGTGCGATCCAGTCGGCAAAGCTGCAGGGCTACGACGTCGTGATGCTCGACACCGCCGGTCGGCTCCACGTGGACGACCAGCTAATGGCGGAGATGAAGGCCGTCTCCGCGGCCTCTGGCCCGACCGAGACTTTGCTCGTCGTCGATTCGCTAACCGGTCAGGATGCGGTCAATGTCGCCAAGGGCTTCGCTGGTGAGGTCGATCTCACCGGCGTGATTCTGACCCGCATGGACGGCGATGCGCGCGGCGGCGCCGCGCTCTCCATGCGTGCGGTCACCGGCAAGCCGATCAAGTTTGCCGGTGTCGGCGAGGCGCTCGACAAGCTCGAAGCCTTCCATCCGGACCGCGTCGCCGGTCGCATCCTCGGCATGGGCGACGTCGTCAGCCTGGTCGAGCGCGCGGCGGAAACGATCCAGGTTGAGGAGGCCGAAAAGCTCGCGGCGAAGATGGCCAAGGGCAAGTTCGACCTCGACGACCTTTGGGCCCAGCTCCGCCAGATGCAGCGAATGGGCGGCCTCGGGGCGCTCGCCGGAATGATGCCGGGCCTCAAGGGCATGAAGGGCGCGATGGACAAGGCGCAGGACAGCAAGGCGCTGGTCCACATGGAGGCGATGCTCTCGTCGATGACCGCCAGGGAGCGCGCCAAGCCTGAGATTATCAATGCGAAGCGCAAGATCCGGGTTGCGAAGGGGAGCGGAACGACGGTTCAGGAGATCAACAAGCTCCTGAAGATGCACCAGGAAATGTCTACGGCGATGAAGCGGCTCAAGAAAATGGGCGGCCTGGGGAAGCTAGCGGCCATGTTCAACAAGGGTGGCCTTGAAGGGGCGCTCGGCGGCATCGCACCGCCCGGCGGTCTGCCCCAGGGAGGTCTGCCCAGCCTGGGTGGCGCCGGCGGCGGCCTTCCCGGCCTTGGCGGAGCGGCTCCCTTCAACCTGCCTCCCGGTTTCGACAAGTTTTCGAAGAAATAGAGCGATTTACGAAAGGAAGTTATAATGGCAGTTGCAATTCGTCTCACTCGCGGCGGCTCCAAGAAGCGCCCCTATTACCGGATCGTGGTTGCGGACAGCCGTAACGCGCGTGACGGCCGCTTCATCGAGAAGGTCGGCACTTATAATCCGTTGCTGGCGAAGGATTCGCCCGAGCGAGTGAAGCTCGACGCCGACCGAATCAGCCACTGGCTGAGCGTCGGCGCGCAGCCGTCGGACCGTGTGCTGCGCTTCCTTGACGCAGCCGGCATCCGCGAGCGCACCGCCCGCAACAACCCGCAGAAGGCGCAGCCGGGCGAGAAGGCGAAGGAGCGTGCCGAAGCGCGCGCCGCGAAGGAAGCCGAAGCTGCTGAAGCCGCCGCGGCGCCGCAGGAGGCTCCCCAGGAAGAGGCAGAGGCCGTGATCGCCGAGGCGGTCGAAGAAGCGACTGCCGAGCCGACGCCCGAGGCCGAGGCTGTGACCGACGAGGTTTCCGAGCAGACTCCGCCTGTCGCCGAGGAAGAAGCCGCGGAGACGACTGATGCCGCCGAAGCTCCGGCAGAGGACGCTGCGGTCGAGACGACTGATGCCGCGGAAGCTCCGGCCGAGGAAGCTGTGGCAGAGCAGCCCGACACAACGGACCAGGGTGAATCCGCCGAAGTTCCCGCGGAAGGCGCCGACGAGGTCGCTCCGCCGACCGAGGGTTCGCCGGAGAGCGCTGAGGCTCCTGCCGAAGAGCCGGCCGAGAAGGCCGAGTAATTGGCCGCTTCGAGTGATCGCAGCGAGCGCCGCATCGCTCTCGCTGCGGTCGCCGGAGCGCATGGTGTGAAGGGCGAACTCAGCCTGAAACTATTCAGCGACAACGCCGAGAGCTTGTCGCGACATGAAAACCTGCTTGTCGGAGGCATTGAGCGGCGCCTCCTTTCCATTCGGAATGCGGGCAAGACGGCGGTGGCGCGCTTGGAAGGTTTGAACGACCGCGCCGCCGCGGAAGCGTTGCGGGGTTCGCTGGTTGAGGTAGCGCGCTCGGCACTGCCACTACTCGAAGAAGGCGAATATTATCACGCGGATCTGATCGGTCTGTCCGCCTTCGATCGTGAGGGAAAGGCCATCGGCACCGTCGTCGCAGTGGAAAATTACGGTGCCGGCGATCTTCTCGACGTCGAACAAGCGGACGGCACCAGCGCACTGATCCCGTTCAGGCACGGCATCGCCGACCTCGAGGACGGGCGCATCGTCCTCGATCCAGAGTTTCTCGCCTAGCTTCCGCTGCCTGCGTCCTGCATTTCTTGCACCGGCTCCCGCCAGCGTGGGTGCTGCGCGCAAAGGTCATTCCTGATCGTCGTAGCCGCGACTCCGCCCTGACCCATCGAATGGCTGATCTGGTCGAGGCCGATTACCACATCCCCGGCGGCGTACATTCCCGGCACGCTGGTGCGCATGTGCCGGTCGACGACGATGCACTTCTCTCCTGCGAGCTTTGCGCCGACCATTTCGGCGAGCTGCGTGTGGGTGTCGGACCCAAGGGCCGGATAAATGCTGTCGAAGGTGTAGTGGCCCTCGGCGGTGTCCACCACGATGCAGTCGTCGGGGATCGCGACCGCCTGCGCGGGGCCGTCGATGCATTCGATGCCAGCGTCCTTCAGCCTCTGCTGATCTTCCGCCCTGAGATGGAGCGCATTGTCCGGCGCAATCATTGTCACGTCGGCGGTGTAGCTACGGATGAACAGAGCTTCGGCGACGCCGTGGCTGTCGCTACCGATCACGCCGACTTTCTTATCGGTGACCTCATAGCCGTCGCAGATCGGGCAATAGCGCACGAGACCACGAGCCAAAGCGTCGTCGTGCAGTTCCTCGTCCATCGGCGGCCGACGGTTGGTGATGCCGGTCGCGAGGAGCACGGATCGCGCGGTTTGGCAACCTGAGCCCCAGGTGGCAGTGAACAGGCCATTTTCGTCGCGTTCGAGCTTGGTCACAAATTCCGTCTCGATCTTCGCGCCATATTTGCATGCCTGGTCGCGCATGCGTTGAAGCAGCTCGGTTCCCTCGATCCCTTCGGGAAAGCCGGAGACGTTGCGCGTGCAGGGGATCCACGAGGCGCGGCTCTTGCCGGCGTCCACCACCATGATGTCGAGATGGAAACGCGCGAGGTATATCGCGGCAGTCAGGCCCGCAGGTCCGCCGCCGACGATCAGGCAGTCGAGGATTTGCTCGTCCATGCGCAGCCCAATGGATTGTGATAGCGGCGGTTCCGCCATGCCGTTTCGCGCCTCCGTCTTCACGCTCTATCCAGACATGTTTCCGGGGCCGCTCGGCACGAGCCTGGCGGGGCGGGCGCTCGAGGAGGGCATCTGGACTCTCGATGCGACAAACATCCGTGACTACGCGACTGACAAGCACCGAAGCGTCGATGATACGCCGGCGGGGGGCGGTGCAGGGATGGTACTTCGACCGGACGTGGTCGCGGCTGCTCTCGATAGCGCCGCCGACGGGCGGCCGATCCTGGCGCTGACGCCTCGCGGCGCGCCGCTCACCCAGAAGTGGGTGCGCGAGCTAGCCGCCAGCGATGGAGTCATTCTGCTGTGTGGCCGCTTCGAAGGATTCGATGAGCGAATCTTCGACGCTCGGCCTGTCGAACCGGTGTCGGTCGGTGACTATGTGCTCTCCGGCGGAGAGCTGGGCGCTATGGTGATCCTCGACGCTTGCGTGAGGCTGCTTCCCGGGGTAATGGGCGCGGCCTCCAGCGGAGAGGAGGAAAGCTTCGAGACGGGGCTTCTCGAATATCCGCACTATACCCGACCTGTTGAGTGGGAAGGGCGCACGATCCCCGAAGTGCTGCGGTCGGGGGATCATGCGAAGATCGCTGCGTGGCGACACGAACGAGCGGTCGAAGATACACGGCTACGGCGGCCGGACCTGATCGAGCGCCACGGGGGCGCTACGCAGGCACCGCCCTCTGGCGCGCGGCGACGAGATACGAAGGCTGACAAGAAATGAACCTGATCGAGACCCTCGAGCGCGAAGCCATTGATGCGCTGACCGCCGACAAGAAGATCCCCGAATTCCGCCCCGGCGACACCCTCCGTGTCGGTGTGAAGGTCATCGAGGGCGACCGCACCCGCGTCCAGGCTTTCGAAGGCGTTTGCATCGCGCGCGCCAACAAGGGCGTCGGTTCCAGCTTCACCGTTCGCAAGATCAGCTTCGGAGAGGGCGTCGAGCGCGTCTTCCCGCTCTATTCGCCGATCATCGATTCGATCGAGGTCGTTCGCCGCGGCGACGTCCGCCGAGCCAAGCTCTACTACCTGCGCGGCCGCACGGGTAAGGCGGCGCGCATCGCCGAGCGCCGCGACATTCGCCGCGACGTTGCAGCCGGGCAGGGCTCCGAGACGGAAGCCTAAGACTTCGTGCCCCTGCAACGGCAGGGGCGCAGTCCAAAAGAACAACGGTCTGGACCCCGGCCTGCGCCGGGGTACAAGGAAGCATGCGTTTCCTTGCCGCGGCTGCTGTTGCGCCGCTTCTTCTAGCCCTCGCTCCACCGCCGGGAGTTCCGCAGAAACAGCTCACAATCGAACGGATCTTCGCCAGTCCGCCGATCTCCGGGCCGACGCCTCGATTGCTCAAGCTATCGCCCGATGGCCGCTATGCGAGCCTGCTGCAGCCGCGGTCGAATGACCGTGAGCGCTTCGATCTTTGGGCGATGGACACCAGCACCGGCCAGCTCCGGATGCTCGTGGATTCCACGAAGGTTGGCGGCGGGCAGATCAGCGAGGCCGAGAAGATGCGCCGTGAGCGCGCCCGAGTGGGCGGCTCCAAGGGCATCGTCGAATATGAATGGGCTCCGGATGGCAAGTCCGTCCTCACGCCTGTCGACGGCGACCTTTATCTTGCCGATGTGGCCAGCGGTTCCGTTCGCCGCCTGACCAACACCCCCGCGACCGAAATCGATGCCCATGTCTCGGAGGGCAGCCGCTACGTCAGCTTCGTCCGCGATCAGAATCTCTACGTCATCGATCTGACTTCGGGCGCGGAACGTCCGCTCACGACCGAGGGCAAGGGAACGGTCACCTGCGGAACCGCCGAGTTCGTCGCTCAGGAGGAGATGGATCGCCGCACCGGTACTTGGTGGGCTCCGGGCGATGCCCGTGTCGTGGTCGAATGTTACGACGAAGCGAACGTCCAGGTCGTCACTCGAGCTGCCATCGGCGCGAACGGCACGAAGACTTTCGATCAACGTTACCCGGCCGCCGGCACTCCCAACGTGGCGGTCAGTTTGTCGCTCATGGACCCGGACGGCGGTCGCCGCGTGAAGGTCGATCTCGGACCGGACGCCGACATTTATCTCGCTCGCGTCGATTGGTCGAAGGACGGCCGCACGCTCTACGTGCAGCGCGAAAGCCGCGACCAGAAGCGGCTCGACATGCTCGCTGTCGACCCCGCAACTGGAGCGAGCCGGGTCCTATTCACCGAAACGGCAAAGACCTGGATCAATCTCAACGATGATTTCAAAGCCCTGAAGGACGGCAGCTTGATCTGGGGCTCGGAGCGCGGCGGTTTCCATCATCTCTATCGCTGGGCGAACAGCCAGTGGACGCCGATCACGCACGGCGATTGGGTGATGACCGGACTGGTCGGGGTCGACGAAGCCAATCATCGCCTTTTCTTCACTGGGAATAAGGACAACGTGCTGGACCAGCACGTCTATTCGGTGGATTATTTAAACCCCGGCGAGCCGCGGCGGTTGACCGAGACGGGTTCCTGGAATGACGCCGCGAGCGACAAGCAGGCCACACGCTTACTGATCACTCGCTCGTCACCCGACCAGCCGCCGCAGGTCTACCTCGCGGATACTTCGGGTAATCGCATCGCGTGGGTCGAAGAGAACAAGCTGGACGCTAACCACCCCTATACTCCGTACATGGCGGCTCATCGCGAGATAAAGTTCGGCACGTTGAAGGCGGCTGATGGGAGCACGCTCTACTGGGAAATGATCACGCCGCCGTTGAAGCGGGGCAAGAAGTATCCCGTCTTCTTCGAGCATTACGGCGGGCCTGGCACCGGTCAGCAAGTCAGCCGCGCCTGGGCGAGCCCGATGCGTCGGTATTGGGTGAGCAAGGGCTGGATCTATTTCCAGGTCGACAACCGGGGCTCCTACAATCGCGGCAAGGCGTTCGAGGACCAGATCTATCATGCGATGGGGACGGTCGAAGTCGAGGATCAGGCGACCGCCGCGCGTTGGCTTCAGAAGCAGCCCTATGTCGATCCGAACAAGATCGCGATCTCGGGTTGGTCATACGGCGGCTACATGAGCCTGAAGATGCTCGAGAAGGCGCCGAAGGGTCTTTACGCCGCCGGCGTCGTGGGTGCGCCGGTGACAAAATGGGAGCTATACGACACCCACTATACGGAGCGGTATCTCGGCAACCCCGCGATCGATCCGAAACCGTACCAGACCTCCGACGCACTCGCCGATGCGGTGAAAATCAACGAGCCTTTCCTGCTCCTGCACGGCATGTCGGATGACAATGTGATCTTCCAGAATTCATCGATGCTGGCCGACGAGCTACAGCAGGCGGATCGCCCCTTCGACATGATGTTCTACGTCGGCCAGACGCATCGCATCGCCGGCGAGGGGCGCCAGGCCAATGTGCAGAAGACGATCGAGCGATTCCTCGGCGAGAAAGTGCTCGGGATACGAGCGGACTAGTCGCAGCGCTTCGCGGGAATGGCGTTGCGATCGATCAGCCTCGTATAGAGATGCCAGGTCGAGTAGCCGAGCCACGGGAGCACGAAGGCCAGGCCGACGAACAAGGGGATCGATCCCAGCACCAGAAGACCACCCACAATCAGGCCCCAGCGGATCATCTCCGCCTTGTTCGCGTGCGTCGCGCGCCAGGAAGCTGAGACGGCTTCCGAGGCGCTGACGTCGCAATCGACCAGCATGGGCATGGAGACGACGCTGAGTCCGAGCACTGCCCAGCCGAAGATCGCTCCGACGACGGCGCCCAGGATGATCAGCGCCCAACCCTTTACCGTTGTGAGCACCATTATGACGAACCCGGCGATCGACGTGGGCGTCGACCAGCCGAAAAGCGCGACGTAGAGCGCTCCCGCAGCAAGCAGCCAAAGGGCGAAGATCGCCAACAGCAGTCCGGCGACAATACCCATGTCATCGGCGGCGGGTCGCTTGCGAAAATCGAGGAAGTGGGTCCAGTTGTTGCCCTTCTCTCCCTTCTCACGGCGACGCGCGAGCTCGTAGAAACCTACGGCGGCGACCGGGCCGAGCAAGCCGACGCCAGCGACAACCGGAAGGAAGAAGGGCATAAGCGGCCGGTTGGTGGTCATGACCACCGCGGCAAGTCCGATGAATGTGTAGATGAATCCGGCGAACAGCAGGTCGCCGCGCATGGCGCCAAAATCCTCTAGGCCTTGCCTCAGGGACCAGCGCAGGTCTTCGTCGGTGATCTTGCGGACGGGAATTTTCTCAGCGGACGCATTAACGGGCGATACTGTCGCCATGGACACCTCTCCTTCGACTAGGTGCCGTCCGACGCTGGCGCGCCGGGCGCCTGGTTCCAGCTCTATAGCAAAGGATCGGCGAGTCGTCAGAGCTTCCGTCGAGCAAACACGATACTCTCGTCGCGATTATATTGCGGCCGCGCGAATTTCGGCCTTGCAGCGACGAGAGGAGCCGCCGCCGACGGGAGTCCGGCCCTCGATCCCACGATGAGCCAATCGATTGGTGCCGTCTTTCCGATGACAAGTTCAATTACTGCTCCGTCGCAGCTGCGGCCGAAGCAGTCGATGGAATACTTGCCGTCCTCATTCTGGTCGATCGGACGCACGAAGCCTTGGACGCCAGCGGAACGGATTCTTGAGTCTTCCGGAGCGATCAATGTGACTCGCTCATTGCCGTTTGCAGCGATGCGTAGCGTGATGGTTCGCTCTCTGCCGTTCTGGAGGATCGAGAGCGGCTGAATGCCGGGTGCCTCGATCGCCGGACTCAGGGGCGCTTCTGCAAGCCAGCGCTTGCGGTCGCTGAACGGCAAGGTAGCCCGGGTCCAGCCTCTTCCGAAGCCGCTCGGCAGTCGAGCGCCATCGTTGAGGACGGACCATCTGGCCTCACTCCTGGTAGCGTTCGTTACATGCTGAATGACGAACCTTTGCTGGCGATCTGCCGAATAGGCTGGAACCGCAGCGGCCGCGATCCATCCTGCAAGCATTAGCACACCCGTCATTGCAGCGCTTTCACGCAACGTTATGCCGGCGATGAGCGGCTTCGCTTCAATCAATATTGGCAGGATGATGAGTGACCCCAGCGGCGCGAAGATCCACATCGGACCGACGTTGAGCAGCTCTTGCAGGAGTCCGAGCATCGCGCCCCAGGTGACATAGAGGAAAGCGATGGCGAGGATCGAACCGATGATCTCCGCAGGTTTCCACCAGCGGGCCGCGATCATCCCGATGAGCACCAGCAGCGGCGGGAAGAGGAAGAAGATGATGCCGCCTGGCGCAATGATCCCGATGATCGCTCCGATCACCAGATACATAAGCCAGAAGCTCGATCTAACCTGCCGCAATTCGGCGCGCCGGCCGAGCGTCTTCAGCAGCACTGCTGCAACGAACATTGCTGATGCATAGGCGGACAGGCAGGTCCAGATCGGGTGCGCGCGCCAGAACATCCCTTTGTGGACCGCGCCGATCAGCTCCAGCGCGACGAAGGACAGGGCGGCCGACCCCACCAATGTCCCAATCGGGATTGTGAGCGCTCTCACGATCCGACCCCGCATCCACGCGACGACACCAAACGTGAGGAGCAGTCCGACCAGAATGATCGCTCCAAGAACCAGCGGCAGCGTGATCAGCATCTGTCCCGCGAGATCCATGAAGATGCGGTCGCCGCCGGCTTCGGGCGCGCCATTCGACAGTAGGACAGCCAGGGCAAGAGTCTGATCGCCCATGTGTTGCAAGGTCCGCGAATCCAGGGCCGCGACATCGTCTCCGGGTGAGTGGTACCGCGTCTCGTTGCCGATCGGCGCGAGGTTGAGCGTGAGCCAGCCTCGTTCGGAAAAGCTGTTCACGTCGGTGTAGTTGGGGAGCAACCGATAGACATCGGTCGATAGCGAATTGGCTGTCGGGCGTTTCACCGCAGCGGCGAAGACCGAAATCGGAGCGCCGTTCGGGCGGCTCGTTTCGAACATGTTGACGGGTCCGCGCACACCGCGTGCTTCGAGGTTGACCAGGCTCTCGACGTTGCGGCTCAGGGGATCAGCGAGGAAAGCGCGGGCGCCGATTAGACCAAGCTCCTCGCCCTCATTGAATAGCAGGATCACCGGCTGCTTGAGCGGTTGGCTCTTCAGGTTTGCCGCCACTTCGAGCAGCGTCGCGACGCCAATTCCGTCGTCAGCAGCGCCGGGACCCACGGGAACGCTGTCGTAATGAGCATTGACCAGCACGGCCCTGCCCGTCGGCGGACCGATCACGGCAATGACGTTGCGAACCCTCGCGCAACTCACGCCGCGTGCCTTGTACAGCTCGTTGCAGGCCAGTTGGTCCCTCACGATCGGGTGGAGGCCCATCCACTGAAGCAGTGAGACAATGCGGCTTCGGACCTGATCATCAGCGGCGCTGTCCGCAGGATGGGGCCGCTCATCACCAAGCACAAATGAGAGACGCGCCTTGGCGCGGCGGGCATCGAACTCTCGAGCAGCCGACTGTGCCCGGACCGGCGGAGCCTGCACCAGACACGACTTGGCCGCCATCAATCCAATCACCGTGATCAGGAGCAGGCAAAGCAAGACGATCGGTCGGCGCATGCTCCCCCCTCTTGGCCCGCGCGAGGCGCGAAGCCATATCGCTTTCCCGGTCGCCTTGCGATAGGCGCGCATTCAAGCAAGCTGGAGAGATTAGATGGGTTACCGGGTCGCCGTTGTCGGAGCGACGGGCAATGTCGGACGCGAGATCCTAAACATCCTCGCGGAGCGGCAATTCCCGCTTGACGAAGTTGCCGCCGTGGCATCCGCCCGCTCGACGGGCGACGTAATCGAATTCGGCGAGACCGACGAATCGCTCAAGGTGCGCAATCTCGAGCACTTCGACTTTGCCGGGTGGGATATCGCCTTGTTCGCCGCCGGCTCGGAGGTTTCGAAGGTCTATGTTCCGAAGGCCGCTGAGGCGGGCTGCACGGTAATCGACAACAGTTCGCTCTACCGGATGGACCCGGATGTTCCGCTGATCGTGCCCGAAGTAAACTCGGACGCGATCGCCGGCTACCGCAAGAAGAACATCATTGCGAATCCGAACTGCTCGACGGCGCAGCTGGTGGTCGCGCTCAAGCCGCTGCACGATGCGGCGAGGATCAAGCGCGTCGTGGTCGCGACATATCAGTCGGTCTCCGGGACAGGGAAGGCCGCGATGGACGAACTGTTCGAGCAGTCGCGCAACATCTTCGTCGGCGATCCCAACGAACCGGTGATTTATCCCAAGCAGATCGCGTTCAACGTCATCCCACAGGCCGGCGACTTTCTCGACGACGGGTCCACGACCGAGGAATGGAAGCTGGTAGTTGAGACCAAGAAGATCCTCGATCCCGCGATCAAGGTCAGCGCCAGCTGCGTCCGCGTCCCCGTCTTCGTCGGCCATTCGGAAGCGGTGAATATCGAGTTTGAGAACGAGATTTCGGCAGATCAGGCGCGCGAGATCCTGCGGGAGGCGCCGGGCGTGCTGGTCGTCGATAAGCACGAACCGGGTGGCTATATCACGCCAGTCGAATGCGTTGGCGACTATGCCACCTATATCAGTCGCATCCGCGAGGACCCGACTGTCGAGAACGGCCTAAGCCTTTGGGTCGTGAGCGATAACCTGCGGAAAGGCGCAGCGCTCAATGCAGTGCAGATCGCCGAGCTGCTAGGCCGCAAGCATCTGCAGAAGGCTGCTTAAGGCATTTCGCCCCAGTAGCGCAGCAGGTTCGCCTGGATCAGCTGCAACCGGCTGAAATTTTCCTGGCTCATGTTGTTGCCTTCGAGCGCGGCGACCTCATTCAGCTCGAACAGCATCTGGCGCCGGAACGGATCCGCCACGCGGCTCTGGATGAAGGTGATCGCTACCAGCCGCTCTCCGCTCATGACGGGTTCGACCTCGTGCAGGGTGTTCGAAGGATAGAGGATCGTTTGGCCTGGCTGCAGCTTGAACCGCAATTCGCCGTCGCCGAGATGGACGCGGAGTGCGCCGCCTTCGTAATCGTTCGGGTCGTTGAGGAAGATCGTGCAGCTGACGTCGCTTCGCAGCGTTCCGCCCGGCAGTGACAGGTAGGCCGCATCGGCGTGCGCACCGTAGTGCATCCCCGGCCGGTATCGTGTGAGCAGCGGCGGCGCG
>JBEDUM010000138.1:0-11111 GCA_040414585.1 Sphingomicrobium sp. | reverse complement strand
TGCTAGGGCCGAAGCGAATGGACGCGCGTACGGCCGAATCACCGGTCATCTCCGAGCAAAATGGCTGGCTCCAAAGAGAGCGGGCGAGTGGGCGATTTTACGATCGCCTCGCCTTGGGAGCTGGCGTGTTTCTCGTGGCGATGATCGCGCTCACTGTCTGGCTCTTCCGGCGCAATGCGGAGCTTGGCACCCTGCTGTCGCCGCCACTGGTCGCTCTGCTTCTGATTGCGCTTCTTCTCCCGGCAATCTCGTTAATGGCCCTCTACGCGCGCAAGATCGCAGTGCGGCGAGCGGAGGAAGGAGGCCTCGGTAGCGGCCGGCTCCACATCCGCCTCGTCGCGCTGTTCACCGCCGTGGCGGCGGTTCCAACGGTACTCGTGGCGATCTTCGCATCGGTACTTTTCCAGACCGGACTCGCATTCTGGTCATCCGACCGCGCGCGAAGCATGCTCGAGAATACGGTGCAAGTTGCCCATGCAACCTACCAGTATGAGCTTGGGCGCGTTGGAAATGAGGCCACCACAATGGCGGGAGACCTGACGGGCTACCTGCAAAAGATCGCCATGGACGATCCGAGGTTTCAGACCGGTCTTGCCTTTCAGACGTATCAGCGGTCCCTCAACGAAGCGGCCATTCTGAGAATAGGCCCGGGGGGCGATGTTCAAACACTCGCAGTTGCGACGGGCAACAAAGGGTTCACCCTTGATGACCGGCTGATCAAGGCGGCCATCGCAAAGCTCGACAGGCTGCCCAACGCCGCCACCGTCGATGCAGGCACACCTGACCGAATCTCAGTCGTGACGAGGCTCACGCCCGGTACGAAGACCTACCTGTATGCTGGTCGGTGGGTTGACCCGGAGATCGCCGCGCAAATCACCCGGGCCAACCTGGTGCTCAAAGATTACCGCAGCTTGGTCAAGCGCTCGCGAGTCAATCAATTGAGGTTCAACGCGGCGCTGCTGCTGGGCGCGCTGATCATCGTCGGCCTGGCCATCGCCACGGCGCTCAAGATCGCGGACCTCATGGTCCGCCCCGTGGGCGAACTCGTCGGCGCGGCAGGCCAGATCGAGGAAGGCGATTTTTCGGCGCGCGTTCCCGTCACGCGGACACAGGATGAGATCCAGACGTTGGCGACGGCCTTTAATCGAATGGCCGGGCGACTTGAGGAACAAACCGGCGCCCTAAGGACCGCCAATGCCCAGATCGATGCCCGGCGCGCGTTCATGGAAGCGGTCCTGTCGAGCGTCACCGCTGGCGTGATCGCGCTCGATTCACGGAACCGCGTCCTGCTCGTCAATCGGTCGGCTGAAGCGCTGCTCCAGGAGAGCCAGCAGGATGTCGAAGGCAAGGGCCTCGGCGTGGTTTCGCCGGATCTCGACGACTTCATGCGCGGCGACCAATCCGAAGCGAATGTCATCATAGTGGCCGATTCAGGCCAGCGGACGCTTGCGGTGAAGCGCGTGCGCTATCAGGACGGAACCGTTCTGACCTTCGACGATATCACCGACCAGCTCACCGACCAGCGGCGCGCTGCCTGGTCTGACATCGCGCGGCGGATCGCACACGAGATCAAGAATCCGCTCACCCCGATCCAGCTCGCGGCCGAGCGCCTCCAACGCCGCTTCGGCGAGGAAGTTAGTTCCGACAAGGAGACGTTCGAGCGCCTGACCGGCACAATCGTCCGCCAGGTCGGAGACCTGCGGCGGATGGTCGATGAATTCTCCAACTTTGCCCGCATGCCCAAGCCGGTCTTTCGGAATGAGAACGTTCACGATGTCGCTCGGCAAGCATTGTTCCTGCACGAGGTCGCGCACCCGGGGATAAGCTTCGTGCTGACCCCGCCGGAGGGCGAGTTCCGAATGGTATGCGACCGCAGACAACTCGCGCAGGCGCTCACGAATGTTGTGAAGAATGGCGTTGAAGCCATTGAAGGCCGGAAGAGTCGAGGCGAACACAGCCTCGCCGGCGACCGCGTCGAGTTGAGACTTCACGAGGAAGATAGCCACCTGATCATTGACGTGATGGACACCGGCGTCGGGCTTCCCGAGGACCGCGAACGACTGACCGAACCTTACATGACGACCCGGGTGCGCGGCACCGGTCTGGGGCTCGCAATCGTAAAGAAGATCGTCGAGGAACATATGGGCGAAATCGCCTTCCTCGACCGGCCCGGCGGCGGGACTCATGTGCGCATTGCATTTGATACGGCAAAGCTTGCGGCCCTTGGCGGGGACGGAGCTGAGGCCACCCATGAACAAGATGAACAGAATGACGAGGATGCCTGATGGCGCTTGAAGTGCTGGTTGTGGACGATGAAGCTGACATCCGCGAGCTCGTGAGTGGGGTGCTTGAAGACGAGGGCTATGCGGTCCGAACCGCGGCGGACAGCTCGCAGACGCTCGACGCCATCGAGGAGCGGAGGCCATCGATGGTACTCCTCGACGTATGGCTTCAAGGCTCGCGCCTGGACGGGCTGCAGCTTCTGCAGGAGGTCAAGCGCCGTGATCCCACCATTCCCATCCTGATGATCTCCGGTCACGGCAATCTCGACACGGCCGTAGCCGCGGTCCGGGAAGGGGCCGTCGACTTCATCGAGAAGCCGTTCGAAGCCGAGCGGCTGATTTATCTCGTCGATCGCGCGACGGAGACGGAGCGCCTGCGCCGCGAGAATGAAACGCTTCGCCAGCAGGTCGGGCACGAGGATCAACTCCACGGCAGCTCAGTCGCGATCAACACCGTGAGGGCGACGCTCAAACGCGTTGCGCCGACCGGCAGCCGAGTGTTGATCTCCGGTCCGCCGGGGGTGGGCAAGGAAATCGCTGCCCGGATGATTCACAATTGGAGTCCCCGGGCGAGGGCGCCGTTCATCGTGCTTTCCGCGGCCATGATGAGCCCGGAACGCGTCGAGGAAGAACTGTTCGGGAGTGAGATTGACGGCGTAGTCCGTCCCGGCCTTCTCGAGCACGCCCATGGCGGCACCTTGTTCCTGGACGAGATCGCGGACATGCCACCAACCACTCAGGCGAAGATCCTGCGGGTGTTGACCGATCAAAGCTATCATCGAGTAGGCGGCCAGCGGCCCGTGAAGGTCGATGTCCGGGTGCTTTCGGCAACATCGCGCAATTTACAGGACGAGATTGCGTCTGGCCGATTCCGCGAGGACCTGTTCTATCGCCTGAACGTCGTGCCAGTCCGGCTGCCGCCATTGCGCGAACGGCGCGAAGACATTCCGGAGCTCGTCAGCCACTTCCTTGCGCGATTTGCGTCCGACCGGCGAATGCCGGCGCTCGCCATCTCCGAAGAAGCCATGGCAGCGCTTCAGGCGCATGATTGGCCGGGAAACGTCCGACAGCTTAGGAATATCATAGAAAGGACGATCATTCTTGCGCCGGGCGACCGCGTGTCCTGCATCGACGTCGATCTCCTTCCACCTGAGATTCTCGACAATCAAAGTACCATGGCTGGCTCGACGACCGCGATGGCCATCATGGGCAGTCCGCTTCGGGAAGCGCGCGAGTCCTTCGAGCGCGAATATCTCAAAATCCAGATCCGGCGTTTTTCCGGCAACATCTCTCGCACAGCGTCGTTCATAGGCATGGAACGGTCTGCGCTGCACCGAAAGCTCAAAGCCCTCGGAATTGGCGACAAGAGGGAAGGAGAAGAATAAACTAGGCTTATGCCTGCGCGATCGCTGAGCCTACAGGATCATTTCCTGAACAGCATCCGACGCGGAAAGCTCCCCGTCACGATCTTCCTCGTCAAGGGCGTGAAACTCCAGGGCGTGATCACCTGGTTCGATGCTTTTTCGGTGTTGTTGCGGCGCGAGGGCGCGTCGCAACTCGTATACAAGCACTCGATTTCGACCATCATGCCATCCGAGCCACCGCCGGATTTCGTTGCGACGCATGCGGCGGAGCAAAGCAAGGCGCAGCTTCAAGACCTTTTTCTTGGCGCGGCCACGAGGGATGCAGAACGGATGACCTTGTTTCTCGTCAATGGCGTCATGCTCCAGGGTACGGTTACGGGATTTGACCAATTCAGCTTGGTGCTTGAGCGAGGCGGGCAGATTCAACTCGTCTACAAGCATGCGATCTCGACGCTTCAGCCTGCGCGACCGCTCAATCTGGAACCCGGCCAGGGCGGCGACGACGCGGAGGATCAGTCCTGAAAGCTGTCGACGGCAATGGAGCAATCGATGTTGCGCGCGGCGAACGCGCAATTATCGCTGTGCCCGAACTTCCGCGGGAGGGCTCACGCCGCTCGGCGGATGCCCGAGTTGAGGAAGCGCAGGGCTTGGCCGAGGCGATCGGCATTGAGGTAGTCGCTGCGAAGCCTTTCAGGGTGCGGACCGTCCGGCCGGCAACCTTGCTCGGCAAGGGCCAGGTCGAGGAGATTGCAGAACTTTCGAGGAAACTGGATGCGCACCTGCTGATCATCGATTCAGCGTTGACGCCCATCCAGCAAAAGAATTTGGAGGATGAGTCCGGGACAAAAGTGATCGACCGGACTGGGCTCATCCTTGAGATTTTCGGGGAGCGGGCCGCGACCTCCGAAGGCCGTCTGCAAGTCGAGCTGGCCCATCTCGATTACCAGGCTGGCCGGCTCGTGCGCAGCTGGACGCACCTCGAGCGGCAGCGCGGCGGCTTCGGATTCCTGGGCGGCCCCGGTGAAACGCAGATCGAGGCGGACCGGCGGCTGATCCGCGAGCGGATGGCAAAGATTCGCCGTGAGCTCGAGCAGGTGAAACGGACACGAACATTGCACCGTGATCGCCGTCAGCGGGCGCCTTGGCCTGTGATCGCGCTGGTCGGCTATACAAATGCCGGAAAATCAACGCTTTTCAATCATTTGACGGGTGAAGACGTCTTTGCCGAGAACCTGTTGTTCGCGACGCTCGATCCGACAATGCGAGATATCAAGCTGCCGGGCTTCGACAAAGTGATCCTCTCGGACACTGTCGGGTTCGTCTCGGATCTGCCGACCGAGTTGATCGCAGCTTTTCGGGCCACTCTGGAGGAAGTGCGCGAGGCCGATCTCCTCGTCCAGGTCCGGGACATGGCGCATCCGGACCGCGAGGCTCAGCGCGAGGATGTCGAGGACGTGCTGGCCTCGCTTGGGCTGGCGGAGCAGGGCGCTCCGCCGCGCGTCGAGGCATGGAACAAAATAGACTTGCTGTCATCAGAAGAACGCGAGCGTCTGTTAGAGGAAGCTCGGCGACGAGAGGGTGTGGTGCCGATCTCCGCAATCACGGGTGAGGGACTGGACGAACTCCGCGAGCAGATGGCGCAAAAGCTCAGGAGCGGCGAACAGGTGCACCAGATCCGCATCCCGGCAACCGAAGGGGGCAAGATCGCTTGGCTTCACTCACGCGGCGAGGTCCTGGATCAGAAGCTCGACCATGACGAATTGGAACTCTCGGTGCGCCTGTCGCCTGACAATTGGGCGCGGTTTCAGGCGATGGAATCCGCCTGAACTTTCTTGGCGGCTACCCAGAGCTCTTCTTTTTCCTCGAGCGGCATGTCAGCAAAGCCGGGAGCCTTCTCGATTGCGCGGAAGCGCCGCTCAAACTTCCGGTTCGCTTCACGCAGAGCAGCTTCTGGTTCAATATTGAGATGTCGTGCGAGGTTCACGACCGCAAAGAGCAGGTCACCGAGCTCATCCAGCATGCGATGGTGATCGGTCTCGGCATCGAGCTCAGCCAGTTCCTCGTCAATCTTCGCGCGCGGCCCTGAAGGATCGGGCCAGTCAAAGCCGACGCGCGCCGCGCGGCGCTGCAGCTTCGCGGCCCGTTCGAGTGAAGGAAGAGCGAGCGCAACACCAGCCAAGGCGCTGTCGTCGTTGGATTTCTCACGTTCTGCGGCCTTGAGTTCCTCCCAGCCGGGGCTGTCCGTTGCGTCTCCAAAGATATGGGGATGCCGCCGCTCGAGCTTGTCGCAGATACGGTCGATCACATTCTGAAGTGAGAAATGACCCGCTTCCTCTGCCATTTGGCTGTGAAAAACGACCTGGAGCTGAAGATCACCGAGCTCGTCGGCGAGCGAATCCATGTCATCGCGCGCAATGGCGTCCGCGACTTCGTACGCTTCTTCGATCGTATAAGGCGCGATCGTGGCAAAGGTCTGCTCCCGATCCCATTCGCAGCCGCTCGCGGGATCGCGCAGCCGGCGCATAATGGCGACAAGGCGCTCAATGGGCATGAGGGGCCCCTGAGCGGTCCTCGCCTCCGTAATCTGAAAGTATGATAATAGTCATTATGTAAAATATCATGGAGATCAGGAAACAAGAACCAGCCATCGCCCTTCCACTCCCCAGCGGCTCAAGGACGACAGGAAATTCATGCCGAGCACGTTGAGATCGTCATTGTCGGCAATCTGGAGCCCGACATCCTGGCGCTTGATGCCGCCGACTTCGAGCTCGGCCGCGCGACCGGTCGACACGCGAATGATGCCGTTTCCGGTGCGGACGAATTGATCACGCTGCGGGGAAATTTCTACGCCGGCCTTCTGGGCCGTCAGACGATCGATCGTGGTCATCGTCGCGCCGCTATCGACCAGGAATTTGACCTCGCGTCCATTCAGCTTGGCAGTGATCCAGAAATGCCCATCGATCGCCATTGGAATTCGCGTTTCGCGGCCTTGCTCAACTGGCGTGCCAATGGCCTCGGCTTTCAGGCGCTGCGCCACCCATCCGAAATTGTCTCGGAATGTGAAGAGCACGAAACCCGCGGCAAAGATGGCGATCCAGGCAAGCGCCATGGTGAACAATTTGGCCGCGGGCTCGCGGCGAGCCATCAGGAACCCGAGCACAAGCATGGCCGCCATCAGCAGGTACAGGCCGCCAAGCATCGTGTCGTTGGTCACAGTTCAACCTCAAGTCCGTCATAGGCTGGAGCTGCCCAATCGGGCAGCTCGGCGGCCAAGGTCCGGTAATCGAGTCCGTTGCCCATATGAGTCAGATAGACTTGCCCGACGCGAAGTTCACGCGCGATGCCGATGAGCGCATCGAGGTGCATGTGCGTCGGGTGCGGCTTTCGTGTCAGGCAGTCGGCGATCCATACGTCGACGCCTTCGTACAGCGCTCTCATGTCGTCCGTTAAGTCACTGAAGTCTATGGCGTACGCGGCCGAGCGATCGGCTTGGTCGAAGCGCATTCCGAGCGATGTCGGGCCGCCATGCGGCTGGTCAACGAAACGGACAGCCATATCTCCGAAGCGGCAGTCACTTCGTATCTCGCGAGCGACGACAATCGGACGGTAAAAGTCCGACTGCTCAAATGCGTAGGCAAAGCGAAGCCGAAGTTCCTCGAGCACGTCGGAGCGGGCGTAAAGCGGCACCGGTCCATCGATCGCCCGCGAGATCGGCCTGAGCTCATCGATGCCATGGCAGTGGTCGCCATGCGCGTGAGTGACGATCACCGTATCCAAACAGCCAATCTCCGCCGCGAGCAGTTGCTGGCGCAGGTCCGGGCCGCAATCAACCAACAGGGTTTCGCCGGCGCTTTCGACGAGGATCGACGAGCGTAGCCGGTAATTCCGAGGCTCAGAGGGGTCGCAACTGCCCCAATCATTCCCGATCTTCGGAACGCCTGTCGACGTTCCGCAGCCCAGGATCCTAAGCTTCACCCGCTGCCTTGCTGAAAAGCTTGAAGAAATTGGCGGTAGTCGCCTCGCCCAGGGCTTCGGGTTCCTCTCCCCTCAGTTCAGCTACAAAGCTCGCCGTGTCGGCAACGAACGCCGGCTCGCATTTATGGCCCCTGTGAGGGACAGGGGCGAGAAAGGGCGAGTCAGTTTCCACCAACAGGGAATCAATCGGCAGTTTCTTTGCCGTCTGCTGAAGATCCTCCGCGTTCTTGAATGTCACGATGCCCGACAGCGAGATGAAAAAGCCGAAGTCGAGGGCCTTCTTGGCGAGGTCGGCCGTTCCGGTGAAGCAGTGCAGAACGCCCGTAACGCCCTTCTGCTTAGCTGCGCGCTCGAGGATCTCGGCGGTGTCCTCCTCCGCGTCGCGGGTATGGACAATCAGCGGCAGCCCGGTTTGGCTCGCCGCCTCAATATGAACCTCGAAGCGGTCGCGCTGCGCCTGCCGGTCCGACTTGTCGTAATAATAGTCTAGCCCGCATTCCCCGATGGCGATCACCCGCGGATGCCGAGTGCCGTCCACGAGAGCGGTTGCGCCGAGATCTGGATGTGCATCAGCCTCGTGCGGATGAACTCCCACACTTGCCCAAACGTCTGAGTAGCGTTCCGCCACAGCGATGATGTCATCCCACTCGCGCTGCCGTGTTGAGATGTTGAGGAAGCCCTGGACGCCACGCCGGCGAGCATTTCCCAGCACTTCGTCCTGGCGCTCGACAAGTCCTTCGTAATTAAGGTGGCAATGGCTGTCGATCAGCCTCACGCGGCGGCCTCCTCGTCCTCGGGAAGCTCGAGCCGCGGGAAAAGAGGCGTCGGTTGCGGGATAGGTGCGCCGCCCTCGCCCGCGTCGATGAGAGTCAGAAGCTTGTCCGCGGACATCGGGATGATCGGTGCGATTGCTCTCGTGAGAGCACGAATTGCGATCACCAAGACCCCAAGCACTTCAGCCATTCTCGTCGGATCGGTCTTTCTCAATGCCCACGGCGCCTGCATGTCGATGTACTGATTGCAAGCGAAGACCGCTCGCAACCAAGCCTCAATTCCCTGAGAGAAAGCGAACTGGCGAAAGGCCCGAGGTATCTCACTTTCGACGGCTGTCTGTACGATGACAATCAATTCGGCATCTTCGTCTCGTTCGCCAGGCGTAGGAAGAACGCCGTCCAAATTCTTGTAGATCATGGACAATGTGCGCTGTGCTAGATTGCCGAAGCTGTTCGCCAGCTCGGCGTTGGCGCGATTGACGATCGCCTCGGCGCTGTAGCTGCCGTCCTGCCCGAACGGCACTTCGCGCAACAGGAAATAGCGCAGCGCGTCGACGCCAAAGCGGTCGGCGAGGAGCATCGGGTCGACAACGTTGCCGACGCTCTTCGACATTTTCTCACCGCGGCTGAGCAGGAACCCGTGACCGTAGATCTGCTTCGGCAGCTCGATCCCTGCGCTCATGAGGAAGGCCGGCCAATAGACGGCGTGGAAGCGAACCACGTCCTTCCCGATCAGGTGGACGTTGGCGGGCCAGTAACGGCGCCACAGCTCCGTGTCGTCGGGATAGCCTAGGCCCGTGATGTAGTTGGTCAGTGCGTCGAGCCAGACATACATCACATGGCCGTCGCTGCCCGGCACCGGCACGCCCCAGTCAAAGCTTGTTCGCGAGATGCTCAAATCCCGAAGGCCACCCTCGACGAAACGGACGACTTCGTTCCGGCGCGTTTCCGGACGGATGAAATCCGGATGGTCTCGATAGAGCTGGAGCAGCGGCTCTTGATATTTGGAAAGCCGGAAGAACCAGCTCTCCTCGACCGTCCACTCTACCGGGGTCCCCTGCGGCGAAAGCCGCTCGCCGCCCTCGCCCTCGACCAACTCGCTATCGTCGTAATAGGCCTCATCGCGGACCGAATACCAACCCTCATAGCGGTCGAGGTAGAGGTCGCCCCTTTCCTCCATCGCCTTCCAAATCGCCTGGCTGGCCCGGTAGTGATCGGGCTCGGCAGTCATAATAAAGCGGTCGTATGAGACGTTAAGTGTGTCGCACATGCCTTGGAAAAGAAGCGACATTTTCTTCGCAAATGCACGCGGCTCAGCTCCTTCCCCGCGCGCTGCCTGCGCCATCTTCAATCCATGTTCGTCGGTGCCGGTCTGAAATCTTACGTCGCGGCCTTGGGCGCGCTGAAAGCGCGCGATCGCGTCGGCGGAAATGGCCTCATAGGCGTGACCGATGTGCGGCGGCCCGTTGGGGTAGCTGATGGCGGTCGTGATGTAGAAGGGCTCGCCCATGGCAACGCCCCTAGCCGCCGCTTCCTAGCGCTTCAAGGAAGTGGACCCACCGATCTCGGCAAGAAACCCGCCGATCTGGAAGACGGTGGCAGCTGGATCGAGCGAAAGGCGCGGCGCGATTGCCGCGAGCTCGCGCGCTTTCGCATAGGCGTCGAGCGCGCGCTCCCGTGGAGCACCATTGAGCCGCCGGGCCTCCCGGGCGATGAGCGAAGGCGCCAGATCCAGGAATGCGGCGTAGCGGTCGGCGGCGGCTTTCTTGCCGAGCTCCAGCGCAAGGTCGGAACGCTTCGCGTTGGTCGGATCCCCTTGGCGTAGGATCGCCAACGCCGCGTCTTCGAGCTTGGCCAAACCGAGCTCGGCGAATGCAAGCGCCCGCCCCGCCGAGCCGAACGACATCGAAATGATCCGCTGGCGCTCGGCGTCAGTCACCTCCGGTGCTCTGGCTTTCAGGATTGACGCCATGGCGTCATCGGGAAGCGGCTGGAAATCCACACGCCGGCACCGCGATCGGATGGTCGGCAACAGCCGGCCTGGCGCGTGGCTCACGAGGAAGAAGAGCGTGTTGGCTGGCGGCTCCTCGAGCATCTTAAGGAGCGCGTTGGCGCCGGCTCCTGCAAGCTCATCGACCGTGTCGATAACAGCTACGCGCCACGGCGAAAGAGCTGCCGTCATGCCCATGAATTCACCCAGATCACGGACCTGGTGCACACCAATGTCCCGGGCGAGGCCCTCCCCTTTCTCCTTCGGCAGCCGCTCGAGCCAGCGCATGTCAGGATGGCTGCCAGCTTCAACCAGCTTGACGATCGGATGATCGTCAGGGCTATCAATCCCAGGCATATCGAATGATGGTCCCACTGCACAGGCCAACACCCGGCGCGCGGCCGCGTGGGCGAACGTCGCCTTTCCCACACCTTTGGGTCCCGCCAACAGCCAGGCGTGATGCAGCCTCCGGGTCGCCCATGCGCTGGCGAATTGATCGACAGCCCGGTCCTGCCCGACGATCACGGCAGGAGGTCCTGGACGGCGTCAAGCAGGCGATGCGTCACCTCCTCCGCGGTGCCGGACGCATCGACGATTCGGACTCGCTCCGGCTCCTCGGAGGCGATCAGCCGGAATGCGAGATCGACTTTCTGGTGATACCCCTCGGGTCGGCCGCCGATGCGATCGCTGCCCTCATTGTCGCGAGCACGGGCCCGGGAGCCACCTT
>JBEDUM010000137.1:0-28258 GCA_040414585.1 Sphingomicrobium sp. | reverse complement strand
GCCGGACGGGCTGACCCCTGCAGGGATGCGCTACGTAAAGGACATGGGGTCCGACAATCGGACGTTCGCCGCCGCACTCGTCGACATGGGAGTACGCGGACACATCCGGCTCGTGGAGGAGGACGGCGGTTGGCTCTCAGGCAAGAAGATGCGGCTCGAACGTCTCTCTCAAGCCGGGACGCTCCCGCCGGAAGAAGAAGCTGCGCTCGATTGCCTCTGCGAACCCGGCGAATCGATCCTCATGGAGCAGAAGAATCATGAGAGTTTCTCTTCTGCTCAGAGTGCCTTATCAGGCATATTGAAGACCGAATTCGAAGGAAAGCTCTTCAAGCGCAATCTCGGCTGGGCAGCTGCCGGGCTGCTCCTGTTCGGGGCGGCCTTCTGGCTGACGTGTGCCGCCGTGGCTGCGGCTACCTACGGCGCAGTAATGTGGCAGGTCGGCGTTGTCGTCGGCAGCCTACTCGTGGCCGCGCTGCTCTGGCTAGCGTTTCACGAATCTCTCGCCGGCAAATGCCTGTTGACCCTCGTCGGCACCGCTGCATTCGGCGTCGCTTTCGCCGTCGGCATGCCGCTGCTGAATGTCGCGATCAACAGCGGCTGGTGGTTGCCGATCATTCTTCCCCTGCTCGCGGCGCCGATCGTGATCTCGGCTTTCTGGTGGATCGCCGCGCCGACGCCGGAAGGGCGCAAGGTGCTCGACCACATCGCCGGCTTCAAACAATATCTGTCGATCACGGAAGCCGAGCGGCTGGACCGCATGACGCCGCCGAAGGACACGCCGGAGCTCTTCGAGAAATACCTGCCCTACGCCATCGCGCTCGCAGTCGAGAACCACTGGGCGAAGAGATTTGCCGAAGTGCTCGCCGCTGCTTCGGCGCAAGGTCAGCAGAGTTTCGGCTGGTATTCAGGCTCGAGCAGTCCCTGGAGCAATCCGACCGGCTTCGTCGACTCCGTAGGCTCTTCGCTGTCCAGCGCTGTGGGTGCCGCTTCGACCGCTCCAGGCTCCGGCGGGGGCGGATCGTCAGGCGGTGGCGGCGGTGGGGGCGGCGGTGGCGGCTGGTAGAGTCCCGGGCCGCCGGAAGAACGCAATCGCGGCGTCGCGATAGGCGGCGTCCGGCTGCCGAATGAAGCCGAGCCTTTCCGCGAGCTTGATTGACGATGCGTTATCGAGGTCGATGATCGCGGGATAAGATGGGGCGCGAATTTCGGCATCGGCCCAACTGAGCGCCGCGTTGCAGGCCTCGAATGCAATTCCCTGCCCGTGGACCGAGCGGTCGAAGATCCAGCCCATTTCCGGCTCGCCGAGGATCAAGGGTGCCATATCGCGCTCAAATTGGAAGAAGCCGCAGTGGCCCACCATCCGGCCGTCCGCTTTGAGTTCGACTGCCCAAGGCCCCGTGCCGATCATCGACCACATGCCGAGGCCGGACAGCATCCGCCGCCAGCTGTCCTCGCGATTCAGCGGCTTGCCGCCGATGTGGCGCATCACCTCTTCGTCGCCAAGGGTCGCCGCGTGCGCGTCGAGATCGTCCAGGCGGAAGCCACGCAGGACGAGCCGTTCGGTTTCGATCCGCGGTGCTTCGCGGACCACTATTTGCCGAGCTTAAGTCCGCCGAAGCGCTTGTTGAAGCGCGCGACCTGGCCGCCTTCCTGAACCTGGCGGGTGCCGCCAACCCAGGCCGGATGGACCTTGGGATCGATATCGAGGTGCAGCGTGTCGCCTTCTTTGCCCCACGTCGAGCGGGTCTGGAACTTGGTGCCGTCGGTCATCTCGACGTTGATCATGTGATAATCGGGGTGGATACCGGACTTCATTTTGATTTCCTTGGGTTAGCTGCTGGTTTCCGACCAGCGGCCCGAATGCAAGAGCGCGCGACTTAGAGTGCGAACCTCAAAAGTGCAACCTCAGGCCGGCAGCGGATGCTGACGCGCACGCAGCGCCGGCATCGCCCTCTCGAGCAAAGCGAAACCGCCGAACAGCAGGCCGGAATAGAAGAGGTCGCCGGCGAGTGTGTTCTGGAAGAACGGAATGGCGGCCACATAGCAAGCGGCGAGACCGGCTGCCGTGTGCGGATACATTCCGCTCAGCGCCCAGGTTCCGAAATTCGTGACAAGGAAGAACAGCACCGAGCTGGCGACAGCAACGCCCGCGACCCGAAGCACCGAAACGCGCCTAAGAGCAACGCAACCGAGCGCTACAACGAGGACGACGGCTACATACTGGACCCACATACCGGGATAGAAGCCGAGCACGAGGTCGCTGAGCAGCAGCGCCCCAAGCGGTGCAACGAAAGCGAGCACTCTACGTCCGAGATAGGCGCCGCTGAACAGGGCCATTGCATCGATCGGCGAGAAGTTGGGCGGATGCGGCACAAGGCGCAACGCGGCGGCTGCGACGATCGCGGAAATGAGCGCGATGAGACGGGGCTGATTGCTGGTCATGCCGGTTCAATAATGCCGATGAAGCGAATTTGACAGTCCGGCGGCCGGTCAATTAGCTGGGCGGTGACCAGGGTGCCGCCCACAAGCTTCGCTTGGCGGGGGCGGTTCAAAGGGAAGCCGGCGAAAATCCGGCGCTGTGCCCGCAACTGTGAATGCCGAGCCCATCGGCAAAGTCAGGAACCTGCCTTGGTCCGTCGTCCGTTTTCCCGGCCGGGACCAGCCGCGAAGCGTGGGCCCCGTCGCACGTCGTGCGGCGCTTCCCTCCGTGACGACATGTTCGTCAACAGGAGGATCAAATGCCCGCACTGCCCATCGACACCGACCAGATCGTGATTACTGCGTCTCGTGCGCCCGAAACTGGATCGAGCACCCCCGCGAGTGTCACGATTATTGACAGCAGGGAGATCGAGCGGCTCGACCAGCCGCTTATCCCTACCTTGCTGCAGCTCACGCCGTCCGCATCCGTTTCAGTCTCCGGCCCTGCCGGATCGCTAACCGAGGTTCGCATCCGCGGATCGGAGGCCAATCACACTTTACTCTTCGTCGACGGAATTCGGGTCAATGATCCGGCTTCTGGCGATGCGCCGCGTTTCGAGCTGCTCAACGCCGACATCGCCTCCCGGATCGAAGTCGTCCGCGGACCGCAATCGGCTCTGTGGGGCTCGGACGCGATCGGCGGCGTGATCGCCGTCAACGGCGTTGATGATGCGCCGGGATACTCAGCAAGCGCTGAGGGCGGGTCCTTTGGCTTTGGCAGAGGCAGCGCATCGGGTTCGCTGGTGACCGATCGGGCCAGCGTTGCCGGCGCGGTCGGCTTTCAACGTGCGACCGGGATCGACAGCTTCGGTGCCCCGGGCGGCGACAAGGATGGCTACCGCAATCTGTCGGGACGTCTGCGAGCGACCTTCGCCGTCAGTCCGATAGTTCGCATCGGCGTGGCCGCGATTGCAATCACAGGGCGAAGCGAATTCGATGGCTATGATCCCATCACGTTCGAACATACCGACACGCTCGACAACAGCCGCAACGGGCTCGAGGCTGGTCGCTTGTGGGCCGACCTTGGAAGCTCAAGTTCCACCTGGAGGGGACGCGTCGGGGCCTCCGTCCTTGGCTCGTCCAACCGCAACTACCTCGGCAATGATCCCGTTAATCGCACGCGCGGTACCCGACGAACCGTGGATGCGCAGGTTGAACGAACCTTCGCGACGGGCGCGATCGACCACCGGTTCATCCTCGCCGCCGATTCCGAGCGTGAGACGTTCCACGCTCGCGACGTCATCTATGGAGGCGCGACCGACCAGGACCGCGACCGCTCGCACAATGCGGTGACGGGAGAGTGGCGGGCCACGGCCGGCAAGCTCAGCGGCGACGTCGCAATCCGCCGCGATTTCTTCAACCGCTTCAGGGATGCGACATCGGTTCGCGCATCGGCGCTCGCGCAAATTGGCGCCGGCTTCTCGCTCGCCGGGTCCTATGCCGAGGGTATCGCGCAACCGACCTTCTTCGATCTGTACGGCTTCTTCCCGAACAATTTCGTCGGCAATCCTGACCTTAAGCCGGAAAGCTCGCGCGGGTTTGAGGGATCACTGCGCTTCCGGCGCTCGTCGTTCAACGCATCCCTGACCGCCTATCGTCAGCGCCTGCACGACGAGGTCATCGACGTGTTCGATCCGGTGACCTTCCTGTCGAGCACTGCCAATACCAATGGTATCAGCCATCGCTGGGGTATTGAGGCGGAATTCGGCTGGCAGCTCGCGGACAAGCTGCGGCTCCGGGCCAACTATGCGTATCTCCACGCAACCGAGCCCGACACCGTGACCGACCGCCAGCTGACCGAGCTTCGGCGGCCCAAACACAGCGGCTCCATTACTGCCGACGGTTCGATCGGCCGCTGGAGCTATGGTGCCTCGATCGCCTACGTGGGCTCGCACCTCGACCGGGAAGAAATAGCGCCATTCGATATCGTCAGCGTCGGCTCCTATTGGCTGGCTAACGCGCGCATCGCTTATTCCATCACACCAGCAATTGAGTTGTTTGCTCGCGGTTCGAACCTGTTCAATTCGAATTATGAGGAAGTCGCCGGCTATCACACCGAAGGCATCGGTGGCTTTGTCGGAATCAGCTTTCGGGAGGGTCGGCGATCATGGCCGTGAAATTGGCCTCGGCGGCAAGCTTGCCGTCGACACTCGCGCGCCCAGCGAATTTGCATACGGTCGTGCGCTTCTGGAGGAACTCGACCTCGAGCTTCAGAAGAACGCCGGGTTCGACCGGCTGGCGAAATTTCGCGCCTTCGATCGCCATGAAGTACACGAGCTTGCCCGAGTTCGCGAGACCTAGTGATTCTACTGCGAGGATGCCTGCCGCCTGCGCGAGAGCTTCGACGATCAGCACACCCGGCATGATCGGACGGGCCGGAAAATGGCCCTGGAAGAAGGGCTCGTTGACCGTGACCGCTTTGATGGCAGTAATCGACCGGTCGGGTTCGAGTGCTTCGACCCGATCTACGAGAAGCATAGGATAGCGATGCGGCAGCGCCGCCATCACCCGTCGAACATCGAGCTGGGTGCTGGCGGCGCTAGCCGGCTGATCGCTCATGAGCGTTTAACGGCCTTGCGGCTGCTGCTGCTGTGGCTGCGCGGGAGCAGTGGTCTGCAGCGTCGGCATCGCCGAATTTAGCGCCGTCAGGACATCGTTGGTCACGTCAAGACTTGCGGACGTTGCAAGGGTGCTGCCGACCTCGACCATGAGGTTCGCGCCGCGGCGCTGCATAACCTGTTGGTAGACCGGACCAAGCTTCTCGCGGATCTGCTGCGTGATGTACGCCTGGTTGCGCTGGATTTGCTGCTGCTGACGGGCGAGTTCCTGCTGCCCCTGCTGCTGCTTCGTTTGGAACGCCTTGATACGCGCCTGCAAAGCCGCGTCGGGCTCCTTGCCCTGGGGAAGGGCATCGATTGCGGCCTGGATTGACTTCTGCTCGGTCTCAAGCGGGGTCGCGAGGGTCTTTTCGCGAGTCTGAAGTCCCGTCACTTGGCTGCGAAGCGTAGCCGAAGCGGTTTTGCATGCGGTGCAATCAGCGGTGACCTTTTCGAGATCTACGACCGCGACGATGGCACCAGGAATGGCCTGAGCATTCGCCGCCGCCGGAACGACGAGCGAAGCCGCAAGCGCCGAAGAAAGAAGAATTAGCTTATTCATTAGAATGCAGTCCCTACGTTGAAGCTGAAGAGTTTGGTTTCGTCGCCCTTTTGTTTGAGGAGCGCCTTTGCCAGATCGATACGCAATGGTCCGAACGGAGACGTCCAATTCACGCCGATGCCAATCGACAAACGCGGCTTCGGCGAATCACCCAAATAGAATTCCTTGAAACCCGGCGCTGAGTGCGTGGCATCGTCTGCGTAACCGCTGGCGCCGTTCACGTTGAACTGGGTGCAGCTCGTGTTTGCGGCCCCTCCCGGGATGTTCTGCTGGGGGAATCCCGTCGCAAAGCAGGACTTAAGGATATCCGTGAGGATCGGCTTCGTGAGCGAGAACAGCGAGCCAACATCGACGAATGCCGACGGCCTCAAGCCCATGCTCTTGAGTCCCGAGCTGGTCGGGATTTCGAGCTCCAGGCGACCCATGTAATAGGCCTTGCCTCCAAGCGCATCGACAACCTTGTTGCTACTCGTCACAGGGACGAGGTGCCCGTTCGCGTCATAAGCAATACGCTGAACGCGCGGACCGATGCCACGGATGTCGAAGCCCCGAAGGTCGGGACCGAAGAAGCGGTCGGTCAGGCGGATCGGATCCTGCCCAGGACCGGGGGATGACCGAAGGGCCTTGATATATCCGCCTTCGGCGTGGGCGGAGAAGATCCAACCACCGCCGAACCCGTGATATTTCGTCGCGTCCGCTCGTGTGCGCAGATATTTTACATCGCCGCCGAGGCCAGCGAAGTCCTGGCTGAAGGTCAGCCGTTGGCCACGTGTCGGATGGATGCCATCAGTATCATCGTAGAGGGTCGAATAGCCGACCAGCGAGGTCAGCGCCTTCCCGAGCTCATCGCACAAATAACGGCCAGCCTTGAGAGGGTCGCACTGCGGAGGCAGCGGCCCCGTGCCGTCGGGATCGGTGTAGAAAAGAGACTTATCCAGCGTGATATTGTCCTGCTGGAGAGTGTAACGTCCGCCGAAGGTCCAATATTCGGTGAGCGGGAATCCAAATCTGAGGCCGCCGCCGGTACTGACCTGCTTGTAGGTCGTATTGCGGTTGTTCCCCACGTAATTGAAGCTGTTGTAATCACTTCGGAACAGCTGACCGCCGAACACGATGTTCTTGTCCAGGAAATATGGGTCGGTGAAGCCGAGCTGAATCGACTTCGAGTAGGTCGAGTAGTTGACCGCCGCGTTGAGCTCCTGGCCTTTGCCCATGAAATTATTCTGAGAGACGGCAAGCTGGATGACGAACCGCTCCAGGCTGGAATAACCGCCTGACAAGGATAGCTGTCCGGTCGGCTTCTCTTCGACGTTCACTCCGAGAACGACTCGGTCTGGCGAAGAGCCTTCGGTCTGTTTGATCTCCAGCTTTTCTTGGAAGAATCCGAGGCTTTGGAGGCGATCCTGGCTGCGCTTCACCTTCAAGGCATTGAATGCGTCGCCTTCATTCAACCTGAATTCGCGCCGGATCACCTTGTCGCGGGTGCTCGTGTTTCCCGTGATGTCGATGCGCTCGACATATACACGTGGCGTTTCATTCACCTTGACGGTGAGATTCATCAATCGGTGCTCGGGATCGCGATCGTAGGCGGGGCTGATGTCCGCGAAGGCGTAGCCGAGGTTACCTGCCTGCTCGTTGAGGTCGGTGACGGCGTCCTCGACCTCCTTGGCGTTGAACCAGGATCCCGGCTGAATCTTGAGAAACTGCTTGACCTTCGATGCAGGCAAGTCCGGCAGCGCGCTCTGGGCGTCGACCTTGCCGAACTTATATCGCGGGCCTTCCTCGACCACGTAGGTGATCACGAAGTCCTGACGGTCGGGCGTCAGCTCCGCGAGCGCCTGGACGACGCGGAAATCCGCATAGCCTTGGGTCAGGTAGAAAGCCCTCAGCTTCTGCTGGTCGGCGGCAAGGCGATCGGGATCGTACGTATCGTTCGACTTCAGAAAGCCGAGGATGCCGCCCGCCTGCCGGGTGTACATTTCCTTGCGCAGCCGGTCGGTCTTGAAGGCCTTGTTGCCGATGATGTTGATCGCGCGGACCTTCGCGAGGTCGCCTTCGTAAATTTCGAACACGACGTCGACTCGGTTCTGGTCGAGCTGGACGATCTTCGGCTCGACGCGAGCGGCGAACCGGCCCTGACGCCGGTACAGCTCGAGAATGCGCTCCACGTCCGACCGCACTGCCGATCGCGTGAAGATCTGGCGCGGCGCGAGCTTGATCTCCGGCGTGATCTTATCGTCCTTGAGCCGCTTGTTGCCCTCGAGGATGATGCGATTGATCACCGGATTCTCGCGAACCGTGATCACCAAGTCGCCCGTCTCGCCGCCAGTGATCGTCACGTCCGCGAACAACTGCGTCGCGTAAAGGTCCTTTAGGGCCTGATCGAGGGTCTCCGCCGTGTAGTTCTGCCCGGGCGTGAGATTCGCGTAGGAGCGGATCGTTTCCGGCTCGAGGCGCTGATTGCCACGCACCGCGATCGACCGAATCATCCGCTCCGCAGGCGTCGGAGCGGGCGCGGGAGCTGTCGCCGCCGGGGCCGCCGGCGGTTGAGTCGCGGCAGGTTGAGGCTGCGCCTCGGGAGCGGCCTGCGCGAAGACTACCGAGGCCTGGCCGCCAAGCACCGTGCCCACCAGAAGCAGCGCGCCGGCGCGCGGACTAAAACTCTTCCCTCTTGAAATCACTCGTCCCCGCCTTTTGTGCAAAGGTGCAACGGCGCGCTCCGCCGCCAAGCCCCGGTTCTGCCCTGCCCCAACCCAACTAGCCAATCAAGCGCTGAAGGCGATCGAACAACCCCTGACCGCCAAGATCGTTGATGGTGACGAAGAGAACCAGCGCGAGAATGATCGCGAGTCCCCCTCGGAACGCCCACTCGAGCGTGGCAGCGCTCGCCGCTTTGCGCCGAACGGCTTCAACAACGTAGAGAAATAGGTGGCCTCCATCCAGCATTGGGACTGGCAACAGGTTGATGAATCCCAGATTAATTGACAGCAGCGCGAGCAATTGGACGAACGTCAGCGGCCCCAGCGCCGCTGCCTCGCCGGCAATCCGCGCAATCTTGACAGGACCGCCGAGCTGCGTCGGCGAGACCCTGCCGCGAAAGATCTGGCTGATCCCATCCACGATCGCGCGCACCAGGCTTCCGGTATATTCGACGGCCAAAGGAACGGCCCGATAGATCGGCACCGGCTCGGTCACCTTCGTGGTTGGATAAATTCCAAGAAGACCACGCCGGACTTTCTGGCCACCCGGCTGTTCCATCATATCGGAGCCGAGCGTGACCTGAACTGTCCGAGCGACTTTGTCGCGCTCAATGGTGATCGGAACTGTTTCGTCAGGGCGAACCGCGACGACATTGAAGATATCGCTGAAAGTCGGAGTGCCGCGGTCTGCAACCGAAAGGATTCTGTCGCCTGCCTGCAGGCCTGCCCTGGCGGCCGCCGAATTCGGAATGACCCCGCCCGCGACATTGGTCTGCGGCGTGCCGATCAAGGTGAAAAAGGCGGCGAAAATCAGGATCGCGAGAATAAAGTTGGCAACGGGACCGGCGAGCACGACCAGGAATCGCTGCCAAACGGGACGTATCTGGAAACTCCGTTCGCGATCCTCCGGCGGAATGTCTTCGAGATCTGCCGGATTGCTTGCCGGGCTCATATCGCCGACGAATCGGACGTAGCCGCCCAGCGGCAACCATGCGACTTTCCAACGCGTGCCCTGCTTATCGGTCCACCCAATGATTTCTCGGCCGAAGCCTATGGAGAAGACCTCTGCGGGAATGCCGAACAAGCGCGCGACCAGATAATGGCCTAGCTCGTGAAAGAAGACGAGCGGGCCGATCGTGCAAATGAATGCGACCACGACGAGCCAGAGGGGCGGCTGCGGCAACATTCAGTGGCAACTCGCTTTCATGATCGAATCGACACGGGATCGAGTATCCCGGTCGATCTCCAGCACATCGTTCACCGAACGCGGCGCAGAGAAATCCATATTCTCAAGTGCTTCGCTGACGATCTTCACGATGTCCATAAAGCGGATTCCTCCGCCCAGGAAACTCGCAACCGCCACTTCGTTCGCCGCATTGAGCACAATCGGCGCCGCTCCTCCTTGCTCCAAGGCTCCGCGCGCGACGCTGAGCGCGGGGAACCGGGCAAGATCCGGCTTTTCGAAATCCAGCCGAGCAATCGCGGCAAGGTCGAGCCGCTTTGCAGGCGTCTCCAATCGCTCGGGCCAGGCAAGCGTATAGGCGATGGGAATGCGCATGTCGGGACTTCCAAGCTGCGCCAACACTGATCCGTCCACGAACTCAACCATCGAATGAATCACCGACTGCGGATGGACCACTATGTCGATTCGTTCTGAAGGCAGCCCGAACAGAAAGTGCGCCTCGATCAGCTCGAGTCCCTTGTTCATGAGTGTCGCCGAATCGACTGAGATCTTAGCGCCCATCGACCAGTTCGGATGCGCGACCGCCTGGGTGGGGGTCGCAGCGGCGATCATCTCTGCCGACGCGGTACGGAACGGGCCGCCGCTGGCAGTCAGAATTATCTTCGAGACATCCTCTTTGCGGCTGCAGGCAAGGCACTGAAAAATGGCGTTATGCTCGCTGTCGACCGGCAACAGGGTCGCACCCGATCGCGCGGCGGCATCGGTCATGAGCGCACCGGCCGTGACCAAGGCCTCCTTATTCGCAAGAGCGACAGTCAGCCCCGCATCCACGGCGGCCATCACTGGCGTCAGCCCCGCGCACCCAACGATTGCAGCAATCACGAACTCCGAACCATTCGTCGCCGCCTCGATCAGGCCGTTCTCGCCTCCGATAGCCCGGCAATCAGTCCCGACCAGCAATTCCTGAAGATCCCGCAAGCGCGACTCGTCGGCAACCGCGGCGATCTGTGCGTTGGTGCGCCGCGCAATGTCTGCGAGCACCTCGACGTTTGTCGCTGCAGTGACCGCGACCACTTCGAAGCGCTCGGGGGAGCGCTCGACAAGATCGAGAGTCGACTTCCCGACGGAGCCTGTCGCTCCAAGGATCGCAATCCTCCGCCTCACGTGAGTCCCAATAGCTGCGCCGCGGCGGTAAGCACAGCCACCGGGACCAGTCCATCGAGCCTGTCCAGCGCTCCGCCGTGGCCCGGGAGCCAGGCGCCCGAATCCTTCACTCCCGCTCGGCGCTTCATTCGGCTTTCAAATAGATCGCCGGCCTGCGCCGCAACTGCGAAGATCGGTGCGAGAACCAGCAAAGCAACACCGAGGTTCATCGTGAGAGCCCAGGCACCTCCCACCAGAGTTGCGGCGGCGATCCCGCCATAAAGACCCTCCACGGTCTTTCCGGGACTAATCGAGGGCGCGAGCTTTCGGCGGCCAAAGCGACGTCCAGCGAAATAGGCGCCGATGTCAGTCGACCAAGTTACCAGGAAGGCCCAGATGAGCAGCTCAAGGCCATGCACGTCCCGCTCGCGAATCCACAGCAAGGCCAAGGCAGGCAGCAGAGCATAGAAGAAGCCGGACACGTACCAGCTTGGGCCCCAGCCTCGCACGATTCTGGTCCATTCATAAAAAATGGCCGTCGCGACTGCGGCTACGAGGACCGCGAAAATGTTCCCGCCGACAGCAGCCGCGGCGAGCGCGGCGGCAATCAGGAGAATGCCGGTGACAGTGCGAAGGAGAAGTTCGTTCACCGGCCACCGAAGCGGCGCTGCCGGGCCGCGAAGCGATCGAGAGCTTCGGCAAACACCTGCTCGTCGAAGTCGGGCCAAAGTACATCCAGAAAGAGCAACTCCGCGTAGGCCGCTTGCCACAAGAGAAAATTGGATAGTCGGACCTCTCCCGACGTGCGGATCAAAAGGTCCAATTCCGGCAAATCGCACGTCTGGAGCTCTGCGGCGATGCTCTCCTCATCGATCTGGCCTGGCTGAAGTTCACCGGCCGCCACTTTCGAGGCGAGCGACCTTGCCGCCGCGGTGATCTCCGTGCGCGAGCCGTAATTGAGCGCGATGACAAGGGTCAGACGGGTGTTGTTCGCGGTTTTTTCGACCGCGCGCTCCAGCCGCTCAACCAACTGCGACCCGAATGCCGAATAATCGCCGATAAGCTTGAGCCGGACCCGCTCCTTCACGAGCGTCTTCAGCTCCCGCTCCAGGTAGAAGCGCATCAGCGCGGTGAGGTCGGCGACCTCCTCGGCGCTTCGTCGCCAGTTCTCGGACGAAAAGGCGTAGATCGTCAGCACTTCGACACCGTGGTCGGCGGCTGCCTGGAGCGCCCGGCGTACCGCCTCGGCACCGGCGCGATGACCTGCGACGCGCGGAAGACCACGCTGCGCAGCCCAGCGGCCATTGCCGTCCATTATGATGGCGACGTGGCGCGGGACCGCGTTTCCGCCCGCTTGGTCCACGTTTCGAGCTCCCTCAGTCGGAGCGGGCGAGTTCACTTGCCCAGGATTTCCTTTTCCTTGGAGTGGGCGAGCTCGTCGACCTCCTTGATCGTATCGTCGGTCAACTTCTGCACATCGTGCTCGAGCCGCTTGCGCTCATCCTCGCTGATCTCGTGCTTCTTCTCGTCCTGCTTGAGGTGATCCATTCCGTCACGACGCACGTTGCGGACGGCAACCCGGGCCTTTTCGGCATATTGGCCGACGAGCTTGGCGAGTTCCTTGCGACGCTCCTCGGTCAGTTCGGGGATCGGCAGGCGGATCACCTGGCCATCGGTAATCGGGTTCAGCCCGAGGCCCGCCGAGCGGATCGCCTTTTCGACAGGCTGGACATTCGAACGGTCCCACACCTGCACCGAAAGCGTGCGCGGCTCAGGCGTAGACACCGTTGCCACTTGGTTCAGCGGCATGTTCGTCCCGTAAACCTCGACATGGACTGGATCGAGCAGCGCCGTCGACGCGCGGCCTGTACGCAGGCCCCCAAGGTCGTGGCGAAGCGCCTCGACCGCGCCGTGCATTCGGCGCTTGAGATCATCCGTGCGGATGCTGGTCGTCATTTTCTACTCCCCATTCTGCACGATCGTTGCCGTTCCGCGTCCTGACAGCACTTCGGCCAAATTGCCCGCCTGACGAATGTTGAAGACGACAATCGGAATATTGTTGTCACGGCAGAGCGCAACCGCGGCGGCATCCATCACCTTTAGGTCGTCGCTCAGCACCTTGCTGAAGGTCAGCGTGTCATAGCGTCTTGCATCCCTGACCTTTTTCGGATCAGCGGTATAGACCCCATCCACGCTCGTCCCTTTGAACAGAGCGTCACATCCCATCTCAGCCGCCCTAAGCGCCGCGGCCGTATCGGTGGTGAAATAAGGATTGCCCGTACCTGCGGCGAAGAGAACGATCCTGCCCTTTTCAATGTGCCGCAGCGCGCGGCGCCGGATATAAGGTTCACTCACGCTCGACATCGGGATTGCGGACTGAACGCGGGTTTCCGCACCGAGTTTTTCGAGCGCCCCTTGCACTGCCAACGCGTTCATGACCGTTGCCAGCATTCCCATATAATCGGCAGTCGCGCGGTCGAATCCCTTCGCGGCAGCTGCCATTCCGCGGAAGATATTGCCTCCGCCGACGACGACGCAAAGCTCGGGGCAGAATTCGCGCGCAGTCAGGATTTCGCGCGCAAGCGCATCGACTGCGCCCGGATCGATGCCGAATTGCCCCTGACCCATCAAAGCCTCGCCCGAAAGCTTCAGCAGGATTCGATTGAAGCGAGGGAGGGTCATGCGTTGGGAGCGTCCTTCGGCTGCGGAATGGCGGCGATGCTCTTATGGCGCAGCCGCCCCGTTGCCAACTGCCTTACTTGCCCAGGGCGCGGTTTGAGCGCAGCATTACGGCTGCAGGGGGCTGCCCATGGCCAGCATATTCCTGAGCTATGATCGGGAGGATGCCGAGAAGGCACGCCCGCTAGCGTTGGCGCTTGAAAAGGCCGGCCATTCGGTCTTCTGGGATTTGCATATCCGCGGTGGCGCGCAATTCGGGAAAGTCATCGAAGAAGCGCTGAAGGCCTCAGATGCTGTTGTTGTCCTTTGGTCCGAGCATTCGGTGGAATCCGCTTGGGTCAAGGACGAGGCGGCTGTCGGGCGCGACACCGGCCGGCTGGTCCCCGTCACAATCGATGGTGCGGAACCGCCGCTGGGTTTCCGCCAGTTCCAGACGATCGATCTGTCTCAATGGAGAGGGCGCCGGGGTTCGGCAGGGCTTCGCATCCTCCTTGCCGACATCGCGGCCACCGCCAAGTCGCCGCTGGGACATGAAGCCGGGCCTCCGCCTGCAGCTCTGTCCGCGCACCACCGGCCGCTGAACTGGCGCCCTGCGATCGGCGCAAGCGCCATTGCCGCGCTGGCCGCGCTCATCTGGTGGCAACCGTGGCAAAGTCGTCAAGCAACTCCGGTCGTCGCAGTAACTGCGGCGGATTCCTCGCCGGACAGCAAGGCGCTTGCGCGCGATCTGCTTGTGCAGCTGGGGAAACTCCAGGCCACCAACCCTGATGCTGTGAAACTGGTTAGCAGCGCGTCCGAACATCCGGGCCTCCTCATGGAGGCGAGTGCGTCCAATCAGGCCGAAAACGCGACAGCTGGTCTGACCTTGCTCGGAGGCGAGAACGGCGCATTGCTGTGGTCCAAGGATTATAGCCAGCCCCGCGCTCGCCAGTCCGACCTGCGCCAACAGGTGGCCTACTCGGCCGCACAGGTCCTTCGCTGTGCCGGCGAAGCACTGGGCAGCGGTGAGCCTTTGGACGAGGAGCTTAGGAAGGTCTACCTCAACGCTTGTGCGCAGTTCGGGCAAGCGTCTTGGGAAGATGCAAGTGGTGTCGTCCCGCTGTTTGAAAAAGTAACGAAGGGTGCTCCGAATTTTAGGCCGGGATGGCAGAACCTGCTGCTCGCGTCAGCTGCAAGTGTGTCGGCGTTGTCACAAGTGGGTCAGCCAGTCACCGAGCCGAGAAACGCACTGCGCAGACACGTTGCCGATGCGGCACGTCACTTTCCGGATCTCCCTGAAATACTTCTGGCCAAACTCGAGCTTCTTCCCTTGGAAGCCTACAGCGAGCGAATGGAGATGATGGATCGCGCCAAGCGGCTCGATCCCTCCAACTCAGCCGTACTGGTGAGCCGGTCTGAAGAGTTGGGCCGAGTCGGCCGCATGGATGAAGGGGTGACCGACGCCCAGCAGGCTTTCCAATTGGACCCGCTATCCCCGGCCCTGACCGACAACCTGGTCTCCGCACTCGCCTACTCGGGAGCGCTGAGCAACGCCCAGGAAGTGCTGAACAACTCACAGCGTCTCTGGCCCGGCAGCTCCAGCGTCATTAACGCGCAGTTCCGTTTCCACCTGAGGTACGGCGACCCTCGCGTTGCGCTCGAAATCCTCCACAAGGATCCGAACTACCGCGGAAGCGAGTCATTCCTTGACGCACGCATCGATCCGTCTCCCGCCAAGATTGAAAAGGCGGTGGAGGCTGCACGGGCCGGAGCCAATTTCTACGACGATTATTCGTTCCTCGCTCAGACCTTGGCCGAATTCCATCGCGAAGCGGATCTGTATCCGATTCTCCTCGCATGGAAGGCGCCGCACGCGCGATCAGGTTTTGAAGTGCTTTTCCGGCCGCAGTTCAAGAAGTTCCGACAGGATCCCCGCTTCATCCAGCTCGCACTGAAAGCAGGGCTGCTAAACTATTGGCGAAGGAGCGGCCACTGGCCGGACTTCTGCTTCGAGCCTGACTTTCCTTACGATTGCAAGAAAGAGGCGGCCAAGCTCGGAGCCTGACCGCCTTCAATCTGGCGTAAATGTCAAAGCGCTTAAGCGACCGGTTCGGCCTTTGCCGTACCGGCAGCCGCCGCGACCTCCGCAGCGAAGTCATTTTCCTTCTTCTCGATGCCCTCGCCGAGCTGGAAGCGTACGAATCCGATGAGCTCGATGCCTGTGCCCGCGTCCTTCGCGGCCGAAGCGACGACCTCGGCAACCGGGGTCTTGTTGTCCATGACGAAGAGCTGCGAGGTAAGCGCATTCTCCTTGCGGAACTTGGCAAGGCCGCCTTCGACCATCTTCTCGATTATGTTCTGTGGCTTGCCGCTTTCCTTGGCCTTCTCCAAGGCGATTGCGCGCTCACGCTCGATCAGCGCCATATCGAGATCGTCGGCCGTCAGCGCCAGCGGGTGAGCAGCCGCGACGTGCATTGCAATCTGCTTGCCAAGCGCGTTCAGTGTCTCTGCCGGAGCAGCGCTCTCCAGTGCGACCAGCACGCCGATCTTGCCGAGACCCGGCGCGACCTGGTTGTGAACGTATGACACGACCGCACCCTGGCCTACCTCGACGGCGGCGGCGCGGCGCAGCGACTGATTCTCACCGATCTTCGCGATATTGTCTGTGAGCTTCTCGGCAACCGTACCGCCGCCCGGATATTGGGCAGCGCCGAGCGTCTCCACGTCCGTGCCCTGTTCCAGTGCGAGCTTTGCGACGTTGCTCACGAAATCCTGAAAGATTTCATTCTTCGCGACGAAGTCCGTCTCCGAGTTTACCTCGACGACCGCACCGCGGTTGCCTTTAACGACAACGCCTACGAGACCTTCCGAGGCCGTGCGGCCCGCCTTCTTCGCGGCAGCCGCCAGACCTTTGGCGCGCAGCCAATCGATCGCGGCTTCCATCTCACCGTTTGTTTCGGCGAGCGCCTTCTTGCAGTCCATCATGCCGGCGCTGGTGCGCTCGCGCAGTTCCTTCACAGTCGCGGCCGTGATCTCAGCCATTTGAATTGTTCCTTTCGTTCCCCGGCGAAGGCCGGGGTCCCGCCAAAGAAATGAATATAGGTCTGGGCCCCTGCCTTCGCAGCGGGCACAGTCAACTTAAGCTTCCAGCGCTGCCTCGGCCGGCGGCTCGGCCATTTCTCCGATGTCCTCGCCCTTCGCCTGGCGCTGGCCGGTGCGACCTTCGTTCACGGCCTGCGCCACCGCGTCGGTGTAGAGGCGGATTGCACGACTGGCGTCGTCATTGCCCGGCACTGGAAAAGCAATGCCGCTGGGATCGCTGTTCGAATCCAGAATCGCGACGACCGGAATGCCAAGGACGTTCGCTTCCTTGATTGCAAGCTCTTCCTTGTTCGTGTCGACCACGAACATGATGTCGGGCAGGCCGCCCATGTCGCGGATTCCACCCAGGCTCTTCTCGAGCTTGTCGCGCTCGCGAGTCAGCTGGAGCACTTCCTTCTTGGTAAGGCCGGCGGTGTCGCCCGACAGCTGCTCCTCAAGGCTCTTGAGCCGCTTGATCGAGTTGGAAATCGTCTTCCAGTTGGTCAGCATGCCGCCGAGCCAGCGGTGGTTGACGAAATGCTGGCCTGAAGCTTGCGCCGCCTCGGCGATCGCGTCCTGCGCCTGACGCTTGGTGCCGACGAACAGCACTTTGCCGCCCCGTCCGACGGTCTGCTGGACGAAGTCGAGCGCGCGCGCGAACAACGGCACAGTCTGCGACAGGTCGATGATGTGCACCCCGTTGCGGTCGCCGAAGATGTACGGCTTCATCTTGGGGTTCCAGCGATGGGTTTGGTGGCCGAAATGCGCTCCGGCCTCGAGCAATTGCTGCATGGTGACGACCGTGGCCGCCATAGTCTTTCTCCTTCCGGTTCTGCCTCAGCGGAGCCGAATGACCAACCTTGCGGCCGGCACCGGTATGTAAGCTCCGCCTGTGGGATGCGCGGCCAAGTAGCCGATGAAGCTCCTGCTTTCAAGGGCTTGGACCTGAGTAGCCCACCTCTCTTGACAGGGAAGAACATACCGTGAACATTAATAAGTCTCAGAGGAGGCTGAACGTGATGATCGCAGCTCTAGGCACCCTGCCCTTTCTTGCCACTTTGTGGCTCCTGACAGTCTTGGGTGCAGCGGTTCTTGAGGAAAGCGGCGCGAAAATCGCCGCTGCCCTCAAGGGCGAACCGCAGCTGCGCTTCAGGATCGTTGGATCTGCAACGAGGCGGCACTCCCGCCTCCAGCGGCCTATGCGCGCAAGGCCGCGCTGGCGCGCCGCCGCTTGACCCTCGCGTAGCTGGCGAGGCCAAAAGGGATCATCAGCAGATAGAGCGCGGCGAGCACCAACAAAGTTACCCAGGGCGCGATGATGAGCGCGGCGCCCATCAACGCAATTCCCGCCAACGCAAAGAGCCGCCAGTCGCGGCGGATTCGGATGCTTGCCCAGCTGTAGGTCGGAAGGCTCGAGATCATCAGGGCCGCAATGAATAGCGTCCACGCCATGACGGGCTGCCATGCACGGAATTGGCCGTTCCCCGTGATCAGCCAGAGGTAAATGGGGACGAACGCCAGCCCCGCTCCTGCCGGCGCGGGTACTCCGGTGTTGAAGCCAGCCGACTTGTGGGGCTGCTCCGCCGCGTCGAGCCGAGCGTTGAACCGCGCCAACCGCAACGCGCAGCAGACTGCGAGAGCGAGCGCCGCGATCCATCCGAAGCGCGGAGCAGTCTGAAGTGACCAGAGGAAAAGGATCAGAGCAGGCGCGGTTCCGAAGGCGATATTGTCGCTGAGCGAGTCCAGCTCCGCGCCGAACCTGCTTTGTGCCCGCAGCAAGCGCGCGATGCGCCCGTCTAGTCCATCCAGTACGCCGGCAAGGATGATGGCCCCCAGAGCTCTTTCCCACTCGCCGCGGATCCCAAGACTCACTCCGGTCAGGCCCAGGCATAAGGCAAGCGCAGTGATTGCGTTCGGGATCATTGCTCGGAATGGGATCCGGCGAGGACCCCCGTCGTCGATCACTGACTGATGCCCGTGACTGGAATATCGAGACCGACAATGCCGAGCACGGTCTCTCCCGCGATAGCGCGCTGGCCGAGGAGAACGCGCGGGGCGGTACCGGACGGCAAGAAGACGTCGACCCGGCTGCCGAAACGGATCAAGCCGACTCTCTGGCCAGCCTCCACGACGTCACCTTCGCGCACGAACGAGAGGATGCGTCGCGCGACGAGCCCCGCGATCTGCGTAAACCCAATTCTGAGCCCATCCGTACCTTCGACGAGCAGGTACTGCCGTTCATTATCCTCGCTCGCCTTGTCGAGGTCGGCATTGACGAACTTCCCCGGAACATAGGCGATGCGCTTGACCCTGCCAGCGATGGGCGAGCGATTAATGTGCACATCGAAAACGCTCATGAAAATCGAGACGCGCGTATATTCGTTGTCGGAGAGCGCCTCCGCCCCCCGCAGCTCAGGCGGCGGCGGCACCTTGGTGATCATGGTGATCAGGCCGTCGGCTGGTGAGACGATCAGCTTGTCGTTGCGCGGCGTCGTCCGCACCGGATCGCGAAAGAAGGCCGCGACCCAGATCGTACCCCCGACCAGGAGCCAGGCGAGGAACTGCCAGTGCAGCAGGAAGGCGAGCAAGGTGATCGCCCCTGCTCCGACTACGTATTTGCGGCCTTCGGGATGAACCGATGGAGCGCGCCACTTGACGGTGGTGGTCAGTGGGCTGTCTGGCTTTTCAAGTGATGGCATCGGCGCATGCATTAGTGGCGCTCAGTCGCGGGCACAACGCCGCGGTTGCGCGCATTGGGCTCGCATCCTAAGGCGCCGCCAAATCGAAAATCTCAGGGAAGCGCATGGCCAAGATCAAGGTGAAAAACCCTGTCGTCGAACTCGACGGCGACGAAATGACGCGGATCATCTGGCAGTGGATTCGCGAGCGGCTGATCCAACCCTATCTCGACGTCGATCTTCTCTACTTCGACCTTTCCATCCAGAACCGCGATGCGACCGAGGATCAAGTCACGATCGAGTCCGCCAATGCGATCAAACTGCATGGCGTAGGCGTCAAATGCGCAACGATCACCCCGGACGAGGCCCGCGTGCAGGAATTCGGCCTCAAAAAGATGTGGAAGTCGCCAAACGGCACGATCCGCAACATTCTCGGCGGCTGCATCTTCCGCGAACCGATCGTAATCTCGAACGTCCCGCGGCTGATTCCCGGTTGGACCGACCCGATCGTGGTCGGCCGTCATGCTTTCGGCGACCAATATCGCGCCACTGATTTCCGCGTCCCTGGACCTGGCAAGCTCACGATGAAGTGGGTCGGCACCGATGGGCAGGAGCTCGAGTTCGACGTGTTCGACTTCCCCGGCTCCGGCGTCGCCATGGGCATGTACAATCTTGACGCTTCCATCCGCGACTTCGCCCATGCCTGTTTCAATTACAGCCTCGGACGCGGCTGGCCGCTCTATCTCTCGACGAAGAACACGATCCTGAAGGCCTATGACGGCCGCTTCAAGGATATCTTCCAGGAGATTTATGACACCGAATACAAGGCGAAATTCGAGAGAGCGGGCATCGAATACCAGCATCGCCTGATCGACGACATGGTCGCTTCCGCGCTAAAGTGGAGCGGCAAGTTCGTCTGGGCCTGCAAAAATTACGATGGCGACGTGCAGTCCGATCAGGTCGCCCAGGGCTTTGGCTCGCTGGGTCTGATGACCTCGGTTCTGATGACCCCGGACGGCAAGACCGTCGAAGCGGAAGCTGCACACGGCACGGTCACCCGCCACTACCGCATGCACCAACAGGGCAAGGCGACCTCGACCAACCCGATAGCCTCGATCTTCGCCTGGACAGGTGGTCTCAAGTATCGCGGCAAGTTCGACAACACGCCTGATGTTGTCCGCTTCGCCGAAACGCTCGAGCGCGTCTGCATCGAAACAGTCGAGGGTGGGCAAATGACGAAGGATCTCGCCATCCTCGTCGGCCCCGAACAGGCGTGGATGACAACGGAGCAGTTCTTCGAAGCGATCGTAAATAACCTTGAGGCTGCCATGGCCGATTGGAGCGTTCCGGCGACGGCATGACGCCACGCGATTAGTCGCAGAGAAACGAATTTCGTTCCCTCGCGATAGCCTCATCCGCTTTCGCGAGCTTGGCGAAATGTGCACAACAGCGCCATGGAAGCTGAATTCAGCACGTCCAGTTTCGAAGATGCGCTGATCATATTGGGCGCAGCTGGGATCGTTATCCCGGCATTCGCGCGAATCCGGATAAGTCCGATCATCGGCTTCATCCTGATCGGGATGCTGGTCGGGCCGGCGGGGCTCGGAACTCTCACAAAGGAGCATCCCTGGCTCCATTACCTGACGATTTCGAACGCCCATGCGATCGAACCGTTCGCGGAACTGGGCATCGTGCTCTTGCTCTTTTCGATTGGTCTGGAGCTGTCGTTCCGGAGATTGTGGGGGATGCGCCGGCTCGTGTTTGGCGTCGGCGTCGCCGAGCTGTTGGTATCGGCGGCGGCCCTAGCTGTCGGTCTCTATCTTGCTGGAGAAAGCGTAGCAGCGGCCATCGGACTGGGCCTTGCTCTGGCTTTGTCATCTACGGCCATTGTGGTCCCGCTTGTGGGAACGCACAGCCCGGTAGGTCGGTCGTCCTTCGCCATGCTCCTGTTCGAGGACCTGGCGCTGGTTCCGATCGTCTTCCTGCTCGGTGCGATGGCACCCCGCAGCGGAGTGACGCAGGTAGGATCACTCCTCACCACAATTCTGATCGGCGTAGTGACTGGCGCGGCCATCCTCTTCGTGGGGCGGATGCTCCTCCCGTCACTGTTTTCACAGGCGGCACGTACAAAGAGCCCTGAGCTCTTCCTTTCCACCTGCCTGATCGTGGTGATCGTCAGCAGTCTGCTTACCTCGGCTGTCGGATTTTCGGCGGTCCTCGGCGCGCTGATCGCTGGAATCGTCATCGCGGAGACCGAGTATCGTGGCGAGGTCGAAGTGATGACCGCGCCCTTCCGCGGCCTCGGTCTCGGGATTTTCCTAATCACGGTCGGCATGAGCGTCGACATCCGGTTCGTCACGGCCCATTGGCACGAGCTGTTGCTGGCGCTCGTCGGCGTCCTCGCCGTGAAGACCATCGTCACCAGCACCTTCCTGCGGCTGGGCGGAGCTCAGTGGAGCGTGGCTGCTGAGGCGGGGGTGCTCATGTCGTCGCCTTCGGAAACCACGCTGATTGTGCTCTCGTCGGCTCTGGCGGCCCGCGTGATTGCACCCGAGACCGCCGCATTCTGGCAAATTCTAACCGCGCTCGGGCTGACCGTAACACCGCTGCTTGCCAGGCTCGGCCGGCTCGCTGGCAGCAGGGTCGGACGGCAGGAGCTTGCGGGGCAGCTCGACCAACATATTGAAGCAGCCCCTCTCGGCCAAGTCATCATTCTCGGCTTCGGCCGCGTCGGCCACGTCGTCGCCGACATGCTTGACGTGCACGGTAAAGACTATCTCGCGATCGATGCGGACGTGGACGCGGTCGCCGCAGCCAAGAAGGAGGGCTACGACGTCCTTTTCGGCGACGTCGCGCACCCGGAGCTGATCGAAAAAGTCAGGCAGCGGGAGCCCAGCGCGCTCATCCTGACAATGGACAACCCAGTGCTCGTAAGACGCCTGGCCCGCCAACTTCGCCAGGCATTTCCCTCATTGCCGATCATCGCCCGCGCACGCGACACCGCGCACGCCGCAGAGCTCTACAAGGCAGGAGTGACTGACGCGGTGCCAGAAACGCTCGAGGCCTCCCTGCAGTTGTCGGAGGCAGCTCTGGTGGACATCGGCGTAGCAATGGGACCCGTGATCGCTTCAATTCACGAGAAAAGATCGGCGCTTCGCGAGAAGATCATGACGGAGGCGGAACTCGACGAGATTCCGAGGCTCGGCCGGCGACGCGCCCGCGATTCTCAGTCGTCGCGCGCAGGTTCGAAGCGCAACACGCCAGCCGTATAGGTCTTGTGCTCGGCGTTGTCGGCGGGGTGGCGCCCACCATCATAGACCACGACCTCATGGAAATCGAACGGCGAGACTCCTTCGAGGCATGCGACGTTCACGCCGAGCTGGTTCGGGTTCGACCGCCGCTTGTGGTGCGTGTAGATGCCGCAGACGGTGCAGAAATAATGTTCCGCAGTCTTGGTGTTGAAGCGGTAGGTCGCGAGGTAGTCCTCGCCCTGCGTGATGCGGAAGTCTGCGGGCGTTGACGTCACCGCAACTGCACCGCGCATTCGGCAAATCGAACAGGTGCACCGCCGCGCCGAAGCAAACCCCTCGGTCAGCGTGACTGTAAACTCGACCGCACCGCAATGGCAGGCGCCATTGAGGGTGACGGGCTCTCTCGAGGAACCGTCAATCAAGCCGCGACCTTCTCCAAGGCGTCCCTCACCGCTTCAAGCGCCTCCTTCGCTTTGGAACCGTCAGGTCCACCACCCTGCGCCATATCTGGGCGACCACCACCGCCCTGTCCGCCAAGAGTAGCAACCGCGGCTTTGACGAGGTCTACCGCACTTATATGGCTGGAAAGGTCGTCGGTGACCCCAACTGCGACGCTCGCACGGCCGTCGTTGACTGCAACAAGGGCTGCAATCCCCGAACCGACCCGCTGCTTCATCGTGTCAATGGTCGAGCGCAGACTCTTGGGATCCAAGCCTTCCACGACCTGCCCAAGGAACTTGTGACCGTTGATATTCTCGGGCGCCGCAGCATCCGATTTGGCCGAACTACCTCCCATTGCGAGTTGCTTCTTGGCGTCCGCGAGCTCGCGCTCCAGGCGGCGCCGATCTTCGACCAGCGAAGCAATCCGGGCGGGAACTTCGTCCGGGGCACTCTTCAACGCAGCCGCAGCTTCGCGCAGCTTCGCGTCACGATCACTCAGCCACTGGCGCGCCGCCTCGCCCGTCAGCGCCTCTATGCGGCGGATGCCGGCCGAAACCGCGCTCTCACTGATGATCTTGAAGAGTTGTATGTCGCCCAGCGCGCGCACATGGGTGCCGCCGCACAGCTCGACCGAATAATCGTTATCGCTCGTGCGCCCCATCGACAGGACCCGAACCTCGTCCCCATATTTTTCGCCGAACAGCGCCATCGCCCCGGCGGAAATCGCCTCGTCGGACGTCATCAGCCGCGTCGTGACCGGCTCATTCGAGCGGATCTGCGCATTCACCTCGGCCTCGACCGTATCGATCTCCTCGCGGGTCAGGGCCTTTGGATGTGAGAAGTCGAACCGGAAATAATCTGGCGCGACGAGGCTGCCCTTTTGTGTCACGTGGGTGCCGAGGTGGCGGCGCAGCGCGGCATGCAGGAGATGCGTCGCGCTGTGGTTGGCACGCACACGATCGCGACGTGCGCTATCCACCGTCTGGTGGACCGTCTCGCCAACGGTCAGCTCGCCCGCGACCACCTTGGTTCGCAGGACATGAAGCTTGCCAAGCGGCTTCGATGTGTCCTCAACGTCACCGACGAAACCTTTGAGAGTGGTTAGCTTTCCAGTGTCGCCAATCTGCCCACCGCTTTCGCCGTAGAAGGGTGTCTGGTTGAGCAGAACATCGACGGTCTGCCCAATTTCGGCGTTCTCAATCTGTGCGCCATCGCAGACAATCGCCTGGACCACGCCTTCTCCTTGGGTGCCCGAATAGCCGGTGAATTCGGTCGTCCCATATTCATCGGCGAGATCGAACCAGATGTCCTCTGAAGCCTTCGCGCCCGAGCCTTTCCACGCGGCGCGGGCCTTGGCCTTCTGCTCGGCCATAGCCTCATCGAAACCTTCGCGATCAACCTGCAGCCCACGCGAGCGCAACGCGTCCTCGGTCAAGTCATAGGGGAAGCCGTAGGTGTCGTAGAGCTTGAATGCGGTTTCGCCGGCTAACGTGCCGCCCTTCGGCAGTTCGACCGTCGCTTCGTCGAGCAGCTTCAGTCCCGTCGCCAACGTCTTACGGAATCGCATTTCTTCCTGCTGCAATGTCGCCTCGATGAGGGGCTGCGCGCGAACCAACTCGGGATAAGCTGCGCCCATCTCTGCGACGAGCGCCGGTACCAGCCTGTACATCAGCGGCTCGTGAGCGCCGAGCAGGTGCGCATGACGCATGGCGCGGCGCATGATGCGCCGCAGGACGTATCCCCTGCCCTCGTTCGCCGGCAGCACGCCGTCAGCGACCAGAAAGCCGGACGCACGAAGGTGGTCGGCAATCACGCGGTGGCTCGCCTTGTGCTCGCCCTCGGCGCGAGTGTGGGTCCGTTCCTCGCTCTCTCGGATCAGCGCGCGGAAAGTGTCGGTTTCGTAATTGTCGTGGACGCCCTGGAGCACGGCCGCGATGCGCTCGAGCCCCATGCCCGTGTCGATGCTCTTCTTCGGAAGCTCGGAGACGATGTTCCCCGCCTCCTGCTCGAACTGCATGAAGACGAGGTTCCAGATCTCGACGAAGCGGTCGCCCTCCTCGTCGGGACCTCCCGGAGGTCCGCCAGGGATATGCTCGCCATGATCGTAGAAAATCTCCGAGCAGGGGCCGCATGGGCCGTCATCGCCCATCGCCCAGAAATTGTCCTTCGTCGGGATGCGGATGATCCGGCTTTCAGGTAGACCCGAAACCTTCTTCCAAAGATCGAAGGCCTCGTCGTCGGTATGGTAGACAGTTGCTGTCAGCCGATCCGGGCTAAGCTCCCATTCCTTCGTCAACAGGTTCCACGCCAGCTCGATTGCGCGGTCCTTGAAATAGTCTCCAAACGAAAAATTGCCGAGCATTTCGAAGAAAGTATGGTGCCGGGCGGTATAGCCGACATTGTCCAGGTCGTTGTGCTTGCCGCCTGCCCTGACGCTCTTCTGCGCACTGGTTGCAGTCGAGTAGGGTCGCGTCTCTAATCCCGTGAACACGTTCTTGAACGGCACCATGCCAGCGTTCACGAACATCAGCGTCGGGTCGTTCTGCGGAACCAGCGGCGCCGACGGCACCCGTGCATGGCCGTTCTTCTCGAAATAATCGAGGAAGGAGCGGCGGATGTCGTTCGTCGAGGTCATGCCAGGGATGTAAATGTTGCGCTGCATCGCAGCAAGGAGCGGCCGGCCTTGGCAGCTCATGGTTGTTCCCGCTAGTCGCCGTCCATGGCCCGACGTTCCAGCTCAAAGATTCCGCGATACAAGCGCAAGCGGCAGCGCTCCGGCTCGATCGTCGGCCGTATCATCGGCTGGGTCGTCAAGCTGATCCTTGGGCTCCTAATCTTCTCCGTCCTGTGGGTGCTCGCTTACCGGTTCATCAATCCGCCGATCACCTTCACGATGATCGGCGACATCGCCGCGGGCCGTGGCGCCCACAAGGACTGGATGCCGATCGGCCAGATCGACCGCGACATGGTACGCGCGTCGATCGCGGCGGAGGACAGCAAGTTCTGTTCCCATCACGGTTTCGACTTTGAAGCCATTGAAGACGCAATGAAAAGGAACGCGTCTGGGGGACGTGTCCGTGGCGGATCGACGATCAGCCAGCAAACAGCGAAAAACGCCTTTCTGTGGCAAGGCGGCGGTTATGCGCGTAAGGGCGTCGAGGCCTGGTTCACCTTCCTCATCGAGCATCTCTGGGGCAAGCGACGGATCATGGAGGTCTATTTGAACCTCGCAGAGACCGGCATCGGGACGTACGGCGTCAACGCCGGGGCAGAACGCTATTATGGCCACGATGCCAGTGCCATGAGCGCGATCGAGGCAGCTCGGATCGCCGCCGTCCTCCCGCTGCCCAAGGTACGCGGCGCGGTCGCGCCCAAAGGTTTCGCGCGGCGCTACGGCAATACCATCGCCGCCAGAATCCAGGTCGTCGCGAACGATGGCCTGGACGCCTGCGTCTATAAGGGCACGATCGCACCCGTGAACAAGGCGCCTCCCGTCGTCGCCAAGAAGCCGCGACCTCTTCCGGGTGAGGAATATGAGAATCCGAAGCCGCTCCCCCCGCTCGAGAATGTGGTGCAGGAGCTTCCGCCGGCATCGACCGAGCCGGTGAACTCGCCTGCGCCCCAGCCCACAGAAAATTCCAGTCAGGCGATGCCTCCGCCCGAACAGCCGCAGGAATCCGCGAACGGCGTTTAGCCATTGCGCCGAACTGTTCGCGAAGCGGGATTCGCGAACGGAACGGCGCCTCTCCCCTGTCCGTTTGAACTGAGGAATCTCGACAAGGAGGAGTCCATGGCAACGCGTACAGGAAGCCGCACGTCCAATCGCAATTCAAACAGCAGCTCGTCTGGGAGCCGGAGCAACAAAAGTCGCAGCGCCTTCTCATGGAGCGACAATGCGGGTCCGATCATCGCTGCCGCGATCGGCGGCGCAGCGATCGGCTTTGCCGCTAATTACGGGCGCAAGGCACTCATGCAGGGCATGGAAGCGTCCGTGGGCGACTGGGACGAGATCCTGGCCGCCGAGCACGACATGGCCCTAAGCATCTTCGACAAGATGCTCGCGACCGATGAGACGCAGACCTTCAAGCGCAAGATGCTCTTGATGAAGCTGACTCATGCCCTCGACAAGCATTCGCACGAGGAAGAGATGGTGGTTTATCCGGCGCTCCGCGAGGACGACCGGGCGAGCGACGCGGACCATCTCGAGAATGAGCACGGCTACATCAAGACGTTCATCTACGAATTGAACGAGATGGGACCGGATGCCTCGAACTGGTTGGACAAGGTTCGGGAGTTCCGCCAGCTCGTCGCCGAACACGCGAACATGGAAGAAGAGCAGGTCTTTCCGAAGTTCAAGAAGGATATGACCGAGGAGCAGAACGCGCGCATCACTAGCCTCGTGAATCGCGACGGCTTCTGGATGGCGTAATCTAGCCGACGAGGGCGAGCTTCGGCGGCTCCAGGACGGAGAGGTCGACGCTCCCCTCGCCCGTGATCCTTTCGATCCGCATCGCGAGCTCGGCATCGAGAGCGAAGTCGCGGCCCACGACCACGACTGCTTCCCCGCCTGACGTCATCGGAATGATGAAGCGCAAGAGTCCGTTGCCGCCGCGTGCCTCGGGGAGCTCGCGGACAAGCCGGTTGGCCGCATGCGCGTCAGGGAGCCTGACGGTCATTTGAAGCCGCGCGCGATTGGCCAGATCGGTAAGCGGCTGGAACTTCTTAATGGTGACGCGCGGGGTCTCGTCGCCTGCCCGTCGGTCAAGTTCAACGGTGAGCAGGCCGCAGAGGCCGGCCTTGGCCGCGCCTTCGAGCGTCGTGGTGGCCTCATCGTCGAAGGCGGTAGCGACGAACTGGCCCGAGCTGTCGCTGATCGTCGCCATCATATAGCGCCGGCCCTTGGCCGAAGTGCGCCAGCGCGCCTCTTCGACCAGACCGGCCATTGTGGCGCCGACCCGTTCGCCCTCGCCGACAGACATTTCCGCTATCTCGGCAAAGCTCTTAACCTTGTGCGCCGCCAGGAGGTGCCGAGACGCATCGACCGGGTGTGCCGAGAAATAGAACCCAAAAGCCTCCCGTTCCGCGGCCATGCGCTGCGCCAGCGTCCACGACGTGTCACGCGGGAGGCGGATCGGCGGGAGCTCAGCTGCAGAAGCACCAAAGAGAGCCGCTTGGCCGCTCGTTCGCTGGTCGTGAGCGCTCGCCGCATGAGCGAGGATTGTCTCCGCTGCCGCGAATACAGCTGCCCTGTCCGGCTTGATCAAATCGAATGCTCCCGCTCCCGCAAGGCTTTCTAGCTGACGACGGTTCAGCAGACGCGGGTCGATGCGGGCCGCCAAATCCTCCAGGCTCCTGAACGATCCTCCCTGCTTCCGCTCCTGGATGAGGTCCTCCATCGCTCTTTCACCGACGCCCTTGAGAGCGCCGAGGGCGTAGCGAACCGCTCCATTTTCCACGGTGAAGTGCGCCTCGCTCGCGTTGATGTCG
>JBEDUM010000136.1:0-7805 GCA_040414585.1 Sphingomicrobium sp. | reverse complement strand
GCCCGATGCGAGGTATGCGACGGTCGCGGCTGCAACAGCCTCGATCGCTGCACGAGCACGTGCAAGACCTGCGGGGGCATGGGCAAGGTCCGCGCACAGCAGGGTTTCTTCGTTGTCGAGCGCGGCTGCGCAGCCTGCGGCGGCGCCGGCGAAGTGATCAGCGATCCCTGTCCGAACTGTCAGGGCGAAGGCCGCGCCATCACGCAGCGCAAACTCTCCGTGAAGATCCCGGCCGGCGTCGACGAAGGGACGCGCATCCGGGTCGCCGGTGAGGGCGAGGCGGGCGTGCGCGGTGCTTCAGGCGGCGACCTTTACCTGTTCGTTCATATGAAGCGGCACCCGATCTTCGCGCGTGAGGGAACCACCTTGATCGCGGATTGCCCCGTGACGTTCACCACGGCCGCGCTTGGCGGATCGATCAGCCTTCCGGGCCTCGATGGCCATCAGGTCGACATCAAGATTCCAGCTGGTGTCCAGTCGGGCGAGCAGTTGCGGCACCGGGGCGCGGGGATGAGCGTGCTCAATGGCCGCGGGCGCGGCGATCTCGTTGCTCGAATCCTGGTCGAAACGCCGACGCGACTGAGCAAAGAGCAGAAAAAGCTTCTCGAAGAATTCCGCGCGACCGAGACGGGCGACGAGTGCCCGAACGCGAAGAGCTTTTTCTCTCGCGTCCGGGACTTCCTCGGGGGCTAGGCCGCTTCTCTCAGCATCGCCGGGGGCTGCGTCGCCACGAAGCTTGGCCGGGCCACCATTCGCTTCAGCCAGGTCTTGAGGCGGGTTTCGCTGACTAATTCGGCACCCTCCGGTGTGTCGCATAGAAGATCGAGCTGCGCGGCAAGCATGATGTCTGCGATGCTGATGCGATTACCGCCAAAGTAGGTCTGATCGCCAAGAATGCCATCGAGGACCTCAAAGCAGGTACGCGCCATCGGCATGGCCTCAGCGATCGCGGCTTCGTCGGCTGGCAGGCCGAGCAGCTTGGGACCGATGATCCGGTTGAATGCGATCGGCGCCGCGGCCTTGGGGAAGAAATACCATTCGATGATGCCGATGACCTGGTTCATCCGCGCGCGTTGCTTCGGGTTGCCGGGCGTGAGCGGCGGATTGGGGAACGTCTCGTCGAGATAACGGATAATTGCCTGGCTCTCGTAGAGCGCGAAGCCATCATGTTCGAACGCGGGTATGCGGCCGAACGGATGGCGCGCCAGATGTTCCGGCTGTTTGTGCTCGCCGGGCGCCAACGCCTGCAGATGGTACGGCACATCCTTTTCCTTAAGCGCGACCTCGACACTGCGGAGGAACGGGCTTCCGGGAATTCCGTAGAGAGTGATTCCAGTCATGAAACGTCTCCTTGTCGCTAGATTTTCGCTTCGTCGGCGTAGAGCTGCAGAAGGGCAGGCCAGCCGCCAGGGCCGCTGACGGTCTCCCGCATCGCCTCCGCTTTGTCGCCCATCCTCTCAAGGTCGCGGTGCTCCAGATCGACGCGAGTGCCCTCGCCGTCGGGCGTGAAACGCACCTCGACCTCGGTCTTCAGATTCGGGTCGTAGGCGAATTCCGGCGTGAGCTGCCAAATAAGCACCAGCCGCGACGGCGGCTCCCAGACGAGCACCTCGCCGATCTCACATTCCGATCCGTCGACATCGAGCTCGTACCAGCGTCCGCCGACCTGCGGTTCGATTACCGGCCGGTCGAGATCGGCCTGACCGATCTTGTGTGACTTGGGCCACCAGCGGCCGATGCCGCTCGTAAAGACCTCAAACGCGCGTTCCGGCGCCGCATTGACATGGACGCTACTGCGTACGGGTGCAGGGCGAATCTGCGTGCTCATTTGTCCTCCTTTTTTGAGCTGCGTTCGACTTCGGCCGCGAAGGCAGTCAGGGCCGAATTCCAGAATTGATCGAGCCAGGCGCGCATCGCTCCGAGGCCCTTCGGGTCGATATGATAGATGCGCCGGGTGCCCTCCGAGCGGTCGTCCACGAGACCCGCCTCCTTCAGCACCTTTAAATGCTGTGAAACCGCCGGCCGGGTGACCGGCAGGCCGCGGGCAATCTCACCGACCGGGCGAGGTCCGTCGCGCAAGCGCTCCAGCACGGCGCGGCGCGTCGGGTCGTTAAGCGCGGCGAAGACTCGCTCAGCGTTAGCCATGACTTACCGTTAGTACTCACTTACCAATGAGTCAACAGCTTTCCAACCTCCGAACGAGTTCGTTCTGGTTAGCCGTTCCTCAGGTGATCGATTTCGAGCCGCATCGCGAACAATTGCGCGAACAGCTCTGCCGCTGCGTGAAGCTCGAAGCTCGGGTCATGCGGGGCGCGGCAATCGCAGCGGAACTCACCGTGCAGATTATCGACGCTGAACGGCACGCGCATCGTGGAGCGAACGCCCCCCGAAGTGAGCGCATCCCGCACCGCTTCGTTCGGGCAATGCAAAAGCGCATCCTCGGCCGAAGTCTCCTCTGGCTCCCGCGGAAAGACGGGAACCGCAGCGGCCTCGCTGTCCCGAATGATCGCCGGCAGGTTCGCCGACAAATCTGCTGGAGCCGAGAATGCGCCACGGCTGCTTTCCGCACGCGCATCGCCGCAAACCAGCGTCACGCGGTCGTAACCCGTCAGTGCACGCATGCGGCGCGCGCCTCCGTCGAGGAGAGCCTGGCCGTGGCTGTTGGACAGGCCCGCGATCAACCCGCCGACCGTCCCAAACGCTTCTCCGAATGCGCCCAACGATGGAACGGCCTCGAGCAGCACGTGTCCGTCGCTCTGCTGGAAGGCAATGTCGACGAGGTCGGGATCGTTCGTCAGCCGGACTCCGTAGGCACGACCGATGCCGGTCGTTCCGCTCAGCCTGGAAAAGAGATTGCGAAGGTCGTGGAGTGCCTGGCTGTGCACGAAACGGCCAAGTGGCTCGTCGATCAATGTGACGTGGGATTCGCCGAGCAGGTGATGGATGTTCTCCGACGCGCGAAGCACGATCCAGTCGAGCGACAGCTCGAGGAAATAAGAACCAGCCTGGATGCGAGCCCGATCCTGACGGGAATCGTCAGCTTCGGCTTGCACTTCTTCGATCGTTTCCATCGGCCCCCCGGCGTCGGATTGCACTGCAACATAGCTTCGCGGGTTGCGCAGTGCACACAGAAATTGTGCTCCGCGAAACGGTTAGGCCGAGTCGCCGAACAGCCGGTCGAAAATCGTGTCGACGTGCTTGAAATGATAATCGAGGTCGAACAGCGCGTTGAGCTCGTCTGCTGAGAGGCGTTCGGAAACCTGAGGATCCGCCTTCAGCAGCTCGAGCAGGGACAGCTGGCCGTCCGACTCCCACACCTTCATCGCGTTGCGCTGAACCAGCGCGTAGGAATCTTCGCGGCTTAGGCCGGCCTGCGTCAGCGCCAGCAGCACGCGCTGCGAATGGACGAGGCCGCCCATTCGGTCGAGGTTTTTCTGCATCCGTTCCGGGTAGACGAGGAGCTTGTCGACAACGTTTGTCAGACGACCCAGCGCGAAATCGAGCGTAATCGTGGCGTCCGGGCCTATGAACCGCTCGACGGAGGAGTGGGAAATGTCCCGCTCATGCCACAGGGCCACATTTTCCAGCGCAGGCGTGACATAGCCGCGCACCATGCGCGCTAGGCCGGTGAGGTTTTCGGTCAGCACCGGGTTGCGCTTGTGCGGCATGGCCGAGCTGCCCTTCTGACCGGGCGAGAAATATTCCTCGGCCTCGAGCACCTCGGTGCGCTGAAGGTGGCGGATCTCGGTCGCGAGCCGTTCGATCGATGAGGCGATGACCCCGAGCGTCGCAAAGAAGAAGGCGTGTCGGTCGCGCGGAATCACCTGGGTCGAGACAGGTTCGGGAGTGAGGCCCAGCTCGGCGGCGACATATTCCTCAACCACCGGCGGCACATTAGCGAACGTGCCGATCGCGCCGGAGATCGCGCAGGTAGCCACCTGATCGCGCGCGATGGTCAGGCGCTCGCGGTTGCGGACAAATTCGGCATAGGCCTGCGCGAGCTTGAGGCCGAAGGTCGTAGGCTCGGCGTGAATGCCATGGCTGCGACCGATGGTCGGCGTCGTCTTGTGCTCCAGCGCTCGGCGCTTCAGCACCTCGAGCAGCTGGTCGATGTCCTTGAGCAGCAGATCAGCCGCCTGCTTCAGCTGCACCGCGAGCGCGGTGTCGAGTACGTCGGAGCTGGTCATGCCCTGGTGCAGCCACCGCCGCTCCGGCCCGAGCTTCTCTCCGGCCCAGGTCAAGAAGGCAATCACGTCATGCTTGGTAACCGCTTCGATGGCGTCGATTGCGCCAATGTCGATCTCGCCAAGCGCGTCGCGGTCGTAGGCCGCGCGGATGCTCACTGCATCCTCGGCCGGGATCATTCCAATCCTGCCCATCGCCTCGGCAGCGAAGACCTCGATCTGCCACCAGATGCGGTAGCGGTTTTCGGCCGACCAGATGGTCGTCATTTCAGGGCGGGAATAGCGCGGAACCATGACGAAGGCGGCTAGCAGAGCCCTTCGGATGCTTCAAATCGCGCGCACCGGAAGCGACGCGCTTATCATGCAAGGGGGCCGATGCGGATAAGAACACCCGTAATCATCAAGATGCCCACAAAGAGAAGCAAGATCGCGAAGATCGCAATCGCCGACCGCCGATAGGGGCAACTCTCGATGAGCAGATTCCTGCGATAGAGCTCGTTCATTTGGAACTTCAGGTCGTCGAATCGCCTTCGATGCCCGACCAGTCCGGCCGTCAACAGTCCGGAGCCCATACCCAGAAGAGCCAGCCCCAAATCACGTGTGGGCGCGCGCAGGTCGACGCCCATTTGGGCACTGAACTGATGGAAGAACAGGACCATTGCGAAACCGAAGCTGATAAGCGCGAGCGATGTTCGAACCGCACCCATCAACGATTGGTCGAGGGTTATCAGCGTGCGCTCGAATGCGAGTGAAGCCTGACGGGAAGCCAGTTCGAACTGGGGAGATTCGAACGGACTCTGTTGGCGGAGGTCAGCCATGACAGTCCTCTCCTTTGGTTGACCACCTTCGTGAGATTTGTTGGGCTTTTGCCTATTAGGTGAAACCTTGAGAGGCGCGGCTGAACTGCCGCTTCGCGGAGATAATCCAGTTTCTCGCGCGTCGGCGTTGCAGCAATTCTAGGCCGAGATGTTCAAGCGGAGTACGCTGCACGATGCGGGGGGCGTGCTTGCTTCTGGGGGGAGTCGAAGAGATGCAGACCAAGGCCCTTTCCCGTTTCCTGCCGGTCCTTGGCTGGGCGCCTGATTACCGTCGCGACTGGCTGATGTTCGATGTGATGGCCGGCCTGGCGCTCTGGGCGGTCATGGTTCCCGAAGGAATGGCCTACGCCGGCATTGTCGGCGTGCCGCCCATCATGGGTCTCTACACGATCATCCCGCCCCTCTTTGTCTATGCGCTGTTCGGCACGTCCCAGCGGCTGGTCGTCGGCCCTGATACCGCCACGGGAGTAATTTCGGCACTGACGGTCGGAGCGGTCGTCGCGCACGGATCGGCTCAATTTGCGGTGCTGACGAGCACGCTCGCCGTACTCATCGGGCTCCTGTTCCTTTTGTTCGGAATCTTGCGAACGGGGTGGGTCGCCGCATTCGTTGCAACACCGGTGATGCGCGGCTTCATCGAAGGTCTGGTGTGCGTCACGATTATCGGCCAGCTTGCATCCTTGCTCGGCCTGCATGGCGCGAGCGGCAATTTCATCGCGAAGCTGCTCTTCATCCTCCGGCACCTGGGAGCGATCTCGGTCCCCGCCGCGATCACGGGCTTCTTAAGCCTAGCAGCGATGCTGCTTCTGCGCCGGTTCGCGCCCAAAGTTCCGGCGGCCCTTGTCGTTGCGGCGGCCGCGACCATCGCCATGAGCATTCTGGGACCGATTGCCGGCCTGGAGCTCGTGGGCGTGCTGCCTTCCGGCCTGCCTCATCTGCGCGTGCCATCGCTAGACCTGGGGATCGTCGAGAGCCTCCTGCCGGGGGCGCTCTCCATCGTGCTTGTGGGCTATGCCGAGGCGTTGGGAGCAGCGAAGGCAGCATCGGCCGGCGAACATATCAATCCAAACGAAGAGCTCGTCGCGCATGGATTTGCGAATGTTGCGAGCGGAATCTTCGGCGGATTCCTGGTCGTCGGCAGCCTCTCGAAGACCTCGGTCGCGATGAGCGCGGGAGCCCGCACGCAAGTTGCGAACGTCGCCGCCGGAATCTTGTGCGTGGCGACCTTGCTATTCCTCACGCCGCTATTTCGTGCCCTGCCGCATCCGACGCTGGCGGCAATCGTAATCGCGGCAATGCTTCATCTCTCCAAGCCGGCCTACCTGATCAAGCTCGCGAAACAGGTGCCGTTCGAATTCTGGCTGGCCATGACCGTAATCGCGGGAGAGCTGGTGTTCGGAGTGCTGCAGGGCATCGCGCTCGGAGTCGTGATCTCGCTCTTGATGCTGATCTATCGGGCGAGCCATCCGCACAGCGCGGTCCTCGGCAAGTTGCCGGGCGAAGACGCCTATCGAGATATCCGCCTTCACCCGGATGCGCAGACTTTCCCCGGCCTGTTGATCTGGAATCCGGGCGGGCCATTGTTCTTTGCCAATGCGGATCGGTTCGAATCCGATCTGATGACCGCGATCTCGCAAAATTCCACTCCGGTCAGGCGTGTCTTAATCGACGGAAGCTCAATCACCTTCATCGACAGCAGCGCGCGCGATGTCTTCGCGAGACTGATCCCTGAGTTGGAGCGAAGGGGCATCACCGTGGCGTTTGCACGTCTGCGCGATCCAGTCCTGGCCACGCTTGAACGTTCCGGAATTGTCGACGCGATCGGACGGTCGGCCTTTTACGAACGGCTGACAGAGGGCGCGCGGCCTTACTTCGATCAGGCGACAGCCAGTTAGTGCGGACCACACCAGCCGGGCATGAAATGCGCATCGCGATCGTGGGCGAGTGCGACCGCCTCCTTGAGGGTGGTATCCCAGTGCTTGCGGATGTCGCTCGCCTTGAATGACCTGCGGAAATAGTCGGCCCAGACGAATTCCATGAAGGGCTGCGCCTCCTTTGCGTACCCACCGGCGGTGCGGACCGCACCGGCGAGCGACCTGAAGGGGTCGTCCTTCAACTGGCTGATCTTTTTGGGGATGGCTGAGAAAGGCTGGCGCGTTCCATTCTCGTCGAACGGATGGACCCACGCGCGATAATCGAGAAAGCGCCAGAAATCCTCCCGTGAGAGGCTCGAGAGGTTGGCGATTTCCTGGACGAGTATCTCGTCCTGCCCTTCGTCAAGAAGGGCGCGGGCAAGATGATGGTGATCGACGACGTAATGTTCCTTCTTGGGGCCGACCACCACGGGGATCATGTGATGCCCAAGGAATTGCCCCTTCTTCCTGTTCGATCGCCAGTCGTGACGCTTTCCGTCGACCTCGATCAAACCGACGGTCAGTTGGGTGGGTCGCAGCGAGCGAATGAGCACTGGCGACAGGACGGGATCGCTGTTGTCGGCCATGATTCAAGCACTCCCGACTGAAGTCCCGGGCACGTCTTATACTGAACGGGCGGATTGTTTGTCCTTGGTGTAAGTCCTGATGACGGACGACCCGCACTGTTGACCACGTTGAATCGGCTGCCGCAGCGTCACTGAGTGCCCGAAATGCGTGAAAAGCGGACACTTCGCGTCAGCGGCCTGCTTGCGGTAGGAAGCGATGATGACGAGGTGGTCGGCGATTGAGCGGGCGTTTGATTTGGCCAAATCCGGTCAGTGTCGCAGTGTTTCGGAAATCATCCGCCGTTTGCCGATCGAGGACCGACA
>JBEDUM010000135.1:0-31446 GCA_040414585.1 Sphingomicrobium sp. | reverse complement strand
ACGGCATTGCCAGGAAGCGGCTTTACCGGTTCATCATCGGTGCGAATGAGCTCGGACGATGCATACCAGCCTCCCCTGACGGCGAATCACGCAAACCCGAGCACGGCGGAAAATACATAACGGGAGTTAAACAACAAGGTTTGGATCGTTGATGGTCCATTATGGATGTTGTTGTGGCCGTGGCACGCGCGGCCGATCCGCGCTAGCCAACAATGGTGAGGTGGATTCTCGCCATCCTGATCACGATGCTCTCGGCCTCCGCAACGGCACGCGGCGCGGTCGGCTAAATACGCACTTGGACAGTCGAGCATGTTGCTTACAGGGCCATCTTCAAACCGTGCAATCGAACCGCGCGGTTGTCGACGCAAACCGGCGCCGCGATGAGTCGCATCCAACGATGCCCGCCGATTGCCGCACGAATCTGGACATCAAGGGTGAATCCGCGCCGATGCTTGATTGCATGAGTTCTGAGCCGTTCCATTTTCGCACGTGAATCTTCGCAGTAAAGCGCAACGCAGTCGTCGCGGAAGACATGAGCTCCTCTCGGTAATCCGAAAAGGTCGTACACGCCCCCCGACCAGATCAGAGAGTTGTCGGACAGGGTGCACTCCCAACAGCCGGCATGGTGAATTCCGAGGGCTCCCCGCGGGGCCGGCTCGAGAACGTCTGTGATGGCGGCGTTGAGCACATAACCAAGTTCAAAGTGACGTGCCTGTTCCCACAGTGGCCAACTTTGGTTGAGCAAGATTAACTCGGGTGACCCTTCCTGGCTCCGCGGCGAAATTGACGCCTCACTCACTTCAGGCGCGCCTGAACGATATCTTCGAAATAACCGCGTAAGCCCGCGCTTACATGGGGCGCGAGGCTGATAAAGACCCGGCGCCCATCATGCGGATCAGGCTGACGCAGCAACAATCCTTCTTTCACCATGGCCTTGATCCATCGAAGTGCGGTGGTTGGGGGTACGCCGCTCGCCCAGGTTAGGCTCGAAACGGTAACCTTTGCATAGATAATCTCGGCGTGCAGGAGGTCCAGCAGCATGTCCCAAGCGGGGTCCGCGAATAGATCATGAGGTAGATAGCGTGCCCGTTCTTGCCGCGCGCGAATAAGCCATTTTACGATTTCCGGCGAAATAACAGCCCCATCAGGAACCGCGTCTGTCCTAATTTCGAGCGGCTGGTTTCCGATTGATAGCTGCGCCAACTTTTCAGCTATCCTGCTGACCTCCCCGCCCAGCTGGAGCAAACGTCCAATCTCGAAATTACCCGATTTGGCGGTCATTCGTCTCTCAACAGTCGTTAAGGAAACATAACAACAAAATAAAGGCCGTCAGCGCCAAGTTGATCGGTATTCGATCCGAAATGGCGACATCCGGTAAATGACCCATCAGAAAAATTGGCCGCCGACGGAAGTAACTTAGGTTGCCTTATGTTCCGCTAACTCTCTTTTTCCGTCCAATCGGCGAGCACAGTCACAGGGTCCCGCGAAGTTCCATTCGCACGCCGCGTGGCGTTAGCCACTACGGATTGCATTAGAACCAATTCGGATTAGGTTTCGCGCGCCGAATCGTCCGTAATGGAGCGGACCAGTGGGGTTAGTGCGTAGTAAAGCGCTAGCTCAGAAAATAGAAACGCGGCAAGGTTGGGCTCCTGCCCGTGGCACGCGCGGCCGATCCGCGCTAGCCAACGACAGTGAAGTGGATTCTCGCCAGCCTGGTCGCGGCCCTCTCGACCACTGCAACGGCACGCGGCGCGGTGATCTTCGGCGACGGCGCGTGGGCGGCGATCGATCGCGGCGGCGTGTGCGAAGCGCTGACACGATCGCTCAAGGTCGTGCCGAAAGGCGAGGTCCAGGCGGTCGCCGGCTTTTCCTTCACTCCCGACCACCGCCGCTGGGGCGAGTTCCATGTTCAACTCAGCCGCGTGTCGCGGCCCGGCTCGAGCGTCCTTCTGACCATCGGCAGCCAGCCCTTCCTGCTGGTCGCGCGTGGCGGCTGGGCGTGGAGCAACGGCCCGCTCCAGGAACAGGCGATGATCGGCGCCGCCCGAACCAACACAACGATGCGCGTGGAAGCCCGCGACGGAAACGGGGTCCGCTTCGTCGATCCCTATCTGCTCGACGGAGCCCCGACGGCGATCGACGCCGCAGCTGCGCGATGCGCTAATCGGGGCGCTGGCAAAATTCAGTAATCGCACCTAGATAGCCGGCTTCCAATGAGTGCCGACACGACCCTGATGCCCATTCCGGGGCCCATCGACCCTGTGCCCGTGCCGCGGGCCGCGAAGCCGCGCGCCGACGGCAGGATCGAGCTCGTCGGCCTATCCAGGGACGCGATCCGCTTCGAATTCGAGGCGGCCGGGCTGGAGCCGCGCCAGGCGAAGCTCCGCGCCAAGCAGGTCTGGCACTGGATCTACAACCGCGGAGTCAGCGACTTCGCCGCCATGAGCGACATCGCCAAGCCGCAACGCGGCTGGTTTGCCGAACGCTTCTCCATCTCACGTCCGGACGTGGTCGAGGCGCAGGTCTCGTCGGACGGCACGCGCAAGTGGCTGCTCAAGACCCACGACGGCCACGACTTCGAGATGGTGTTCATCCCAGACGCCGATCGCGGGACGCTCTGCGTATCGAGCCAGGTCGGCTGCACGCTCAACTGCCGCTTCTGCGCGACCGGAACGATGCAGCTGGTGCGCAACCTCGAGCCGGCGGAGATCGTAGGCCAGGTCATGCTCGCCCGCGACGCGCTCGGCGAATGGCCGTCGCAGCCGGAAGGTCGCATGCTCACCAACATCGTCATGATGGGCATGGGCGAGCCGCTCTACAATTTCGACAATGTCCGCGATGCGTTGAAGATCGTGATGGACGGCGACGGTCTCGGCCTTTCGCGCCGCCGAATCACGCTTTCGACCAGCGGCGTCGTTCCGATGATGGAGCGAGCGGGCGCGGAGATCGGGGTCAACCTCGCGGTCAGCCTGCACGCGGTGACCAAGGAAATCCGCGACGAGATCGTCCCCTTGAACCGCAAGTACGGGATCGAGCAGTTGCTCGAAGCCTGCGCGGCCTATCCGGGCGCGAACAACGCGCGGCGGATCACGTTCGAATACGTCATGCTCAAAGACAAGAATGACAGCGACGAGCATGCGCGCGAGCTCGTCCGGCTCATCCGCAAGTACAAGCTGCCCGCGAAGGTGAACCTCATTCCGTTCAACCCCTGGCCGGGCGCGCCTTACGAATGCTCGACCGACGAGCGCATCAGGGCGTTCAGCAATATCGTCTTCGAAAGCGGCATTTCGGCGCCGGTGCGCACGCCGCGCGGACGCGACATCGACGCGGCCTGCGGCCAGCTCAAGACCGCGGCCGAGCGCAAGCGCCGCTCCCAGACTGCTCGCGCCGCCTGATCTCGCCGGGATAGCGCTTGCCGCCGGCGCGGGATGCGTCGGCGGAGCGATGAACGCGCTCGCGGGCGGCGGCACTTTCGCGACGATGCCGGCCCTGATCGCGCTCGGCCTTCCCGCCAATGTCGCCAACGCCACGTCCAATGTCGCCCTCCTGCCCGGAGCGGCGGCGAGCGCGGCGGAGTATCGCGACGAGCTGGCGCCCGTCGCCGGAATGCCGGTGCGCCTGCTATCGGCGATCACCTTCGTGGGCGGAATCGTGGGCAGCCTGCTGCTCGTCCTGACGCCGAGCCGCGATTTCGACTTTATCATCCCCTGGCTGCTGCTGCTCGGCCTCGTCGTGATGCTGTTCGGCAGGAGCGCGTCGGACTGGCTTCATGACCGAGTGACCATCGGCAGGCGAACCCTGGTGATCGCGCAGTCCCTGCTCGCCGTTTACGGCGGCTACTTCGGCGGCGGAGTCGGCCTCATCATGGCGGCGACCTACGGCCTCCTCGCCGGAGTGCATCCGCGTTCGCTCTTCTCGGTCCGCACAGCCATGCTCGCGATCGCCAATTTCGCAGCCGCGATCATCTTCATCGCCGTGGGCCTCGTGAGCTGGCTCGCCTGCCTTCCGATGCTCGCCGGAGCAATACTGGGCGGCTGGCTCGGGGCGAAGGTCGGCAAGCGCCTCCCGCACGGTCTCGTCCGCGCCTGGACCCTGCTCGTCACCGCCGCCACCACCATCGTCTTCTTCGTCCGCGCCTACGGCTGAGCGATTGCGGCGGGCGAGCGCGCATGGCATTTCCGCGCCCATGCTTGCGCCGATCCGCCGGGCTCTGGTGAAGCAGGTCCGCGGCACCTTCAACGACCGCTCAAAGGGCGAGAAGCCCGTCCCATCCTCGGACGACGCGCTCTTCCCGCGCGGCTCGGTGATCCGCCGGGTGCATGGCGACGTCACCTCGATGATGGTCGGCGGTGTCGCCGCGCTGCTGACGCAGATGCTTCACCCCAAGGCGCTGGGCGGCGTGTGGGACCATAGCGATGTCGCCGGGGACCAGCTCGGAAGGCTGCGGCGCACGGCGCGCTTCATCGCCATCACGACCTACGGGCACCGCGACAATGCGATGGCGGCGATCGCCAAGGTGAAGGCGATTCACGAACGGGTCAGCGGCACGCTTCCCGACGGCACCGAATATCGCGCGACCGATCCGTGGTTGCTCGCCTGGGTTCATGTCGCCAGCGCAATCATGTTCCTGGATGGCTGGCGCCGCTACGCCGAGCCGCGGATGAGCCGCGCCGACCAGGACGTCTATTTCGCCGAGAGCGGAGAGATCGCCCGCATGCTCGACGCCGATCCCGTGCCGCAAACGCGGAGCGAGGCCGAGCGGCTGATCGGTGAGTTCCAAGCGGAGCTGCGAGCTGACGACCGCACCCGATCCTTCCGCGACCTGGTTCTGAAGGCGCCAGCGCCGTCGATCGCCGAAGCTCCTGTGCAGGCGCTTCTGATGAATGCCGCGGTCGACCTGATGCCTGACTTCGCGCGAAAGATGCACGGCCTGTCCCGCCCGCCGCTCCCGCCCGTTGTACGCGGCGCGACTTTCGGCTTGGCGCGCACCATCCGCTGGGCTTTTGCGGGTGAGCATTACCGACGGACCGAATAGCTCAGGCCCGTTCATTTGCGATGGGGGCCGGAAGCTGGCAATCCGGTGGCGAACATGGAGTGTTTGAATGTCCCTCATTGGAAGGCTGGTCGACAAGCTGCTGAGCAAGGGCAGCATCACCTTGAAGCTGCCAGGCAAGGAACCGCGCACCTATGGGCGCGGCGGGGGCAGGCATCTCACCGTGCGCTTCACCGATCGGAAGGTGGGCTTCGACCTGGTGAAGAACCCGCGGCTGGCGATCGGCGAGACCTATATGGACGGCCGCCTCGTCATCGAGGACGGGACGATCCTTGACCTTCTCGAGATGATCACCGGCGCGAACCGCTGGGAGGACGGCGGCGAGGGGCGCAGGAAGCTCTCGAAAAAGAGGAAGAGCCTGCTGAAGCTCCTGAAGCGCAACAACCTGAAGCGCGCCCGGCGCAACGTCGCGCACCACTACGACCTGAAGGACGAGCTGTACGAGCTCTTCCTCGACGAGGACAAGCAGTACAGCTGCGCCTACTTCACCGATCCCGCCAACAGCCTGGAGCAGGCGCAGGCGGACAAGAAGGCGCATATCGCCGCCAAGCTCGCGCTTCGGCCGGGGCAGCGGGTGCTCGACATCGGCTGCGGCTGGGGCGGGATGGCGCTCTACCTGCACAAGGTCGCGGGCGTCGACGTGCTCGGCGTGACGCTGTCGGAGCGCCAGCTGACGATCGCGCGGCAGCGGGCGGCGGCGGCGGGCGTGTCGGATCATGTAAGGTTCGAGTTGATCGATTACCGGATGCTCGATGAGCAGTTCGACCGGATCGTGTCCGTCGGCATGTTCGAGCATGTCGGGGCGAAGCATTATGACGAATTTTTCGCCAAATGCCGCGACTTGCTGAAGCCCGATGGGGTGATGCTGCTCCATACGATCGGCAAGCTCGGCGAAGTGTCGGCTTCGCCCGACCCCTTCACCGACAAATGGATCTTTCCCGGGTACCACCTCCCCTCCGTGAGCGAGATGACGGAGGCGAGCGAGAAGGCTCGGCTGATCGCCAGCGATATCGAGAACTTGCGTGTGCACTATGCATTGACTCTACGTCGCTGGCTGGAGCGGGCGACGGCGACGCGGGCGCAGATCGAGGCGATGTATGACGAGCGCTTTTTCCGCATGTGGGAATTCTATCTCGCGGGCGGGATCGTGATGTTCGAGAGCGGCGCGGCCTGCAATTACCAGGTGCAATATGTCCGCGACCGCAACGCGCTTCCGATCACGCGCGACTATATGGCGGAAGCCGAAGCGCGCTACCGGAAGATCGACGCGGAGGCGGCGCCGGCGAAGAAGCCCGCGGCGAAGCGTCGGCGGGTGGAGACGCCCGAGTTCGCCAAATAAGAAAGGCCCGGATCGCTCCGGGCCTTCTCGCTTGGACTGACTTCGATCTAGCTCGGGTGACGCTGAGACCGCATGAGCTGATGTGCCTGGCGGCGTTCGTCTGGCGTCACAATCCCGTCGTGATTGAGGTCGGCCTGGTCGAAGTGCTGCAGCGCTAGCGCCTGCGCTTCGGCCAGCGACACGCGGCCGTCGTGGTTCGCGTCGGCCTGATCGAACATCCGCTCGCCGAAGCCTCGACCGAACCCGGCATGACGCATGCCCATGTACCCGGGCTTGGCCGCAGCGAACTCCTCGCGCGAGATGACGCCGTCATGGTTGGTGTCGATGCGGTCGAACGCACTCGAGCGATCCGCGCCCTGGCCGCGCTGCTGCATTTTCGCCTGGAACTGCGCTTCGACGGCCGCGACTTCATCCCTGGTGATGAAGCCGTCATGGTTCGTGTCGAGACGAGCGAACATGCGCTGCACGTGCTGCGCGACGTCGGCTCGCGACTCCGGCTTCGTGAAATAGGAGCGGGGGCTATATTGGGGAGGGGATACGACGGGAGCCGGCTGGGCCGTTTGCGCGAGAGCCGCTGTGGCGCCGGCGATGGCGGCAATGGCAACGCCGATCAGATAGTTTCTCATCACTCCACTCTCCTCAAGGTTGAGGAACAGCTATCCGGAAAATGATGAGCGAGAGTTGAACGGACGTAACGATCGCCGGTCAGTTCCTTGCCGCGGTCGAGTAATAGGGCTGGACAGTGATATAGCCCCACGTCTGGGCCTTGCCGGGACGCCGGGAACGCATGAGCGCCCGTTCGAAATCGTTGCGCGGATCGAAGATCGAGATTTGGCGCGTCACGAGCCAGATCGTGGGGATTGCGCGGATCGCGGGATCCTGAGCGATGAGCTGCGCCTGCCGTGGTGTCATCGAAGGCGTCGCGGGCGATCCCGACCGATTGATGCCTTTGAAGGCCAGGGCGGGGAAATCCGCGGGTAGCTGACGAATCCTGTACGCAGCATTGGGGGTAGCACGCCGAAGCGCGAGGATGCTGTCGTTCGGATAGATCCAGACCTCGTCCACCGGCCTGACCACGCGTTCGAGATATGCAGCGGCCTGATCCCATTTCTCCGAGGCCGGCTGAATCGCCATTTGCACCGCTGTCGGCACGAGAGTGATCGAGAGTGCAGCCGAGAGGAAGAGGCGCTCGCGAGGCGAGGGCGTTCGGGCGACAGCTCCCGCGAGTGCGACATAAGCGGGAATCAGTGTCCCAGAGAGCGTTCGAGCGAGGAATACCGGGATGTACAGCGCGGAAATTGCGATCGCGAGTAGCGTCGGGCCCCACCAGAGCAGAAGCAACGCTTTCCCCGAAGTCCAGCCAGATCCAGTGGCATCGTGCTGGATCGCGCGCTTGATGAGCAGCAGCATGATGAGCGCCGCGACCGCCGAGCCAAGGGTCAGCGCCTCGACGGGAATCGAATAGAAGCCGAACAGTTCGAGCGGTTTCCACGGCTCCCACGACAGCCAGTTCGTTCCCCAGCTCCCAACTTGCCTTGCGGTGATGAGCAGGCAGGGTGCGTACAGCAGCAAGATTGCGGCTGCCGCGACGAGTCCGCGCTTGATTCGCGGCGGCCCTACGGGCGATGTGAGCCATGCTGGCGTGAGCGCGGCGGCGAGACAGAAGGCGTAAAGCACGCCGAGGTTGTGCGACCACAAGGTCAACGCAGTCCCGCCGGCCAGGATTGTCCAGGAGCGGACGCTTCCCGGTCCCCCCGAGCGGAACTCGCGAAGCAACCTCAACAGCCCCAGGGTTGCAATGGCATAAGCGAGCACCATCAGCGCGTAGGGGCGCGCCTGCTGGTCGAGATAAATGAGCACTGGAGAGCATGAGGCGAGGAGGCCGGCGATCCACGCGCGCAGCAATGGGCGTCCTGTCGGATCCTGCTTCTCAATCTCGAGCGCGGCCGCGACTACCACGGGGATGGTGGCGACGCTGAACAGGACGGACAGGCTTCGCATCGCAGCTGGACTCATTCCGAACACGGAACTCCAGAGCTTGAGCACCGAATAATAAAAGGGCGGATGCGTCTCGTAGCTCGCCACGATTGTCCAAAGGTCGTGCCAGCTCCGCTCGACCGCGTAGACGCTATAGCCTTCGTCGAGCCACAGCGGCCGCAGTTCAAGGCCGATGACGCGAACCACGGTGGCAAGCGCGATGAGACCAATGACCAGGTGCGCGCGCCCAAGCCCCATGCGCGGCAGGGACGAACCCGTGCGCGGGAGAGCTGCAGCGCTATTCATCGCGAGATCGCGCCTTGCTCAACCCGCAGGACGTTCGAGAACCCAGGCCTGGGTCCACAACAGTCCGCGCAATCCTGGGATGGAGTCGAGGATCCTGCCCAAGGCCTGCAACGCCGTCGCGCCTGCCCTTCCGCCGAATTCCGCGACGACGGGAAGATAGAAGCCGAACCGTTCCATCTTCACCGGAACGAAACCGGCGGAGAGCAGCTGATGCTTGAGCTGACTCGCGGTGAGCAGGTTGATGTGGCCGAGTTCGTCGGCGCTTCCGTAGATTTTTCGCGCCAGCGCGAGCAGCGGCTTGAACCGCAGCATACGGGCAGCGAGTTCCATCGAAGAAAAGCGCTGCGGCGTGGTGAGGATCAGGATTCCGCCCGGACGCAGCCCTTCGAACAAGGCCTTCAGCATCGCTTCAGACGAGGCGGGCGGAACATGCTCGAGCACTTCCGAGCAGATGGCGACTTCATGATCGCCGAGACCAAGCGGCTTCGTTGCGTCCTTAAGATGTGTCGTCACGTGCGAGAGCGGACGCACATTGTCGAGGAATGCGGGATTGATATCCACCGCGGTCACCTCGCGCCTCGCGGCAGCGAACGCCTCGGTGAACACCCCGCACCCGACTCCTACCTCGAGCAGGCGATAGCCGGGCTTACTGTACTGGAGCGCGTGACCGAGCACCCAGTCGCGGCGCGCGCAGTGAAGCTGGCGACGCGTAGCGTTGGGATCGGTGTAAAGCCGCCGCTGAAATTCGACATCTCCCTGACGCGCCTCAAGCGCTAGCTCACTCACCTTCGCTCTCCTCACCGTAACGCAGCGTCGCTGCTCCGTCGATCAGCCGCAAGAAGTAGGGAGATTTGGTTAACAGCCTGTAATCCAGCGCCTCACCGCATGGACAATCGGACCGATGCCGCTACGAGGCGCCGGGCAACGGCTACAGGCATGTGACACATGGGGGTTGAGCACAGTTCGGCAGCCGAGGCGGAGCGCCTTGCGCGTCCCTGGTGGGAGTCGCGGCTTTGCCTCACGCTCGTCGTGCTCGCGACGATGCTGCCGCTGCTATACCCGCCGATCCCACCGCTGGTGGACCTTTTCGGGCACATGGGACGCTACCGCGTCGAGCTCGACCTCAACCACTCGCCCTGGCTTCAGCAATATTACGACTATCATTGGGCGGCGATCGGCAATCTCGGCGTCGATGTGCTGGTGCTGGTCATGGCGCCGCTCGTCGGCCTCGAGCCCGCCGTCAAACTCATCGTGCTCGCAATCCCGCCGCTAACCGCCATAGGATTCCTTTGGGTCGCGCGCGAAGTGCATGGACGAATTCCGCCGACGGCATTCCTCGCGCTGCCGTTCATTTACGGTTTCCCGTTCCTGTTCGGATTCGCGAACTTTGCCTTGTCGGTGGCGCTGGCCTTCCTTGCATTCGGCCTGTGGCTGAGGCTCGGGAGGTTGGAGCAGACGAAGCTGCGCGGCTGGCTGTTCGTGCCGATCTCCCTCGTCGTCTTCTTCTGCCACACCTACGGTTGGGGCCTGCTCGGTCTCATGTGTTTTTCCGCAGACGCGGTGCGGCTGCACGACCGCGGACGGCCGTGGTGGCGGGCCGGAATCGAAGCCGCGCTGCACACGTCGGTCATGGCGCTGCCGCTCATCGTCATGCTGATCTGGCGCAGCGAAACACATGGCGGCCAGACCACCAGCTGGTTCGAATGGAAGGCCAAGTGGCGCTGGATCTATTCGGCGCTGCGCGATCGCTGGAAAATCTTCGACATTACGTCGCTCATCGTGCCTGCGCTCGTCTTCATCTATGCAATCTTCAGTCGGAAGCTGACGCTGTCGCGGAACCTGGCCTTTTCGGCGATCGTGCTGGCCGTATCCTTTGTAATGGTGCCGAGGATTGTGTTCGGCTCTGCTTATGCGGACATGCGCCTCGTACCGTACCTGATCGCCGTCGCGCTGCTCGCGATCCGCTTTCGCGGCGCGCCCGACCGAGTGACGGCGCAGGTGCTTGCTGTGGTGGCACTGCTCTTTTTCGCAACTCGCACCGCCGCCAACACGGCAAGCTTGTGGATCGCGGCTGACGACCAGAAAGCGAAGCTAGCCGCGCTCGATCACGTGCCAGAAGGCGCGCGCGTGATTACGCTCACTGGCATGCCGTGCACCGAATATTGGCCGATGCTGCGCAACAGCCATTTGGGCGCGATGGTGATCGCGAGGCGCAACGGCTTCTCGAATGACCAGTGGCTTTTGGAAGGGGTGAACCTCCTCGACCTCAAGTATCGCGCCGCCGGCTATTTCGCGGCTGACCCATCCCAGCTTGTCCGCCCCAACCACTGCATCGATCCGCTGCACCGCATGATCGACAGCTCACTCGCGGCGCTTCCGCGCAACGACTTCGACTACGTTTGGCTGATCGACGTGCCGCCTTACGATCCGGGGCTCGTCGCCGATCTTCCGGTGGTCTGGCGCGGACCGGGCTCAATCCTCTATCGTCTGCATTGATGCTGTCGATCGTCGTTCCCTGCTTCAATGAGGAAGCATGCCTGCACGCGCTGCACGAGCGGCTGAACGACGCCGCCCGGGAAGCGGTAGGCGACGATTATGAAATTGTGCTGATCAACGACGGCTCGCGCGATGGCAGTTGGCCAATGATGCGGCAGCTTGCCAGCGAAGATCTTCGCGTTGTTGCGATCAACCTGTCGCGCAATCACGGCCACCAGCTCGCGCTCACCGCCGGGCTCGATCTGTGTCGCGGCGATCGGATCCTGATCATCGATGCCGACTTGCAGGACCCGCCGGAACTGCTGCCCGCGATGCTCGAGACGATGCGCTCGCAGGAGGCCGACGTGGTTTATGGCGTGCGCAAGAGTCGCCGCGGCGACACGGCATTCAAGCGAGCGACCGCGCACGGCTTCTACCGGCTTTTGTCGCGGGCGACAGAAGTCGACATTCCCCTCGATACGGGCGACTTCCGGCTGATGAGCCGCCGCGCGCTCGATGCCCTGCTGGCGATGCCCGAGCAGGCGCGTTTCATCCGCGGGATGGTCGCCTGGATCGGGTTCAAGCAGGTGCCGTTTGCGTACGACCGGCAGGAGCGCTTCGCTGGCGAGACGAAATATCCGCTGAGGAAAATGATGCGCTTCGCGCTCGATGCGCTGACCGGCTTCTCGTCGGCGCCGCTGAAGCTTGCGAGCCATGCCGGCCTTGCTCTGTCGATCGGATCGGTGCTCCTGATCCTCTACATCGCTTATTCGTGGCTAAGCGGCCGAAGCATCCAGGGCTGGACGTCCTTGATGCTCGTCGTGGTGGTGCTCGGCGCGGTGCAGATGTTCGTCCTCGCGCTGATGGGCGAATATATCGGGCGGCTCTACAATGAGGCGAAGCAACGCCCGCTGTATATCGTTCAGGAGGTCGCCGGCGCCCGTGGCGCGCGCGACGCGAATCTCGGCTATATCGCGGACGCGACCGCGAATAGTGAAAGCCCCGGCGGAAAAGGCAAGCGCCCGACCAGGTGACGCTCCGAGGCGAAAGCCGCCTCGAGCGCGCTGTTCAGCGGCTCGGGCGGAAGCGTCAAGTCTGCATCCTCCTTGCCGCGAAGCTTCGAGGCCATGCGCTGGGCGACGGCAACCGGAAACAGCAGGCTGTTGAAATAGCCCACCTTGCGAAGCCTTAACGGCGAACCGTCGATCAACCGCTTGAGGCTGCTCTTCGAATAGCGCCGCTTGTGGTGGTTCAGGACGTCGTGGGCAGACCACATCCACTGGTGGGCCGGCACCGTCATCAGCAGCGTTCCGCCGGGCTTCAGCTTCTTCGCTATCGATTCCAGCGCGGCCCGATCGTCCTCGATATGCTCGATGACGTCGAACGCGCCGATCAGGTCGTAGTGGTGGTTGGGAACGCCGTCGAGTTCCGGCAGCGGCGCATTCATGACTGGACGCCCGAGCCGACGCTCGGCGATCGCACGCGCTTCATCGTCGAGCTCGACGGCGTCGACCGTCCCAAACTCGCCAAGCATCGGCAGATTGTGTCCGCTGCCGCACCCGACATCGAGGACGACTGCCCCTGCCGGAGGATGGACTTCTCGACGGATCAGCGCGGCGAGGATGTGGCGGCGCGCGCGGTACCACCAATGGCGGCCATCGAACTCCTCCATGTGCTGATAGACGACGCGTTCCATCAGCGAAAAACCCAGTGCCGGTTGAGCGTGAAGGTCACAGCCGGAGTCACGAACAGCATCGGCACGATCGGAGCGGCCCGGCCCCAGGCTAGGTGCGTGAAAAGCAGCCACACCCAGAAGCTGTTGAGCGCGTAGCTGATCAGCGACACGATCACGAACCGCACCTTCGTCGCGTGGGTGCGCTCGCTTCCGTGGCCGCGAAAGCTCCACTGACTGTGCATCACATAGCCGCTGCCCACGGCGACGAGATAAGCGAGCACGTTTCCGAGCTGGGGGTGCCAGCGCAACAGGAGCGCGACGATCGCGTAGACGCCGACGCCGAGCGCGGTGACGGTCGCTCCGCTGATCACGAAGCGGAAGAGCTGCCCGAGGATGGTTCGGCGCTCAGCGGAAATGGTCGAAAGCATCAGATTACTTGCGGATTAAACCTTCAGGGCGGCTGCTTGCCGTTTCATGTCCAGCAGCTACAGCGCGAAAAATGTTGATGCGCAAGGATCAGGCGTTCGAGGAGCGCTTACTCGGCGCCGTCGAGCGGCACTGGAAGCTCATTGTCCTGCTCACCTGGCTCGGCTTCTGCGCCTTCTGGGTCTACTCCAAATGGAGCGACATTCGCTTCTTCGGCCTGGGCGACACCGACGACAATATGCGGATGATGCAGGTCCGCGCCCTGCTCCACGGTCAGGGCTGGTTCGATCTACGCAACTACCGGATGAATCCTCCGTTCGGCGCGAACATCCATTGGTCGCGCCTTGTGGACCTGCCGATCGCCGGGCTGATTCTGGCGCTTCGACCGTTCCTCGGTGGTGCGGCGGCCGAGCGTTGGGCCGTCGCAGTCGCGCCGATGCTTCCGTACCTGTTGCTGCTCTACTCGCTCGCGCTCACCTCCCGGCGCCTGATCGACCCGCGCGCCTATCCTCTCGTCTTCCTCGCTCTCGTTTTCGCCGGGTCGAACAACGGCATGTTCATGCCCGAGCGGATCGACCATCACGGCTGGCAGCTCGCGCTGCTCGCACTCAGCATTTCCGGAATTGCGGATCCAAAGCGCATCCGCGGTGGTGTCACGCTCGGCGTTTCGAGCGCTCTCTCGCTCGCGATCGGGCTCGAGATGATCATCTATCTGGCGATCGCCGGCGTCACGATGGTGCTGTTCTGGGTCGCTGACGCCGACGAGCGCGACCGACTGGGCGCCTATGCAGTGTCGTTGAGCGGCTCAATCGCGGTCTGCTTCCTCATCTTCGTCTCCTACGACAACCGCGGAGCCGTGTGCGACGCCTTGTCGCCGGTGTGGCTCTCCGATGCACTGCTCGCCGGCGCACTCGCCTATGGGCTGGCGCTTCTCTCGCCGACGGACTGGAGGAAGCGACTGGCCTTTGCCGTTGTCGCGGGGGCCGCAATCGCCGCATTCCACGCGCTGATGTGGCCGCATTGCCTGCAGCGGCTCGAAGGCGTGTCGCCCGAAGTCGACCGGCTATGGCTCAGCCACGTCAAGGAGGCGCGGCCATTTTACCGCCACGGCTGGCGCATCGCTTCGTTGATCATCGCGCCACCCATCACGGGGCTGATCGGCTGGGGCGTGCTCGTGTGGCTGAGGAGATGCGATCGTGAGCTTCTCCGGCGCGTGTTGGGAGCGGCGCTTCCCGGCGTTGCGGCCACGGCTCTCCTGTTCTGGCAGACGCGGACCGGACCTGCCGCTCAGATGATGGCGACGGTCGGATGCGCAGCTCTAGTCTGGGCCCTGTTGCCGGCGGCGTGGAATTCAAAATGGTCCTCGATGCGCGTCCTCGGCTCGGCGGTCGTCGTCCTCGTTGGCGCGAGCGCGGCGGTACCGTTCACACTAAATTTCATTCCCGAGCCCAAAGCGACGCCGCAGGAGAGCGGGATTGGCAAGGCCAACAACCTGTGCGGCTCGCTCTGGGGGCTGCACCCGATTGCGCTCCAGCCAAGGGGAATGGTCTTCACGTTCGTAGATCTGGGGCCGCGGCTGATCACGGTCACTCACCACGATGCGGTGACGGGCCCCTATCATCGCAATGGCCAGCAGATCGCCGATGTGATGAACGCCTTCCGAGGCGATGCCGACCAGGCGCATCGGCTGATCACCAAATATCATTCCACCTACCTGCTCACCTGTCCCGACAGCTCGACGACCACGATCTTCATGGCAGAGACACCGAAGGGCTTTTATGCGCAGCTCGAACGCGGCCAGGTGCCGAAGTGGCTGACGCCCGTGCAATTGCCGAAAGACTCACCCTACAAGATGTGGAGAGTGCTGGGTTAGCCGAGGACGTGCGGGAAGCTTTGCTTCAGCCCGTCGACCACGAACTGAGCCGCCAGAGCCGCCAGAATCACGCCGAGGATGCGCGTGATCGCGGATTCGACCTTGTCGCCGATCAGCCGCATCAGGGGCCCGGCGGCGAGCAAGGTCGCCAACGTGATCATCATCACCACCGTGATGGCCGCAAGGATGAGCGCGATATGGATTGGCGTTTCGGCGCGCGACACCCAGAGCATCGCGCTAGCGATCGAGCCCGGTCCTGCGATCATCGGCATGGCCATCGGGAAGACGCTGATGTCCTCCACTTCGGGGGTCTGGTCGAAGGCGTGGGCTCGCCGTTCACGCCTCTCGGTGCGGCGCTCGAACACCATGTCGACGGCGATGATGAACAGCATGATCCCGCCAGCGATGCGGAAGCTCGCGAGACTGATCCCGAGTGCGTGGAGCATCGGACGCCCGAGCAAGGCGAAGAACATCAGGATCGTCCAGGCGATGAGCGACGAGCGGATCGCCATGCCGCGGCGCTGGACGGGGGAAGCACCAGCCGTGAGGCTGGCAAAAATCGGTGCGCAGCCCGGCGGATCGATGATCACCAGGAAGGTCACCAGTGCCGAGCCGAACAGTTCGATCATTTGGCCGGTATGTCGTTGTAGAGGACCTGCGCGTAGCGCATGCCGTTCCACAGGTAGACGCGGAAACGCCGGTCGCCGTTCTTGTCGACCTTCCAGTCCCAGCCGAGCGTCTTGTCCGCCGACTCGCCGCGTCCATTGTCCTCGGGCGTGGTTCGCGCTTGCTTCGGCGTGAGCGGCGGCGGTGGAATGATGGGTGGCCCCGGAGCCTTGGTCCGACAGGCGGCCCGGTCTACGATCGGCTGCTTGTGCTGCGGGACAGCGCCGTTGAGCGGGCCGCCGCCGTCATACGCCCAACGCCATTCACCGTTCGTTCGCTGCCAAACCGTTGTGAAATAGCCACCGACGGCGCCGTCCGCCTTGAACCACGGCCCGGAGTTGACGGCGGTGTGGCCGTCGCATGAGACGAAACTGTAGGCCGGCCACCAGCGAACGGACGCAGGCGGGTCCTTACGATCTTTCAGAAAGTCCCGGGCCCACACCGCCTGAGGAGTGAACATCACCGCGTCATGATCCGCATATTTGCGGAACGCGGTCCACTGGCCGATCCGCTGGGCGTCGCGCGCAAAGGCATTTTCAGCGTCAATGGCGGTCGTCGCGGCCGCTGCGAAAAGGAGCATGGCAATCATAGGCCCTCCGGGTCTTCAAGGCCGGCTCGGCGATGGGCGGCAACCAAGGTGTTCCGCATCAGCATGGCGATCGTCATTGGCCCAACCCCACCGGGAACTGGAGTAATCGCCGCGGCGACTTGAGCCGCCTCTTCGAAAGCAACGTCTCCGACCAGCCGGCCCTTGCCGTCGTCGGTGGGGATGCGGTTGATGCCGACGTCGATGACCGTCGCACCCGGCTTGATCCAGTCACCGCGCACCATCTCCGGCCGCCCCACTGCGGCGACGACGATGTCCGCGCGACGGACGACATCGGGCAGGTCGCGCGTCTTGGAATGCGCGACGGTGACCGTCGCGCTTTCGCCGATCAGCAGCTGGGCCATGGGTTTACCGACGATGTTGGAACGGCCGATCACAACGGCGTTGAGCCCCGCGATGCCGCCGAGCTCCTGTTTCAGCAGGTAGAGACAGCCGAAAGGTGTGCACGGCACGAGCGACGGCAGACCGGTCGCCAGTCGACCGGCATTGACCGGGTGAAACCCGTCGACGTCCTTTCCCGGCTCGATCGTCTCGATCACGCGCGTCGCGTCTACCTGCTTCGGCAGGGGAAGCTGAACGAGGATACCGTCAACACGGTCGTCGGCATTGAGGTCGGTAACGAGCTGCAGGAGCTCGGCTTCGGACGTGCTGTCGGGAAGGTTGTGCGCGAAGCCCGCCATGCCCGCTTCGGCGGTCGCGCGATTCTTGGAGCGAACGTAGACCGCGCTGGCCGGATCCTCGCCCACCAGCACGGTGGCGAGGCCAGGCGGTCGGCCTATGCGCTGTTGGAACTCGCGGACGCCCGCCGCGACCCTCTCGCGGACGGCGGCAGCTGCGGCCTTTCCGTCGATCCGCTTCGCCGTCATCCGCCGAAATAATATTGGGTGACCACGCCGGCGAGCAGCTTCTTGATCACTTGAATGGCTATCAGGATCACCAGTGGCGAAAAGTCGATTCCGCCGAAATCGGGAAGCATTCGACGGATGGGCCGGTAAAGCGGGGCCGTTAGCCGGTCGATCGCGATGGCGAAGGCGCGGACGCCACCCGAGCTGGCGTTGAGCACGTTGAAGGCGAACAGCCAGCTAAGGGCGACCTGGATGATGATGACCCAAGTGAGGATCGTGAGCAGAAGGTCGGCAATGTCGACGAGGGCAAGAAGCATGGCCGCCGCTTAGCGGGACGGTCGTTAGGGCGCAAACCTCTCTGGCTCCGCAACCGCGAGGATTTCGGCAAAGTCCCCATTCGCATCGGTCCATTCCGCGATTGGAGTCCAGCCGCCCGCGAGAAGCAGGACCCGGCCACCGCGCGGGCCATATTTATGGCTGTTCTCGGTGTGGATCGAACTGCCTCTCGCGAAACTGAAGCTTTTACCCGAGACGCTGAAGTCGACGTCCCTGATCGCGACCAGGTGCATTTCGATCCGCGAGAGGATGTCATTCCAACGAGCCTCATGTCGAAAGGCATCGACAGGAATGTCGCCGTCGAGCTCGCGATTGATCCGCTCCAGAAGATTGAGGTCGAACTCGGCGGTGACACCTTCGGGCTCGTCATAGGCGTCGATGAGGCGCTTGACCGACTTCACCCGGTCCATGCCGATCAGCAGTTGGGCGCAAGGCCCGAGCAGCGCGCGGAACTGTCGCAGCAGGTCCGTCGCGCTCCACGGGACGAAATTGCCGATGGTCGATCCAGGGAAGAAGCCGAGTTTGGGCAGATGCTCCAGGCCGCCAGGCAGTGAAAAGGGCCGCGCGAAATCGGCTACGACCGGGATAACCTCCAGCGACGGAAACCGGCGCTGAAGTTCGCCCGCACTGTGCTCCAGATAATCGCCCGAAATATCGACGGGAACATAGGCGGCGGGTCCGATCGCATCGAGAAGGATCGGAGTCTTGGTTTGCGAGCCGGCGCCAAATTCGACGACAACCGCCCCCTTCGGGACGCGCGCGGCGACTTCCGGCATGATCGAATGGAAAATCGCCGTCTCGGTCTTGGTTGGATAATAGGAGGGGAGGCGCGTGATCTCGTCGAACAACTCGGAGCCTCGACGGTCGTAGAGCCAGCGCGCGGGGACGGCCGGAACTGGCGCCGAGAGCCCGGCGAGCACGTCGTCGCGAAAGGCGATGGTCTGGGCGTCAAGCGTCGCGAGCAAGGCGTACTCCAGTGAATTGCCAGCGCGCCGCCGGCGGGAAGAAATTGCGGTAGGAGGCACCGCTGTGGCCTCTCGGAGTGGCGCAGCTCGCGCCCTTCAGCACGTACTGTCCGCACATGAACTTGCCATTGTATTCGCCGACTGCTCCTTTGGCCGGGACGAAGCCGGGGTAGGAAGTGAAGGCGCTTTGCGTCCATTCCCAGACATCGCCGAAGATTCCGCCGCCGGGCTGAGGCACGACTGCGCCGCCGGTGTCGAGTTGGTTGCCGATGTTGGGGTCGGACGACGCGGCGAAGCTCTCCCATTCCGCCTCGGTGGGGAGGCGCGCGCCGGCCCAGCGGGCATAAGCATCAGCTTCGAAATAGCTGATTTGCGCGACTGGAGCTGCCCAGTCGATCTCGCGCTGTCCGCCTAGCGTGAATTCATTGCCGTCGCCGCGCCAGTAGAGCGGCGCCGCGATGCCTTCGCGCTGAACCCAGTCCCAGCCTTCGGAAAGCCACAGAGTGGCGGTCGAGTAGCCGCCCGCCTCGATGAACTCGCGCCATTCCTTGTTGGTCACCGGGCGGTTCGCAAGCTCATGACCGATCAGAACGACACGATGACGGGGGCGCTCGGAGTCGAAGGCGAAGCCCTCCTCAGGCGCGCCGATCTCCACGATGCCCTCGCGGCCGGACAAGAAGGTCAGCGGCTCCGCCGCGAAACAGGCCGGCGCGGACAGCTCTCCATATGCTGGTTCCAGCGGGTTCTCGGCGAACGTTGCCAGGATATCGGTGAGGAACAGCTCCTGGTGCTGCTGCTCATGGTGAATACCGAGCTGGACCAGCTCGAGAGCGCTTTCGGGTAGTGATGGAAATGCGCGCTCCAGCACCTCGTCGACGTGGGCGCGATAAGCACGGATGTCGTCAAGCGAAGGGCGGCTGAGCATCCCGCGCCGGGGGCGCGCGTGGCGTGGACCTTCAGCCTCATAGTAGCTGTTGAAGAGATAGGCCCAGCGTTCGTCGAACGCCTGGTAGTCCGGCAAATGGTCCCGCAGGACGAATGTCTCGAAGAACCAGGTCGTATGCGCGAGATGCCATTTCGCCGGCGACGCGTCAGGAAACGGCTGAATCGTTGCGTCCGCGTCGCTGAGCGGCGCGGCGAGGTCGAGCGTCAGCTTGCGGGTGGCGAGGAGCTTCTCGCCAAACGCCGTGGGGATCGAAGCCGAATCCTCCCGGGCCATGCGGCGCGCCCTGCCACGAAACGATGGTGGGGTACAGCCAAAAGTTCGCTAAATGTTCCGCATTCGCGGCTATTCGTCGCGAGTTCCGCCCGGCTGCCAGAGTACGTCGCCGCCTTCGCCCGCAGCAACGAAGCGGGCTGCGACGAACAGATGATCGGAGAGGCGATTGAGGTAGGAGAGCAAGTGCGGGTTCACTGGCTCTCGCTCGTGCAACGCCACCGCGGCACGCTCAGCCCGTCGGACGACGGCGCGGGCGAGATGCAGCGCAGCGACTGCGGAAGAGCCGCTCGGCAGGATGAAACTGGTAAGCGGGGGCAGATCGGCGTTCATCGCGTCGATCTCGCGTTCCAGTCGCTCAATCTGGCTCCCGACGATCCGGAGCGCGCCGTCGACCTCGCCGGGCGTGGCAACGTCGGCACCGAGGTCGAACAGGTCGTTCTGGACGGTCAGCAGCTGACGCTTCAACTCCCCGTCGCCGAGCTCCGCAATTGCAACCCCGATCGCGGCATTGGTCTCATCGACCTCGCCGATTGCCGCCATCCGAAGGCTGGATTTGCTGACTCGGCTGCCATCGACCAGCCCCGCGCTTCCGCGGTCACCCGTCCGAGTGTAGATCTTGTTGAGCTTGACCAAATTCCGCCGCTCTAGTGGCTCGAAGACGCGCCGGCGACGGCCAGAATCAGGATCACAAGGACAATAGCGACAGCCTGAAAGAGGACCCGCCGCCGCATCCAGGTTTGCGACTGCTCACCTGTCACATCCCTGCCCGATGCCATCGCGATGACTCCGCGGACAAGGACGTAGACCACCGCAGCCATGGCAAGAAGCAACAGGACGAGGAGGATTGGACGCATCGGCGTGCCTTAGGCTGCGAGGAAGGCGAAACCAAGCGGAAGCTTGCCCGCGAGGAGATCGGCAGCGACAGCCTGGCCATCAACGCCTTCCTGGCGCATTGCGAGGAGAGTTGGCGCGCGATCACGTTTGGCAAGGCGGCGGCCGTCGGCGTGGCCGATGAGCCCGTGATGCAAATATTTTGGTTCTACAAAGCCCAGCAGCATCTGAAGCAGGCGCTGGATGGGAGTCGACGAACGAAGATCGGCCGCCCGCGCGACGATCGTCACGCCGCTAGCCTCATCGTCCACGACGCAAGCGAGGTGGTAAGCTGCCGGCGCATCCTTTCGAGCAAGAATCACGTCATCGAAATGGGTCGGGTCGGCGGTGAATTCCCGCCCATCCGCTTCGGTCCACGACAGGGCGGCCGTTCGCGCCAGCGCCTCGCTTGCATCGAGGCGCCAGCAGTGCGGCATGGCTGAGCGCCGGTCGGGATCGTCGGGCAGGCCTCTGCAGGTGCCCGGATAGTGGGCTCCCAAGGGTCCGTGCGGGGCCTCTAGTGCGGCGGCAATGTCCGCGCGCGTGCAGAAGCAGGGGTAGACGAGACCTTGCTCTCGCAAATGCTCCAGGGCGTCTCGATAGGCAGCGCTTCGCTCGGACTGCACCAGGACGGGCTCGTCCCAACGGAGGCCAAGCCAGCGCAAGTCTTCGAAGATCGCATCGACGAACTCGGGCCGGCTGCGCGATTGGTCGAGGTCCTCGATTCTGACGAGAAACTTGCCGCCGCTCTCCCGTGTTCGCGCGTGTCCCAACACGGCACTGTAAGCGTGTCCGAGATGCAACCGTCCGGTCGGAGAAGGCGCAAAGCGCGTAATGTTCACGTGGCCGCCTCTTGACGCAGACTCTGCAATCCCCGATTCTTCGTTTTGTAACGCCGGGTTGGCATCCGGTGGTCAACAAGGGAAGACGGGCCGGGATGCCCTCTCCTCCTTGAGTGCGACGAGGCCGGAGAGCTGGAGTTCGGACCGACCGAACGAAAGGCTTGTCGCGCTCGCATGTACCATCCTGAGCTGATCCGTCATCCCGATAGCTGCCCGGCGTTGGTGCTCAACGCCGATTATACGCCGCTGTCCTATTACCCGCTCTCACTGTGGCCGTGGCAGACGGCGATCAAGGCGATGTTCCTGGAACGTGTCGATGTCGTTGCTCACTATGAGCGAGAGGTCCACTCCCCGAGCCTGGCGCTCAAGCTGCCGTCAGTGATTGCGCTCAGGCAGTTCGTGAAGCCGAACGAATATCCGGCGTTCACCCGGTTCAACCTGTTTCTCCGCGACAAATTCCGCTGCGTCTATTGCGGCTCAGGCAAGGAATTGACGTTCGACCATGTCCTTCCGCGCGCCCAGGGCGGACGGACGATGTGGGAGAATGTTGCCACGGCGTGCGCGCCCTGCAACCTGAGAAAGGGAGGTCGGACCCCGGTCCAGGCGCACATGCACCTTCAGCGCGAGCCGATCCGGCCCACCAGCTGGCAGCTCCAGGAGCATGGCCGAGCCTTTCCGCCGAACTACCTCCACGAAAGCTGGCGCGACTATCTTTACTGGGACGTCGAGCTGGAGCCTTAAACCGTCCGCGCAAGCGGTCCCATGGGGCAATCTTCAGTCAAGGGCTTGGCTTAGGAACAGTGTCGTCTAACGTCCGTTACGCCGGATCAGCGTGATGGATGCCGCACTATGATGATGGTTGAGACGGAGTTGCGCGCCAGTCCGATTCACGGGATCGGCACGTTCCTCCTGGAAGATGTGAAAGCCGGAGACCTGATCTGGCGGTTCGACGGTCGGATCGACCACATATTCACCGATGTGGAAATCCAGGCGATGCCCGAGCGGCTCCGCGCCTTCCTCAACACCTATTGCACATTCCACGAGCCGTCGGGGCTCTGGGTGCTGTGCGGTGACAATGGGCGGCACTTCAACCACTCCGACCAACCCAACACCACCTCGCTTGGAGTCGCGTTCGGCGATGATGTGGCAGCGATAGATCTGAGCGCCGGCACCGAGCTCACGACGGACTATTTCACGATCTGCGACGCGGTTCGGAAGCGCGGTTCGCCTTACTAAAAGTCGACCTTGTCGTAATGCGAGGGCGGGACGATCACCTCCATCCTTTCGCCGAGGAGCGGACGGAAGCAGGGCCGCGATTTCATCACCGCGTACCAGTCCTTGGTTTGCTTGTGCCCGCGCCAGTCGAGCGCGCCGAGATAGTCGATGACGCTTAGGTGCGCGGCAGCCGTGAAATCGGCGAGGCTCAGGCCAGGGCCAGCCAGCCAGCGGCGGTGGTCGAGCAGGTAGTCGATGTAATCCAAATGCTCCGAAGCGACGCGCATGGCTTCTCGAAGGATGCGGGTGTCGGGACTCTCACGGCTGACGAGGCGCTTGCGCATGCGCTCGTTCATCAGCGGCTCCACGGCCTCACGATAGAGCTTGATGTCGAACCACTCGGTCATCCGCCGGATCTCGGCGCGCAGCGCGGCATTGCCGTGGATCATCGGCATTCGATCGATCGTCTCGTCGAAATATTCGACGATCGGCTGCGAGCCGATAAGCGTGACGCCCTGATCAGGCTCGACCATCACCGGAGTTTCGCCGGCGGGGTTCAGGTCGATGAACTCGTCCCGCTTCTCCCAGGGGTTCTCGCGCACCAGCTCATGTCCCACGCCTTTTTCGGCAAGGACGAGCCGGACCTTGCGGGAGAACGGACACAGCGGGAACTGGAAGAGCTGCCACATGGGCGGGCAGCTTTAGCGTGTGGACGCAGTCCGTCTAGCGCTTCGGATAATTCGGGTCGGGCATATTCGCCGTCGCACGCTCAAGCGCCTTTTCGGCCTGCTGAAGCCCCTGCATCATTGCGGGCAGCGCATCGTTCAGCGCGTTCACGCTCTGGTGCATCATTGGTCGAACTTCGGCCATCTGATGTTGGAACTTGCGGTCGAAATTCGGGTCGTCCTTGCGAGCGATGTCGCGGACGGTCATGTGGCGTTCGGCGGCGGTAGGTTGCCGTCCCTCGGCTGCGGCCTGGATCCCGCCGACGGGAACATCGAGGAAGGCCTGCGACAGAGCCTGCATGACGTTGGCTAGCCGGTCCACGGTAGTCGGATCCGCTAGCTGCGGCGGAAGCGACATCGGCGATGGCCGAGGCTCCGGAGCCGGCGCGGGCTGCGCGAATGCGGCGCTCGGTCCAACCAGGAGCGAGAGAAGGATCAGGGTCTTACGCATTGCCTCACCGTCTAAGGTGCTGAATAACCGAGACGATCAGTCTAGCACCTAGCCATCACCAAATAAACTCAGCTGTCGGGGCGGGCGGCCTTTTGCGAGTAATATTCAAGGACGGCCGCCTTGACCTTCTCTTCGAGCTCCTGGCGATGCGACTCTGCGAGACCCTGGATTAGCGGCAACAGCTCCGCGGCAGCGTCCGGTCCGACCCGTGACCATTTGCGCATCACCGGGTCCCTATAGAGGAGCGCAAGATGGTCGAGCTCGGCCGCAGAAAAGTGAGTGGCGTAGATGACCGCACTCGCGCGCCGAATGTCTGGGCTATTGACGAGCATTTGGCGAAGGAACTGCGCCTCCACCCCGGTAATGCGGTCGACGAGCGCGTCATCGACGCGCTGCCCAGTTTTCTGCTCGAGCGATGATTTCAGCATCGGCGCCATCTTCGCGACCATGGCGTCGCATGCGTGTTTCATCATGCCATCATAGTCCATCGCGGTGAGGAGGCGGTCGGCAGCGGCTAGCGCTGCGGGATCAATTTTCGCCGAGGCAGACGCGACGGGAGCAGGCGATGTCGCTGCCGCGGGCTGCATAGTCATCGCCGTCAGACCCGCGAAGAAAATCAGATGACGCATCGAAGCCTCCCCCTGTCGACTCGCCGTAGCGTACGACAGGTAAGCGAAGCGTCAATCAGCGCATGTAGAGCCAGGCGAGAGCAGCGGCGCCGGCGGCGATCCGATACCATGCGAACGGCGCGAAGCCATGGCGAGAAATGTAATGGACGAATGCGCGCACGACGACGATCGCTACCAGGAAACTAACGACGAACCCGACTGCGACCGTGCCGAATCCGACCCCGTGCGCGCCGGCCATGATGTCGTCATGGTGCTTGGCGAATTCGAGCGTCGTCGCACCGATCATGGTCGGGATGGCGAGAAAGAAGCTGAACTCGGCCGCCGTGCGTCGCTCGACTCCAAGGCTTAGTGCACCCATGATGGTCGCGCCTGAGCGACTGACGCCGGGAATCATCGCCAGGCATTGCGCGATGCCGATGCCCATGGCCGTGCCCACCGGCACCTCCGCGACGCCGACCACATCGGTGCGCTTCACAAGCTTCTCAATGACGAGGATCGCGATGCCGCCGAGGATGAAGGCTATGGCGACCACGTAAGCGTTCCCGAGCAGCGCCTCGATATGCTTGATGAGGATGAACCCGAGAATGGCGGAGGGCAGGAATCCGATCAGTATGTTGCGCACGAAGCGCCAGCTCATCGCCTGCTTCTTGATGAGCCCTTCGATGACCGCCCAAAAGGTGCGCCAGTAAAGGACGACGATCGCGAGTATGGCGCCCAGCTGGATGATGACGTTGAAGGCGGCCCATTTCTCCGCGTCGAAGCCTAGCAACTCGGTCGCAAGAATGAGGTGACCCGTCGAGGAGACGGGAAGGAATTCGGTAACGCCCTCGACGATGCCGAGGATGATGGCGATCAGCAGGATTGGCATCGGCTAGGCGTCGAGCTTCACGAAGTGGCCGTCAAATTAATTCGCTTCCCGGCAAACTTGCCGCCCCGGTGGAAGCGCCCGAGCCATTCATAGCCGACGGCGGCGAGTGGGGTTGGGTTGATCCCAAAGGCTTCGAGGCCGGGCAGCTTGCCCGAAGCGACGTTGTCGCACTGAAGCATCAGCCACTGGTCGCGCGTCAGCGGCGCTCCAGGAAGCCATCCGAAGCTCGACAGCAGATTCCCGAAGACATCCGGCAGCGGAATGATGTCAGGGTCCTGGCAGCTGAGTTGCAGAATGGTCCTGTGAAGCTCGACCATGCTCATGACCTGCGGCCCGCCGATTTCGAACGTTGTTCCGCCGTATTTCTGGGGATTGAGCGCCGCCATTGCGACCGCCTTGCCAAGATCGCGCACGTAGACCGGTTGGAAATTGCGCTTGGCAGCGATGACCGGCAGGAATGGCAAGCGGGCCATTGCAGCGAAGCGGTTGGTGAGGTCGTCTTCGGGGCCGAACACGATCGACGGGCGAATGATGGTCGCGTTGGGGAATGCGTCGCGGACCGCCGTCTCGCCCTCCCCCTTGGTGCGGCCGTAGTTCGAAGGCGAGTTCGCGTCGGCGGCCATCGCCGAGATATGGACCATCGCCGTAGCACCCGCCTCGCGAGCGGCTTCCGCCACGTTGCGGGCGCCGTCCACATGGACCGACTGCATCCCACGTCCAAAAGTGCCGACGAGGTTTATGGCCGCGCTGGCGCCATCAAGCGCACGGCTCACGCTTTCGCGATCAATGATGTTGGCTTTCACGAACCCGAATTGTCCAACCTGAGCAAGCGGCTGGATGAAATAAGAGTTGCGCGGGTCGCGGCTCGCCACGCGGACGCGCACGCCGCTTCTGAAGAGATATTCGCAGACGTAGCGGCCGATGAATCCATCGCCACCGAACACCGTCACAAGCTCTTCGAACCGCTCAATCATGGACTGGCGCGATAGCCTCTGCGTTCCTAGATTGACAAGGCAGGCGCAGCCCCTTTAAGCGCCGCGGCCTGCCAAAAACGACAAGTGCCCAGGTGGCGGAATTGGTAGACGCACCAGCTTCAGGTGCTGGCGCTCGCAAGGGCGTGGAGGTTCGAGTCCTCTCCTGGGCACCATTGTCGCCTGCAGGATGTCCGGGGGACATCCGAAGCCGACAATCCGAGCGAAGCGCCAACGACCCGCCCTCCTTCACTTGACAGGCGAGCGCCCCGGTGCGCCATTGCCGCCGGGGGGCGCAGCATGCAGGATCAGCCACTTGCATCCGACAAGGCCGTAACGCTCTTCCTGAGCTATGCGCGGGCCGATGCCGCTTTCGCCCATCGCCTCGCCACAACACTCGAACATGCCGGCTTCACCATCTGGTGGGACGCGCTGATCGAAGGCGGCGAGGCTTACTCAAGGTCCATTGCCGAGGCACTCGAAAAGGCCGACGCCGTCATTGTCTTGTGGTCGGAGAATTCGGTCGAATCCGACTGGGTCAGAGACGAAGCGTCCCAGGGACGCGAGCGCCATCGGCTTGTTCCTCTGTCGATCGACGGGGCCAGGCCACCCCTTGGATTCCGTCAGTATCAGGTGATCGACCTCAGTCGGTGGCATGGCCGCAAGAACGCCCCCGAGATCGGCGCCATCGAACGCGCCATAGATTCCGTCATTCATCATCGCCATTCGCCGCACGCCCCGGTGCCGGTTCGGGTGTCGCGCCGGTCGGCAATGATCGGCGGCTCGGCGGCGGGGGTTGCGCTTGCCGCAGGCGGGGCGTGGTTCGCGTGGGAGCGCGGCCTCATGCACCGCGCTGCTCCGCTCAGCATCGCTGTGCTTCCGTTCCGCAACCTCAGCGGAGACCGGTCGCAGGATTATTTCGCCGACGGCCTGACCGAGGAGATCCGGAGCGCCCTCACTCGGATCGACGCGATACAGGTCCTCGCCGGGACCTCGTCCGAGAAGGCGAATAAGGAAGGCGACGATGTGAAGGCCATCGCCACCGACCTTGGCGTGAGTTACCTGCTTTCAGGATCGGTCCAGCGCTCCGGGAACGTTGCGCGCATCTCGACCGACCTGGTCGATGGCCGCACCGGTTTCTCGCGCTGGTCGGAAAGCATCGACCGGCAGCTCACGGATATCTTCGCCGTGCAGAGCGACATTGCGCGAACCGTCGCACAGGCAATGTCGGTCCAGGTCGCGACAAGCCAACCTGCGCCGGGCGGGACGACGAATGTCCAGGCGTACGAACATTATCTGCAGGGCCGGGCGCTGTTCAATCTGGCCAAGGATGAGCAGACGGACCACGCCGCGCTGACCAATTTCGAAATGGCGATCGCCGACGACCCGAAGTTCGCGCTCGCCCATGCCGCCCGGTCGCGGTCGCTTGCCGTCATTGCCGGCGAACATGCCAACGCCGACCAGCTGAAGCCACTCTATTCGGAAGCGATCGCTGCCGCCCAGCGAGCAGTCGAGCTCGCGCCTGACCTTGCCGAGGGTCATCTCGCTCTCGGCTATGCAATGTTCGCCGGAAAGCTCGACATTCGCGGAGCCTGGCCGTCGTATCAGCGAGCCTATCGTCTGGGATACGGCAATGCCGATATCGTTCTGCTTTACGCGCTATACTGCTCCCGTGCGGGGCGGCCCGCCGAGGCGAAGGCCGCGGTTGAGCGGGCGGTGCTGCTCGATCCGCTGAACCCGCGCGCCTTTCGTGCCCAGGGGTCGGTTGCCTACGCCGCGCGCCGTTACGCCGATGCGCTGCCGCCGCTGCGACGCGCGCTCCAGCTCAATCCGAAGATGACCTTTGCGCACTCGCTGGCGGGGAACTCGCTGCTAGGCCTCGGCCGGACGGCCGACGCGCTGAAGGAGTTCGAGGCCGAGCCGGAGCCGCAGTTCCGCCTGACCGGCCTCGCCATCGCCCAGAACCGGCTCGGCAATCGTGCGGCGGCCGAGAAAGCGTTCGCGGATCTCCAGTCGCAAGTCGGCGATGCCGCCGTCTACCAGCAGGCCGAGGTGCTTGCGCAATGGGGCCGCGCCGACGAATCGCTTCAGAAACTCGCTCGCGCGCGCGAAGTGGGCGACTCGGGACTGACCTATGCCGCGACGGACGTCATGCTCGATCCGCTGAGGCGCGATCAAAGATTCACTAGTTTTGTCAACGCGTTAAACTCCGCGTAAACGAAGCCTATCGCGACCGGCAATTCCATGAGAATATCCTCCGCGATTGCTCGGAAGGAGAAATCCAATGATCACCGGGGGAAAGCCCGTCAATGATGAGTCCGGCCAGGTGCTGAGCGAAGACGATCTCGTTGAGCTCAAGGACGAACTTGGGCGCGGCGGCGCAAAGGGCGGCGGCGATGGCCGGAGCAGCGGCGACGGACGCAGCAGTGGTGATGGGCGCAGCAGCGGAGACGGCCGCAGCAGCGGGGACGGTCGCTAGTTCATCGACCTGCCGCGATCGTGCGGTTGATCCAGCCTAGATAATGGTCGCGGTCTATCCGGACGTATACGCCCGGATGTTCGCCGCATCCCTCGCCCCAGCTGACGATCCCGACGAGCACGGGGCTTCCGACGGCGCGGATTAGCGGACCGCCGCTGTCCCCTTGGCAGGCATCCTTGCCCTTGCCGAATGCGCACAAATTGTCGTCGCTCGTCTTGCCCTTGTAGACCGGGTCCCAGGTGCAACCGACCGTATGGATCGTGACCGAATCCAGCTCGGGGTTGGTGGGAGCATTGTCGTCGTCCCTGGTCTTGCCCCAACCGCTCACGCTGACGGGCTCGCCCAGTCCAAGCGGCGGGTCGCCGTCATTCGCGCCGTTCAGCCGGATTTGGGCGACATGCTTGGAGTCGCGCCTGGCGTAATCGGCGCTGCTCTGGGCGTCGGCTACGAAATGGGCCAACGCGACGTCGTTCGTGTAGCTGGCGTGGACGAAACCAGGATGAATGACGACCTGGTCGATAGGAAAGGTGATCCCCTCTCCCGATGGAAGGTCGCGGGCGCCCAGACGGATGCGCCAGCGGTTTTCCTTCCACGGACCGACCTCCTCGCTATTCTTTTTGTAAAAGCAGTGGGCGGCGGTCAGCACCCAATGCGGAGCGACGTATGATCCGCCGCAGCGGTGGGCCAAGTCCCACTGCGGCCGACCCTGACGCTCCTGGTCGGTATAGATATAACCCGTGTAGATTTCCGCCTGCCACGGCGAGCCAAAGGTGAGCGCGGACTGACCCGCTCGCGGCGTTTCTGCCGGAGCGCCGACCGCGAGTGCGCCAAGAGCGATGACAAGAACCGATGTGAAACGCATGCGAGCCCCCCGATCCGCTGCCATTGAGCTTATAGCGCCGCCCCGCTTGGCCGACCAGTTAATCGCGCCCCCGCTGCACCGTACGCTAAGCTTGCCGATGAGTGGTGCCGCGTGTGGTTCCGAGTTAGGGCGGCGCGATGACGCACGTGCGGGTATGGAAATTCCGGCCGCCGCAGGGACGTGAGCGGGACTTCGCGAGGGCATACGGTCCGGACGGCGACTGGGCGGCGCTCTTCGGGAAGGCGCGCGGCTATCGCGGAACGAGCCTGCTGCGGCCCGTCGAGCCGGACGGGTGGTGGATGACCATTGACCGATGGGAGTCGCTTCAGGACTTCGAAGCCTTTCAGCGCGATTTCGGCGACGAATATCGCGCGCTCGACATCGAACTCGACGGCTTGTCGGGCGAGGAAATATTCGTCGGCGCGTTCGAGGAGGGTTGATGCCGCTGTATGAAATAGGCGGTGTCCGGCCGCAGCTGGGCGGCGGCGCCTGGGTCGCTCCGTCGGCCGACCTGATCGGCGACGTCCGCCTCGGCGCTCGGGCGAGCATATGGTTCGGCGCCATCATCCGAGCCGACAACACGCCGATCATCGTCGGCGAGGAATCGAACATCCAGGACGGCGCGATCGGCCACAGCGATCCCGGCTTCCCGTTGACCATCGGCGCTCGCGTGACCGTTGGCCACCAGGCGATCCTCCACGGCTGCACCATCGCCGGCGATTGCCTGATCGGCATGGGCGCACGCATCTTGAATGGCGCGGTTATCGAACCGGAGTGCATTGTCGGCGCGGGGGCTCTGATCACCGAGGGGAAGAGGTTCGAGAGCGGTAGCCTGATTGTCGGCGCTCCCGCGCGCGTGGTGCGGCAGCTCACCGACGGTGAGAAGCAAGCGCTTCGAATTTCAGCAGCGCATTATGCCGAGAAGGCGGCGCGCTATGCGACGCAGCTGACAGAGATCTGAAACGCTAGAGTCAGCTTTCGACCCAAAGCTGACTCTAGGCGGCAACTTCCAAAATAGGATTCCTCCTGCCAGCCTGTTGGGCCGCAACAGCGGTCCGGCTCATTCGCATCGTTTGAATTCCGCTTCGCCGTGGATCGTCGATAAGGTCACGCAAGAGGCGCCGCTCTCCGTGACTTTAGTGACTTTACGGCATCTTTCGCGCTGGCTCCCGATTGCTGGCGCAATCGCTCACTTGCGCTCCGCGGCTCCTAGTAAACCCGCTTCTTCGGCTTGATGTATTCGATGTCGTCGGTGAGCGTGAACTCGTGCACCGGGCGGTAGTCGATCTTCACTCCGCCTGACGGCCACTTGCCGCCCCAGGCGTCGAACCAGGCGACGGTATGCTTCATCCAGTTCTTGTCGTCGCGCTCGGGATAGTCCTCCTGCATGTGCGCGCCGCGGCTTTCCTTGCGGTTGTCGGCGCAATGCATGGTGACCACGGCCTGGGCGAGGAGGTTGTCGAGCTCCAGCGTCTCGACGAGGTCGCTGTTCCAGATGAGGCTGCGGTCGGTGACGCCGACGTCGGCCATGCGCTTGAACACCTTGTCGATCTTGGCGATCCCCTCGCCGAGCGTCCGGTCGGTGCGGAACACGCCGCAGTCGGACTGCATCACGCGCTGCATATCCAGGCGGATCTCAGCGGTGGGGCTGCCGCCCTCGGCATGGCGGAACTTGTCGAGCCGGGTGAGCGACAGCTCGGCGGCATCTTTCGGCAGCTGTTCCTGGAGAGCGCCGCGCTTCGCGACTTCGCCGAGGCGCAGGCCGGCGGCGC
>JBEDUM010000134.1:0-13498 GCA_040414585.1 Sphingomicrobium sp. | reverse complement strand
GCTTTGGGTGGAAAGCGGACATTAGCCAGATCGGAGTGTCGCGCCGAACTCCCAAACGCGCGGGCTGCAAGTTCTCCTGATCTAAGTGATTTAAATTCAATCACGAATCGGTCATTTGTGGATAACTTGATCGATGCGCGTCGGCGCCAGTTCGGGGGGCACATGGACAGAGAAGTTAGCTACTTCATAAGGAGAGCTGATGAAGCACGGAGGGCGGGCAAGGCCGCCGCGGATGAGAAGGTGCGCTCGTGCCACTTTGCATTTGCGGCGGCTTACGACGCGAAGGTGACGGACCTCCAAGCCAAGGAGCGGCGGTCAACCCTTCACATCGTCGCGGGCTGACGTCCTGCCCGCCCGGCATGCAGAACGATCCGCCGTTCATTCCGCCGCCGTCCAAGGGAGGCGTTCAGTATCGTCTGTATTTCCTTGCCGGCGACGGACACATCTCTCATGCACACGAGTTCCACGCTCCCGATGACGCAACAGCAATCAGGATTGCCGAAGGATGGCGTGAGGGGCAGGCGATCGAGCTGTGGTCACCAGATAGAAAAGTGAAGGCATGGCCCTAGGCAGTTGGCTCGCAAAGCCCGGCGCAAGAAAAAGGGCGGCTCCGATCCGAGTTTGGGCCGCCCCTTCGCTAATGCACGCGGTGAACCACGCACAATGGATGAATAGCTCGGGGCAACAGCGGACGAAACAAATTAGGTTAGGGAGTGGAAAGCGGACGCTTCGCAAGTCAGTCGTTCCAACAGCATTAGGAACCGACGCTAATTCAAGGAGTTAGAACCGAGGCGTCAGTTGCGTCCCCCTTTCTGACGCCCAGTGCTAAAGGGCGGTGGAGGCCGCCCTTTTTTCTGCCGCCGGTCGAATGTCCGCAATGGGTCGAAAGCTGACATCCCCGCTCAGGGCTCATTTTCAAGACCGCCGGACTCCCGCAGCGCCTGCTCTCGCGGCGTCGTCATCGGGACGCAGGCGGAGCGCGTCGCCGGCAAGTCGTTCCTCGCCGGGCGGAGGCCGAGGCGCAATTCGCTCGGCTCCATTTGGAGAATCCAGCGCTTAATCCGCCAGTTGAAGTATCGCGCTTCTTGCAGGCTCGCATTGAGCTCAAAGATCATTTGCGGCGTGAGTCGGCGCATATGTTCAAGCGTGCGGAGCCTGGCCCAATCTGCTTGCTCAGACACCATCGCGCCGTTGATGTTGCGCATGAAGTTGTAGAGCAGTCCGTAATCAGCGAGCTCGTCCGGCGGGAGCAGCGCCGCTCGGCCCCCTTGGGCTATCGCTTCCCAACGCACTGTCTGCATGGTCCAGAATTGCGGGCGGCCGATCCAGCTCGGCGTGGCGATGCTGCCGTCGGCCGCTGCGACATCGAGGAGGCCCTGGATTTCGGCAATCCGGCCTTCGACACACCCCTTCTGACCGACCCGTGACGCGAGCCGTCCCATGTTGAGCTCGAGCTCGGCGCGGACGGCGCGATCGGCATCGCGCGCTTCCGTGCGTTCGTGCGCGTTCTGCACCAGCTGCTCGGCGCCAAGTGCGATCAGCACGCCGATGACGATGATCCCCACCTCGCCGGCGAACTCGCGCCAGCCGTGCAGCGGCTTGGGAAGATGGAAGTGCATTTGGCTGCCCCCAGCGGTTACGTTACCGTAACCGAAGGCCGGAGTGGCAGGAATGGGTCGAATGCTGACACTCTGCTAATGGCAGCAATGGGTGCGTTGCTGCCACAAGCGGACGGTCTTGGTCGTAAAACTTCGCCTGGCCGCTAGCCGTTGCCGCCGGGCACGCGGAACGCACCCGCCTGGGCCGCGAGCGCGGCCATCTCGGGGTGCTCGGCAAAATTGCGGCGCTGCAGCGCCGCGATCTGGTCATCGATGTGGGGGTCGTTGGAGTCAGTAACATCGAAGGCTTCGAACCGCTCGATTAGCGGTATGCCCTGCATCTCCGAGCGGACGTGCGCAGGGTGGGTCAGGTACGCCCAGTAACCTTCGAGGTCCTCAAGTACGTACACGGCGGCCAACTCGAAGTCCCCGCCTATGTCCCGACCCACGACGAATGATCGGACGGCTGGGTTGGCTGCTCCAGCCTGGCTCATCAGCTCCAAAATTCCTCGGCGCTGTTCCTCAGAGAGGTCGTCTTTGAGAGTTAGTCGATTGACATGATAAATCATGAGCTACCTCCATAGAAATGGGTGGAAAGCCTGACATAATCGGCATCAATGGCTACCTCAGCTCGAAATCGGCGCCGTCTCGCTGAGGCGGGTTAAGTCGACGTGCATCAGGCCGTTCACCTCCGAGATGATGTCGACGAACTCGTGGTCGATGAGCACATCCTGTCGATCGTAGCGGATGCTCGCTTGGGTAGGACTGTCGAGTAGCGTGTCGGTGGCTCCGACGGATGCAGTCAGCAGGAAACGCTCTTCGCCGAGTAATGATTGAACCAGCTCGTCCTGGTCAGATTGTAGGGGGTGGACGAGCGTCCAGGCGAACGCGAGCAAGGGGTTTCGAGTTCGAACCAGCGGCAGCTCCACCAAGGTGCGAAAGGTTCGACCGCTCTCATCCTGTTCGCTCTTCAGCCAAGACAGCTGCGCTGTTACATCCGCAAGTGGTCGAGACCGCAGCGCTGCAACGCGGACCATCAAAGCTCGTTGACCATTGAACCACCCGAGGACTGCAACCCGGCTGAACATGAGTGCCATTCTCGGCCGGGCAAACCGTGCGAAAATCAGCCCGGTGACGGTCGCGGAATAGAACAGCCCAGTAAGGATCTCCGCAGCGGCAATGGCGTGGCCGGCATGACCGGCAGGGTACATTTCACCATATCCGACGGTAGCGAGGGTATCGATCGAGAAAAAGAAACCGTCGAGAAACGATCCGCGAGCCGCATTCGCAACCGAGCCGGGCAGAGCCGTGTAGAGCGCTCCGAACAGGGCATTGATCAGGAAAAACACCGCCGCGACCAGCCCCGCAAATGCAGGCCAGTTCAATTCCATGATCCAGTAGTAGAGGTCCGCGGATCGAGGAGGTCCTCCTACCCGGAACGCCGACTCACCACCCAAGTCGATCCTGTGCCGCCGCATCCCTTTGCGCATAGCATCATCGAATGACGTACATCCGCAGGACGTCAAGGGGCGGACGCGAACACTCCGCCTAGGGTCAGCTTTGGGTCGAAAGCTGACATTAGATCAGACCCATCGCGCGCATGCTCGTTCGCCCCTGAGCGCCGACGATCACATGGTCGTGGACGGTGATCTTCATGTGCCGCCCGGCCTCAACTAGGTCCCGTGTCAGGCGGATGTCCTGGCTTGAGGGTGTGGGGTCGCCGCTCGGGTGGTTGTGGACGATGATCAGCGCCGTCGCCCCGAGCGCGATGGCGCGGGCGATCACTTCGCGGACGTGGACGGAGGCTTCGTCGACCGAGCCCTGCCACAGGGCCTCATTCCCAATCAGCATGTTCTTCGCGTTGAGGAAGAGGATCCGCACTTCCTCTGTTCGCCGATGCGCCATGGTGGCGTGGAGATAATCGCCCAGCGCGTCCCAGCTCGAGAGTATCGGCTGCTTCTCAACTCTGGCTTCGAGCAGCCGAAGTGCGGTCGCCTCGGCGATCTTGAGCGCGGCGATCGTCGGATCAGTCAGCCCTTCGCGCCTGAGCGTATCGGCGCTCGATGAGAGGAGCGGCCCGATCCCTCCAAAATCATCGATCAGGCGCTTTGCGAGCGGCTTCGTGTCGACGCGCGGGATGGTCAGCGTGAGCAGATATTCAACGAGTTCGTAATCGTGAAATCCCGCCGGGCCCCCGTCGAGGAACCGCTGCCGCAACCGCGCGCGATGACCCACGGACCGGTCCGCTTCATCCGATCTATAGGCGTGCTCGTTCATGCCGCTCCCTTGCGACGATCCGAGCGAGGGGAGGACTAACCAGCGTCACGCGTTATGGGAAGGGTCATGCCGCTGTCGGAACGGTCGCTGGCGGCGCGGGTTAGTAAAAGCCAATGAACGAGCGGTGGCCGAGTGAGCAGGGGAGTGCCGTGCCGGAAGAGTCCGGCGCGCCCATTGTCGTTCGCGGCATCCGCTGGGGGAGGATCGGGAGTTTTTTCGCCCTCGGTGTTCTCATCCTCTTCGCCATTGCGATAGCAATTGTCTGGATCCAGCGCCGGCCAATCGCGACCCATTTCCTCCAAGGCGAGTTCGAAAAGAGAGGAGTGACCGCCGGCTATCATCTCGACCGCATCGGCTTCCGGACTCAAGAGGTGAGCAATCTCGTCATCGGCGATCCCAAGCACCCCGATCTCGTAGCGCGGCATGCCCTCATTCAGATGCGCCTCAAGCTGGATGGCAATTTCCAGGTCTATCGAGTGGTTGCGCGCGGCGTCCGTCTCCGCGGTCGGCTGGTCCATGGCCGTGTCAGCTGGGGCCAGATCGATCGCCTCCTGCCGCCGCCGACCAACAAGCCGTTCGCGCTTCCCAACATCGTGCTCGACATCGCCGACAGCAGCATCGCGCTGGCAACGCCTTTCGGACCCATCGGGCTTGCGGCGGAGGGATCGGGGCGGCTGACCGGCGGCTTCAAGGGCTGGATCTCGGTCGTCAGCCCGCGCCTGATGCCGGGCAAATGCGCGGCAACCAACCTGCACGCCAATCTTGCCGTCGCGGTGATTGCTAGTCGACCGCACGGTGAAGGGCCGGTCACCCTCGACCGCTTCAACTGTCCGACCAGCCGGTTCGACGTCGTCGCGCCGCGTTTCGACGCGAAGGCGAGCTTCAATGAGTCGTTCACCAGCGTCGACGGCAGCGGCCGGATGGCCATCAGCACGCTAACCGCGGGCGCGAACGGCCTCGCGGCCTTTATCGGTGACCTGACCTACAAGGGGCCGCTGGCGGACGTCCGCGGGCGGGTAAAGCTCTCTGCGCAGAAATCGCGCATGGCGACGATCTACGCGGATCGCACGCGCCTGGATGGAGCCTATCGCCTCGGCATTCGCGCCGGCACCTTCTCAATGGGCGGCAACTTTGCAGCGGATAGTGCGGCGCTCGATCCGTCCATGCTTGCCGGGGTGACCCAGCCTCTCGCTGCAGCTGCCAGGACGCCGATCGGTCCGGTCGCAACCAGCATTGGCAATGCGATCAGCCGGACGGCGCACAACTTTAATACGGCTGGACAGATTCGCGTCGTGAACTTTCCCGGTGGAGGCGCCGCGAGGATCACTAGCGCGGATGTGATCGGCCCGAACGGAGCGCGCGCCCGCATCTCCGGCGGGAGCGGAGTGACATATTATTGGCCGGCTTCGGCGCTTCGGATCGACGGCAACATCGAATTGGCCGGCGGCGGACTGCCGGCAGGACGCATTTCACTCAGCCAGCCGCGTGCCGGCGCGCCGATGAGCGGCGTCGCGGATCTCGCGCCATACTCGGCAGGGGGACAGCGGCTCGCACTGACGCCAATCCGCTTCGGCCCCGGGCCGGGCGGTTCGACGGCGCTCGGCACCATCGCGCAGCTCGACGGCCCGTTCCCTAATGGGCGCGTCCAGGCGCTGCGCTTGCCAATCCAGGGCCGCATCGGCCGCGGCGGCAGCTTCGCGTTCGGCACCGCATGCGCCGTGGTCAGCTTCAACTACTTTCAGATGAGCTCCCTCCAGCTTGGCGCGGCGCGTCTGCCGGTCTGTCCGATTGGCCCGGCGATCGTTTCGAAGCAGCCGGGCGGATCCGTGATGACCAGCGCGCGGTTCAGCGCGCCGGTTCTCAACGGTCGCCTCGGCAGCTCGCCGCTGCACCTCGCAGCCGCCGGCGGGCAGCTCGTGGGCAATCGGTTCGGATTCAACCAGCTCGGAATGCGGCTCGGCAGGCCCACGTCGCCAATTGCTTTTGACGCGGCTCGGCTCACCGGCAGCTTTGCGGGATCCGATCTGCGCGGCAATTTCGGCGATGCGAAGGCGACCATCGGTACGGTGCCGCTTCTCCTTAGCGACGGTTCCGGCACCTGGCTCTTCCATAAGCAGGACCTCAGCGTGAACGCCTCGCTGACGGTATCCGACCGGGATGCGAACGCGCGCTTCTATCCTTTGCGGAGCGGCGACACTCATCTCACCATCGCCGGCGATTATGTCCGAGCCACAGGAACGCTAAGGCATCCGGCGACGGGGACGCCTGTAGCCGACGTGACGATCGAACATCGGCTCTCGGCGGACGCGGGGCACGCGCTGCTGGACGTTCCGGGCCTAACGTTCGGCACGAACCTGCAGCCGGACGAGCTGACGCGCCTTACTGAAGGCGTCATCGCGCTCGTTAAGGGCACGATCAGCGGGCTGGGACGCATCGACTGGAACTCGACAGGAAAGGTCACATCGACCGGGGACTTCTCAACCGCGAATCTGGATCTCGCCGCGCCGTTCGGCCCGGTGGCGGGCATGAAAGGGACGATTCACTTCAACGACTTGCTCAATCTGACGACACCGCCGGGCCAGGTTATGACGGTTCAATCGATCAACCCCGGCATCCTGGTGGAAGACGGGGTCATTCACTACCAGCTGCTTCCCAATCAGCTGGTCAGGATCGAGCGTGGCGAGTGGCCGTTCATGGGCGGACGCCTGATCCTCGAGGAAACGGTGCTGAACTTCGCCCGACCGACGGCCAAGCGACTGACTTTCGAGGTCGTTGGGCTCGATGCGCACACCTTCGTCCAGTCGCTCGGGTTCAAGGAGTTGGACGCGACTGGAACATTCGACGGCGTGCTGCCGATGATCTTCGACGAATCCGGCGGCCGGATCGTGGGCGGAAGGCTGGATTCACGGCCAGCCGGCGGCTCGCTCGCCTACAACGGAGTGGTCAACAAGGCGGATCTCGGGACCATGGGCAATATCGCCTTCAATGCATTGAGAGACCTGCGTTTCAAGTCGATGATCATCCGTCTCGACGGCGACCTTGCAGGCGAGTTTGCGGCGAGGCTCGATATCGCCGGCGTCGGAATCGGCCAGTCCAACCAGACACAGCGGATCATCCGTAATCTGCTCGCCAAGCTTCCGCTGCACCTCAATGTGAACATTACCGGGCCATTCCGCGCGCTGATCGCGACCGCAAAGTCGTTCTACGATCCGCGCCAGGTCATTTCGAACGTTTTGCCGCGCCCCCTCGATGATGTGCCCGGAATCACCACCGAGGTCCGCCGGCTCGAGGAAAATCAGCAGCAGACCCAAACGCCGGTGAATCACCAGGTGAATGTTGCACCGCCACCCAAGACCAAGTGAGAAGTGAGATGAGAGAGCCCAGTATCGCCCGTCCCGGATTGCTCGCCATAGCAGCACTGTCGGTGCCGTTGGCGAGCTGCATCTCGGTCAAGGCGCCCGACAAGCCGATCGACATCAACCTCAATGTGAAGATCAGCCAGGAGGTGGTCGTGCACCTGCAGCGCGACGTCGAGCAGTTGATCAACCAGAATCCTCAGGCCTTCCCGCCACCGAAGCAGCCATGAGGAAGCTTGTCCTTGCGTTTGCGCTCTGCCTTGGGGCGCCGGCAACCGCGCAGACTCCTGCCGTAGATGCGGCGCGCGCCGCAGGAGCGGTCGGCGAGCGGTATGACGGATATATTGGCATCGCCGCACCTGTTTCGGCCGCGGTGCGCAGCCAGGTCGCGACCATCAATATCCGGCGACGCTCGCTATACTCGAACCTGGCATCGCGAAGGGGCGTCTCGCCCCAGGACGTCGGGGTTGCTGCGGGATGCCAGCTCCTGGCCCGTGTGGGCGTGGGCGAGGCGTACATGTGGGCTGATGGTGGATGGCGCAGGAGGGCGGCTGGGCAGGCGGCGCCGGTGCCGGACTACTGCCGCTGAGCTTCGAATGAATAGCGGAAGGCCGGCTTCAGCGCAGCGAGCAGCTTGGCCGTCACCGGCACGAAGATCTCGTATTTCCCTTCGACATATGGCCCCGCAACGTAGGGCGAGGTGGTGAAGGCAATTTGGTCGAACCGACGATTTCGCGTGCTGTCCACAGGCGCAATCGCCAGCTCCGAATATTTCGGACATTGATCGAAATCACCGGCAAGCCTTTCACCCTGACGGCGCTTCTTTCGTTCGGCGTCGAGGTTTCGGCAGTAAGCGGCGCGTGTTAGCGCTTCAAAATCTGCCGGCTTGGCAAAGAGCGACGAGACGCTGATCTCCCTACCGGTGCGTCGGTCCCATAAGAGCGCGCCAAAGCTGCTGTTTGGGTGAGCGCCGCCTTCAAAGGTGCCTTTCTCACTCTGAAGCGAGAGCAGCCGCGGCGTTTCGCCCGCGGTGGTCCACCTCATGGAATAGGAGTGCGCGTGGAAATCGCGCTTCTGCTCCCGGGCGAGCCGCTCGTCCTCGCGGACGTTCGCCCGCGCCGTTCCAAGCGCCTTCAACACTTCACCCCGGAAGCGGTGATCCAGCGCCGGGATCGCTGCTGCCTGAGGAGACCATTCGTAGGTAAACTCGAGCGTGTCGCTATTCTTTTCGAATTTTGCCGGCGCTGCAGTCACGGCGACCGCGCAGGCGAGCGCAGGAGCAACGAGCAGGCCTCGTTTCATGGCCATTGAATGTACAGTGGAACGCCGCGGTTGACTATCTTTAGCCCCGTTCATAAAGGGTCCGCGCCTTGGCGGTGTCGCTTCCGCCATGTTTCGCCCCTTGCCTTAGCGCCCGCGAGTTTCTGCAGGGGCGACGCACAGGGGAGACGCATGGCTGAGGATGAGATCGAAGAGGCCTCGAAGCTTCCGCCAGATGGAAGGCTCGAATCGCTCAACGAGCGGCTCGACCACGCGCGGCGGCGTAGGGCGGAAAAGGCTTCCGGGGTACGGGGTGATCCTAATTACCGTGCCGGTCAGCTGGTCCTAAGCCAACTGGTGGGCGGGCCGCTGGGCGGCGCTGTCATTGGTTGGGTTCTCGACCAATGGCTGGGAACCAAGCCCTGGTTGATGTTGATATTGCTGTTTATCGGTTTTGCCGGCGGTGTCATCAACATCTTTAGGATTTCATCAAAGCGGGCCGGCTCTGACCGGCACGCCGAGTAGAAGAGGTAGAGCGTGGCGGCTGGCGGCAGCAAGATCGACCCGATGCACCAGTTTGTGATCGAGCCGATTTTCGGTTCGTTCCAGGCCGGAAATCCGTTCGTCTTCACCAACAGCGCGCTGTGGACGCTGGTCGTGCTCGCCACGATCTGGGTGTTCATGTTCGGCGGCATGAAGCGCGAGCTGATCCCCGGCCGGTGGCAGGTCGCGGTCGAAGGAATGATCGGCTTCATCGACGACATGGTCCACGTGAACATGGGACCCGAAGGCAGGGCCTATATTCCATGGATCTTCACGGCCTTCATGTTCCTGCTCTTCGCGAACCTGATGGCCTACATGCCTTTCGCGCTCATCCCCGGTGCGCATCCGTTCACGATTACCGCGCAGTTCACCTTCACGGGCGTGATGTCGCTCATCACCTTCGCGATCGTCCTCGGCGTCGGCTTCTGGAAGCACGGGCTGAAGTTCTTTTCGCTCTTCGTTCCGCACGGAACGCCGCTGGTGATGGTCCCGCTGATCTTCGTCGTGGAGCTGCTCTCGTTCGCAGTGCGGCCGTTCAGCCTGGGACTCCGGCCATTCATCGCAATGTTCGCCGGTCATATCCTGCTCGATATCTTCGGGAATTTCGTTGTTCAGGGTCTGAACGCCGGCGGCGGAGGGATCGGTATTTCCATCCTTTGCTTCCTGTTCGTGACCTTTATCAGCGCGCTCGAGCTGCTGGTCGCGGCGATCCAGGCCTACGTCTTCGCTATCCTCTCGGCGCTGTACATCAACGACGCCGTTCATCTTCACTAGTCACGACTGTTCCAAAAGGAGTTCACTAATGGATCTCGCATCAGCCAAAGTTATCGGTGCCGGTCTCGCGGCGATTGGCGTCGGCGCCGCTTCGATCGGCGTCGGCTTCGTGTTCGGCTCGTTCCTTCAGAGCTCGCTGCGCAATCCGGCGGCTGCCGACAGCCAGCAAGGCCGTCTGTTCATCGGCTTCGCCGCCGCTGAGCTTCTGGGCCTGATGGCGTTCGCCGTTGCGATGATCATCCTTTACGCGATCTAAGAAAGCCAAGGCTTCCACGCGATGCCTCAACTGTCTCAGCTTTCCGAGGTCCTCCTCTCCCAGCTCTTGTGGCTAGCGGTGGCGCTCGGCTTCATTTTCTTCGTGATCGCGCGAGGGATGGTGCCGAAGATCCAGGCCACGGTCCACGAACGCGAGAGGAAGATTGCGGGCGACCTCGAGGCCGCGCAACATGCGCGCGCTGCGGCCGACGAGACGGAGGCGCAGTGGCGTTCACGCATGGATGCGGCTCGGGCCGATGCGGCGCGTATCGCCCAGGAAGCCAAGCAGAAGAGCGCAATCGAGACCGAAAAGAAGGTCAAGGCAGCCGCGGACAAGATCAACGCGAAAGTCGACGCTGCGCAGGCCAGGCTTCGCGAAGCTGTCACCTCCGCCCGCGCCGAAATCGAGGCAGTCGCGGCGGAAGCGTCCCAGGAGATGGTCGCGCGACTGACCGGCATTAAGGTCGACAAGAAGGATGCCGCCCAGGCGGTAAAGGCAGAGCTCAATGTCTAATCTTGCCCTCATCAGCCAACCGGCCGCGCCCGAGGAAGCTGAGCCGACCGCGCTATTCTTGAACGCGGGCGCCTGGATTGCGCTGGCCGTGGTCGCCGTTTTCGCGATCATGGCCTGGAAGAAGGTTCCCCGGGCTATTGCCAAGGCGCTCGACAACAAGATCGCGGTGATCCGCGATCAGCTCGCAGAGGCCGAAACGCTGCGCAAGGAAGCCGAAGCGCTCAAGGCCGAATATGAGGCGAAGGCCGCCTCGGTCGACAAGGACCGGGAGGCGCTCATGGAGCGCGCCCGTCACGAAGCCGACGAGATCGTGGCCAAGGCCAAGACGGATGCAGAGGCGCTGGTCGAGCGCCGTACCCGCATGGCGGAGGACAAGATCGCGGCTGAGGAGCGCACCGCCATCGAGCAGCTGCGCGCGGCGGCCGCAGACGCGGCGACGAAGGCCGCAGCTCGGCTAATCGCGGAGCGGCACGATGCCGCCACCGACGAGCAACTCGTCAACCGCGCAATCAAGGAAATTGCGAGCCGATAAGGCCTCGCCAGCCTACTGCTGGTGCTGACCGCCCGGCTGGCTGACGCCTTCCAGAGCTTCCGACGCGCAATCGGTATCGGCGTCTCGGGTAAGGTCCCCGAGGCTGAGGATTCCGCAGAGCTTCTGCTGATCGTCGATCACCATCAGCCGACGCACCTGCGCCTGGCTCATGCGCACGGCAGCATCTTCGACATCGTCGTTCTCGCGCGCCGCTACGATATCGTTGGTCATAAGCTCGCGCACGGGTGTGTCTGGCCCATGTCCCTCGGCAACGCCGCGGACGGCAATGTCGCGGTCCGTGATCATGCCGACCAGCCGGTCGCCCTCGGTTACAGGAATTGCGCCGGCGTCGGCCTGAAGCATGAAGGTTGCCGCGTCGCGGGCGGTCTGTTCGGGCCGTACGGTTTGCACGTCGCGAGTCATTACTTCGCTGACTTTCATGGTCACTCTCCTCTCGGGAAATCCGCCATGAAAACGAACGGACGCCAAAGCCGTTGCGGTTGTTACGGCACGTTTTCCGTCAGCAGGTCGTAGGTCGCGACCAGCTCGTCCTTCTGGTTGAAGACCTCAACTGCCCAGCGAACCTGGCCCGTTTCCTCCGACTTGATCGACTTGGCCCTTACTGTGAGCTCCACACGCAGAGAGTCGCCCGGGTAGAGAGGGGTCAGGAAGCGCAGGTTCTCGAGGCCAGTGTTGGCGAGCACGGGTCCTGGATCGGGGTAGACGAACAGCCCGGCCGCGAAGCTCAGGATCAGATAACCGTGCGCGACACGGCCTTCGAAGATGGGTGAAGCCTTCGCGGCTTCCTCGTCCATGTGAGCGTAGAATTTGTCGCCCGTGAACTCCGCGAAATGCTCGATGTCTTCGAGCGTCACCGTGCGGCTCGGCGTTTTCCAGGTATCACCGATGTGGAGCTCGCTCATTTTCAGCCGGAACGGGTGGACGTCGATAATGTGCTTGGGCGCGCCCGGGACGTACTGCTCGGTGATCGCCGCGATCATCGATGGAGAGGACTGGAGCGCCGTGCGCTGCATGTAGTGCTTCACACCCCTGACGCCGCCCATTTCCTCGCTGCCGCCGGCACGGCCGGGCCCGCCGTGCACGAGCACAGGCAGCGGAGACCCGTGGCCGGTCGATTCCGCCGCATTGTCGCGGTTCAGCACCAGCATGCGGCCGTGGTAAGCCGCGGCGCCCTGGACAAACTCTCGTGCCGCCTCGGATGAGTGGGTGAAGAGGGAGAGCACGAGGCTTCCCCGACCCCGGTTCGACAACGAGATCGCATCGGCCATGTCTCTGTAAGGCATGATGGTGGAGACGGGGCCGAACGGCTCGCAATCGTGGACCGCGTCCGTCTTCCAGGGATCGTCCGTGCGGAGCAGCACGGGCGGAAGGAACGCGCCGCCGGGGATCGGCGGCTCGGCATTGGGGTCGCCCGCGACGATGCGAGCGCCAGCGGCTTCCAGCTCGGCGATGCGGGCTCGGACGTCATCTCGCTGGCTGACGCTGACGAGCGCGCCCATTCGAGTGTCCTCGGCGCGGGGATCGCCGACCTTGGTCTTGGCCAGCCGCTCGGCGAGGGCCCGCTCGACGGCATCGAGATATTCCGCCGGAGCCATCGCGCGGCGAATAGCGGTGCATTTCTGCCCCGCCTTCACCGTCATCTCGGTCGCGACTTCCTTGATGAACAGATCGAACTCGGGCGTGCCGGGTGTGGCGTCGGGACCGAGGAGCGAAGCGTTGAGGCTATCCTGCTCGGCGACGAACCGGACGGATTCGCGAACGACCGTCGGATGCGTGCGGAGCTTCAGCGCCGTCGAGGCCGACCCTGTGAAGCTGACGATATCCTGCCCAGTCAGGTGGTCGAACAGATCGCCGACGCTGCCGACGATGAGTTGGATCGCTCCTGCTGGCAGGATTTCAGCCTCGATCATGACCTTGAAGGCGGCTTCCGCGAGATAGGCGGTCGCCGACGCCGGCTTCACGATTGCCGGAACGCCGGCGAGGATCGTTGGCGCGAGCTTTTCGAGCATTCCCCAGACGGGGAAATTGAAGGCGTTGATGTGCACCGCCGCGCCCTGGAGCGGTGTGTAGATGTGCTGACCGACGAAGGTGCCGTTCTTCGACAAACCTTCGAGCTGTCCATCGAGCAGCACGTGTGCGTCGGGAAGCTCGCGCCGGCCTTTGGACGAGAAGGAGAAGAGCGTGCCAGCGCCGCCCTCGATGTCGATCCACCCGTCCTTGCGCGTAGCGCCGGTCAGGTAGTTGAGCTCGTACAGCTCCTCCTTGCGGGCCATGATCGCGAGGCCGAGCGCTTTGATCATCCGCGCCCGCTCGTGGAAGGTCAGCTTGCGTAGCGCGGGTCCGCCAACCTCGCGGGCGTGGCGGAGCA
>JBEDUM010000133.1:0-25405 GCA_040414585.1 Sphingomicrobium sp. | reverse complement strand
GGATGCAAAGGCGACGACAAAGACCGTCGGAAAGGCGATCAGCGCCGATTCTGCGAGCAGCTTGCTCGAGACACCGACGCTATAGCCTTTCGCCACCAGGTCTGCCGGAAGCCAGAGGAGCAGTCCGAAATTGATCAGGCTGAAGCAGATGGCCGCAAGGCTTAGAGCGAAGAGCTTGCCGAAGAAGGCGCGGCCGGTAAGCGCGACCGAAGGGCCGCGCTCCAGTGCGACCTGCTCGGCGGCACGTGCCTGCCGAGCTTTCGATCCGAAACGCTCCATGACGCGCTGGGCCTCCTCTTTCCGCCCGCGCGACAACAGGAACTTGGCTGATTCGGGGATAAATGCGCCCAAGAGAACAAGCGAAAGACCAGTCGGGAGGTTGAGGATCCACAGGATTCGCCAGCCGAAGAACGGCTGCAGAAGCGCCGAGAACCCACTCGCCGCGAAATAGCCGCCGACCGCGCCAAGACCGCCGACCAGGACCAGGCTCCAGCCGCGGTGCTTGCTCGGCATCATCTCGGCAAGAAGGGCATAGGTGACGGGCAGCATTCCCCCCGCGGCCACTCCCATCATGAAGCACATGCCCACATTCCACGCGAGCGAGGGCATGGCGCCGCAGATCGAGGTCCCGACGAACATCACAGCGGAGAGCAGGATCGTCGCCTTTCGTCCGTAGATATCGGCGAGCCACCCCCAGATGATCGATCCGATCACGGTTCCTGTCAGCGCGGAGAAGGGGAACGATGACACCGTCGCTTTTGTTACGCGATACTCCTCCATCATTCCGGGGAGCGTGAATCCCAGCGTTGCCGGCTTCATAATGTCGATGATGAGGGCAATCACTAGGACGGACATCAGCATCCAGTGCGCCCGGCTCAGCGGCGCGTCCTCCGGTGGCGAGACCACAATGTCCTGTGATGCAGCAAGCTGCTGTGCGATGTTTCTCGGGAGGAGCCCGTAAGCTGCGATGCCGATACCGGCCACGATCGCGAGCATTCCCGCGACCATGTCCCAGCCGATGGGCATGCCGTAGAGGACGAAGTGGTTGTGCCGACCCATCAGGAACATGGGCGCGTGCATCAGGACTCCACCCGTGACGAGGATCACTCCAAGAACGAACGCCCAAAGCCCGCGACGGTCGGAGAGTGTACTGGAGCTGAGCATCGGCGGGCGCCCCATAGCATTATTCCAGCTTGTTCGAGCAAGTGTTGCGGCGCGGACTCGGGGATGCTAACCCGATTGGGATCCCCGGTTTCCGGAGATTTCATGCCGCGACCAGTGCAAGAGTCCGCGGCTTCACGAGGTTGATGTTCGCATGATGCTACAGAACGTTTTCCAGCCGCTCTCGAATGAGACGGCGGACGCGTTCCCCGTGCCAAGGCGCGGGATGGCGAATGCGGCAGAAGCGCTTTCAAAACATCGCGCCATTGTCAGCGGCTCCAGTCGAGCCGGCGTGGCCACAATCATCGCGCGCCGCCGGCTAGGCCGGATGCACGGGCGCGCCCGGAGAATTTTCAATGTCCATGCGCATGCTGATCGACGCGCGCCACCCGGAGGAAACTCGGGTCGCAGTCGTCAAGGGAAACCGGATCGAGGAATTTGATTTCGAATCCGCCGAGCACAAGCAGCTCAAGGGAAATATCTATCTAGCCAAGGTCACCAGGGTCGAACCGTCGCTTCAGGCGGCGTTCGTCGACTATGGCGGCAATCGCCACGGCTTCCTGGCCTTCAGCGAAATTCACCCCGATTATTACCAGATCCCGAAGGCCGATCGCGAGGCGCTGCTACGGGAGGAGGCCGAGCACGCCGCCGAGGAAGAGAGGCTGCGCGCTGCCGCCGACGATCTGGAGCCCATCGACGGTCATCACGAGGACGACGGCATCGACGACCGTCCCGACGAGCCGTCCGACGAAGACCTCCAGGACGCGCCGCCAGCCGAGGAGACGGGGGGCAGCGGACGGAAGTCCGCAGTCGACGAAGCTGCCGCCGACGAGCTTCGCAAGAAGCGTCAGGCGCTGCGCCGCCGTTACAAGATTCAGGACGTGATCCAGCGCCGCCAGGTGCTGCTCGTCCAGGTCGTCAAGGAAGAGCGCGGCAACAAGGGCGCAGCGCTGACGACCTACCTCAGCCTGGCCGGCCGCTATTGCGTGCTGATGCCGAACACCAGTCATGGCGGAGGCATTTCGCGGAAGATTTCCAACGGCGCTGACCGCAAGCGCCTCAAGTCGATCATGACGGACCTGAAGCTTCCGTCGACCATGGGCCTGATCGTGCGCACCGCGGGCCTTTCGCGCACCAAGACCGAGATCAAGCGCGACTTCGACTATCTCGCAAGGCTGTGGGACGAGATCCGCGAGCGCACTCTCTCAAGCACGGCGCCGGCGTTGATCTATCGCGACAGCGACCTCATCAAACGCGCGATCCGTGACCTCTACCATCGTGAGATCGAGGAAGTGATCGTCGAGGGTGAGGAAGGCTATAAAGCTGCTCGCGGCTTCATGAAGCTCCTGATGCCGAGCCACGTGCGGCGGGTGACGGTCCACACTGAGACCACGCCGCTCTTCCAGCGCTACGGCGTCGAGGACCAGCTGAGCGCGATGTACCAGCCGATGGTACAGCTGAAGTCCGGCGGTTACCTCGTCATCAACCCGACCGAGGCGCTGGTCTCGATCGACATCAATTCGGGCCGCTCGACCCGCGAGCACAATATCGAGCAGACTGCTTTCAACACGAACCTCGAGGCCGCGCAGGAAATCGCGCGGCAGCTCAGGCTGCGCGACATGGCGGGCCTGATCGTCATCGACTTCATCGACATGGAACAGAACAGCCATGTCCGGAAGGTCGAGAAAGCGATGAAGGAGGCGCTGAAGAACGATCGCGCCCGAATCCAGGTAGGGCGCATTTCGAGCTTTGGACTGATGGAGATGAGCCGGCAGCGGCTCCGCACGGGCGTGCTCGAGGCCTCGACCAAGCCATGCCCGCATTGCGAAGGCACTGGTCTCATGAGGACCGCGGCCTCCGCTGGCCTCTCAGCGCTTCGAATCCTTGAGGACGAGGCCACGCGCGCACGCGGGAACAAGATCCTGCTCCGGGCTGGCAGGGAAGCCGCGGTATACGTCCTCAACAAGAAGCGCACCGAACTTGCCGAGATTGAGCAACGTTACGGAGTGTCGATCGAGATCGCGATCGACGAGAGCTTCGAAGGCGCTCGCATGACCGTCGAGAGCTCAGGCCCGCGGCCAGTCGCCGCGCCGCGGCCGCAAGAGCCCACGCCGATCGAAGAGGATATCGATGAGGCTGACGCACTGCTCGAAGAAGAAGGCGAGGAGGATGAGGAAGCCGCAGCTGAACAGCTGGAGCAGGGCGAGCGGCAAGGCCGCAGGCGGCGTCGGCGGCGCCGCGGTGGACGCGGGCGCCGTCGCGAAGGCGGTGAGCCGGAAGCCGAGATGGCTCCCGAGGAGCCCGTAGCCGAAGAGGCGGAGCAAGCGGCTGCGGCGGAGACACGGGCCGAGGAGGCTGCGCCGGAGCGTGGACGTCGCCGGCGGCGCCGCGGCCGGAAGAGCGGTGGTCAGCCTGAGGCCGTCGAGGCGGTGGAAACCACGGTCGAGCCCGATAGCTCACCAATGGTCGAGCGGCCGATCGACGAAGAGCCGCCGATCGCTGAAACAGTCGCCCCTGAGGAATCGAAGCCCAAGCCGCGCCGCTCTCGCAAGAAGGCGGGTGCTGCCGCGGAAGTCGCGGTTCCAGAGCCTGCTCCAGCGGACGCGCCTCCAGCTGAGACCGACGATCAGGCAGCGCCCAAGCCGAAACGGTCGCGCAAGCGCAAGACTGCGAGCGAAGAAGCTCCTGTTTCGACGCCGGAGCTTGTTCCAGTGCCTGCTGCCAACAATGATACGGCCTCGGCTGAAGAAGCTGCCGAGCCAAAGCGCGGCGGTTGGTGGCAGCGTACAATCGCGAACCGGTTGTAACGGAGCTGCCGGTCTGCCGTGCCTCCGGCAAGGCGGCATGCGGCTGCTTTCATCGCCCATTCAGGCGGAAAGGTGGTAATCGGCCTGCGATGAACTCGCCGGTCGCTCGTTTCGCGCGCCTGTTGATGATGGTGCTGCTGCTCGCCGTTGCGGGCGTGCAGCCAGCGCTCGCCCAACAGGATCAGGATCAAGGTCCTCAGGTTCTCCGCGATACGGAGACCGAGGCTCTCTTCAAGGACATGTCGCGGCCGCTCATCGTTGCCGGCGGACTGGATCCCAAGAGCGTCAACGTGGTCCTGCTCAACGACCCTGAGATCAACGCATTCGTCTCTCAGGGCCAGACCGTTTATCTGCAATCGGGACTCCTGGAGGCCGCCGATAATGTGAATCAGGTCCAGGGCGTCGTCGCCCACGAGCTTGGGCACGTCATCGCTGGCGATTCCATCCGCAGCGAAGGTGGCGTGAAGCAGGCGACCGGCATCACAATCCTATCGCTCTTGCTTGGCGCCGTCGCGATCGCCGCCGGCGCCGGTGATGCAGGCATGGGCATCATGATGGCGGGCCAGCGCGCCGCGCTGGGCGAGTTCCTGGCGTTCACGCGCGTCCAGGAAGCAACTGCCGACGCGACGGGTTCGCGCTTGCTCTCCAAGGCCGGGATCAGCGGCAAGGGGATGCTGGACTTCTTCGCCAAGCTGCAGAACCAGGAATACCGGCTGGCAATCTACTCGAAGGACAGCTTCGACCGCGATCACCCGCTCTCGACCGAGCGCATCGACGCGCTCTCGCAGAAGCTCAAGAGTGACCCGGCCTGGGGCAAGCCGGTCGATCCGGCGCTCGAGGCGCGCTTCCAGCGGGTAAAGGCAAAGCTGCTTGGCTACATCGACCCCAAGCAGGCGGTGTTGAAATATCCCGAGACCGACCAGAGCATACCGGCCCATTACGCACGGGCCTATGCGTACCATTTGGGCGGTTATCCCGATAAAGCCGTAGGGGAGGCGGACGCGCTGCTCGCCACCAATCCCCACGACCCCTACTTCCTCGAGCTGAAGGGGCAGATCCTGCTCGAGGGCGGCAAGCCAAAAGAGGCCATTCCTGTCCTCCGCGAAGCGGTGCAGCGCTCAGGCGACGCGCCGATGATTGCGGCCATGCTGGGCCACGCGCTGGTCGCCACTGAAGATCCGAAGAATTTTGGCGAGGCCAAGCAGATCCTCAAGGTTGCCGTGAACAAGGACAACCAGGATCCCTTCGCCTGGTACCAGCTCGGGATCATCTACGACCAGGAGGGCGACGCGGCGCGCGCCTCTTTGGCGACGGCCGAGCGCAGCAATCTGGAAGGCAACCCAAAGATGGCCCTCGCAAGTGCGGAGATGGCCATGAAGGGAATTCCACCTGGCACGCCGGACTGGCTTCGCGCCCAGGATATTGCCATGGTATCCAAGGCTGATTTAGCGAAGAAGAAAGACAAGAAAAACCAGTGAACGACACAACAGCGGCGGCTCCCAGGCGGGGAACATTGGGGGCGGCGGTCGCGGGGGGAATTGTCGGGTCGCTGCTGACGGCGGCCCTTCTCTTCTTCGCGCTTCCGAATTTCCTCAGCAGCCGGATCGTTCGCCAGGGAATGCTGGCCGATCCGCGTATTCTTTCGGACACGGTCGATGCGCTTCGGGACCTGCAATACGCGCCGGTGCTTGAGACTAATCGCGCGGCGATCGAAACTCCCTTCGGAAGCTCATGGAAGGGCGCCGCAAAGCCGCAAGTGACGCTTGTCGAGTTCTTCGACTACGCCTGCCCTTACTGCAAAGCGAGCAACCCATACGTCGACCGCCTGCTCAAGGAGGACAAGGGGCTGCGTGTCGTCTATCGCGAGCTTCCGATCCTCGGCCCCGACAGCGTGGCAGCCGCGCGTGTTTCGCTCGCCGCCTCGCAGGCCGGACGCTTTGCCCAATTCCACGATGCATTGTGGGCGGCGGGCCGGCCCGCTCCCGATACGATCGCCAGTGCAGCGCAGGCGGCAGCCATTTCGCCTTCACCACAGGACGACGCCGCCGTGGAAGCGGAGCTCAAGCGCAACTTTCAGCTCGCGGGACAGCTAGGCGCAACCGGAACTCCGCTCTTCGTCGTGGGTAACCGCGTCATGAACGGCGCAGTCGGCTACGATGCGCTCAAGGAAGCGATTGCCCAGGCGCGCGCCAAGGGTTGAGCGCTAGAAGAGCGAAATGAAGAACAGGAGGGTTGCGGCGGCCATGACAGCCGTCGCCGCCCAGCCGAGAAATGCTCCGCGTCGCCCCAGCGTCAAATGTCCCATGACCTTCGGATTCGTGACGATCAGCATCATGAGCGCCATAAGCGGCGCGGCTAGTACGCCGTTGATGACGGCGCTCCAATAGAGCGCCCGCACGGGATTGATGCCGAGGTATTGCAGTAACGCGCCGGCGAGCGTCGTCGCAGCGATCGTGCCATAGAATATGCGAGCCTTATTCGGCTTGGAATCGAGGCTTGCCGGTCGTCCGAGCACCCCCGTGACCGCATAGGCGGCCGAGCCAGCGAGCACCGGAACGGCAAGCAAGCCGGTGCCGATGATCCCGAATGCGAACAGCGCGAAGGCAAAGCGCCCGGCAACAGGTTCGAGCGCCTGCGCGGCCTCAGCCGCGGTATTGATCGTCGTTACGCCATGGACATGAAGCGTGGCGGCGGCGGCGAATACAATGAATATCGCCACGACATTGCTGAAGCACATGCCGATCAGGGTATCTTGGCGAATTCGGTCCATCTCGGGCCCCGCGGTGCGCGGAGAAACATAGAGCGGCTTGGAATGGTGCCGCCGCTCCTCTTCGATCTCCTGCGCGGCCTGCCAGAAGAACAGGTAGGGACTGATGGTTGTCCCGAGGATTGCAACGAGGCCGGTCGCAAATGCGGACGTGGGTTCGATGTGGGGAACGAGTACGGCGCGAATCGCCTCTCCCCAGGGAACGTGCACCGTGAAGACGACGGCGACATAGGCAAAGAGGCTGAGCGTCGTGAACTTGAGGACGGCCGCATATTGCCGATAGTTCAGCAGCATCTCGAGAAGGACGCAGATGAGGCCGAAGCCGATCGTGTAGACGACGACCGCGCCGCCGAGGAGCATCTGCATCACGGCGCCCATTGCGCTGAGATCCGCGCCGAGATTGACCACGTTGGCAAAGAGGAGAAGCGTAACGGCGCACCATGACAGAGGTTTTGGATAATGACGCCGGAGGTTCGCCGCGATGCCGCGGCCAGTTACCGCACCAATCTGCGCCGCCACGTCCTGGATCACGGTCATAAAGGGGAGGCTGAAGAGCAAACTCCACGAGAGGCCATAGCCGAATTGGGCTCCGACCTGGCTGTACGTTCCTATCCCGCTCGGGTCGTCATCAGCAGCGCCCGTAATGAGGCCCGGACCGAGCTTGGACAGGAAAGAGCGTCGCTTATCGTTGGCCAGCGTAACCCCCACGTTACAATTGCTTAGCTAACCAGTTCGGTCGCTCCCTTGAAGCCTTGAGCGACGACGTACCATTCGCTGGAATCCTTGCGGCTGGCGGGCGGTTTCGCGTGCTTCACGGTCGCAAAATGCCTCTTCATCTCGGCCACGAGCTGGTTGTCGGCGCCGCCGGCGAGTACCTTGGCTACATAGGCGCCGCCGGGCCGTAGCACCTCACGGGCAAACTCCAGGCCGGCTTCTACGAGGGCCATGGTGCGTAAATGGTCCGTTTGCTGGTGCCCGACCGTGTTGGCGGCCATGTCGGAAAGGACGAGGTCAGCGGAACCACCGAGCGCACCCTTGAGACTCTCAGGCGCCGCCTCATCCATGAAATCCATTTGCAGGATCGCGACGCCGTCGATCGGATCGGTCGGCAGAAGGTCGATCCCGACGATTGCCGCGCGAGGCGCCTTGCGCCGTACGACCTGGCTCCAGCCTCCCGGCGCGATGCCGAGGTCAACGACGGCCTTAACACCCTTCAACAGGCCGAAACGTTCGTCGAGCTCAAGCAATTTGTAGGCGGCTCGGCTGCGATAATTCTCCGCCTTCGCCCGTTGCACGTAGGGATCGTTGAGCTGCCGTTCGAGCCAACGGGTCGAAGAGACTTTGCGGCCTTTGGCCGTTTTCAGCCGCTTCACAAAATCCAGCCGTCGCGCGCCATCAGCGAGCGAAGGATGCCCTCGCGAATGCCCCGGTCGGCGACGCCGAGGTTCTTCGCGGGCCAAATCTCCATGATCGCCTCGAGAATGGCGCAGCCCGCGACGACGAGGTCGGCTCGCTCGGTGCCGATACAGGGCAGGCTGGTACGCTCCTCATAATCCATGGTCGCGATCATGCCGCTGATCTTCTGCATGGCCTCGATCGGGACATGGAGACCGTCCACGGCCCGTCGGTCGTACGACGGGAGTGCGAGATGCACGCTCGCCAGCGTCGTCACGGTGCCGCTCGTGCCGAGAAGGCGGATACCCTCCTTGTTCTCCGGCAGCATCGCCGTGAAGCGCGAGAACGCATGGCGTGCCCGTTCGCGCATACGCTTATAGGCGGCGAGGCGTTCGGGACCCTCCAGCGCTTCCTTACCTTCACTCTCGGTCAAGGAGACGACGCCCCACGGTGCGCTCCACCAAGCGCGAATCCGCGGCATTCCCTCTTCCTGATCGATGAGGACCAACTCGGTCGAACCTCCGCCGATGTCGAAGATCAGGGCGGGTCCGTCGCCGGGCTCGAGCAACTTGTGGCAGCCGAGTACGGCTAATCGCGCCTCCTCTGCTGGCTCGATGATGTCGAGGACAATGCCCGTCTCGTTCCGAACGCGATCGGCAAACTCCTCGCCGTTCTTCGCACGACGGCACGCCTCGGTCGCGACCGAACGGGACAAGGATACATTGCGGCGCCTGAGCTTATCGGCACAGATCCCAAGGGCGCCGACCGCCCGGTCCATCGCATCCGGGGACAACTCGCCGGTATGTGACAATCCTTCACCCAGGCGGACGATGCGCGAGAATGCATCGATGACGGTGAAGCCACCGTCGCTCGGCCGAGCGACGAGCAACCGGCAGTTGTTGGTGCCAAGGTCTATTGCGCCATAGGTGTGGCGGTGCGGCTCCCGCTTCCACTGCGGGTCCCGTCCTGACGGCCTGCTCTGCTCGGCATAGCCCTGTTGCAGAGCCGGCTCACTGGCGACTCCCTGCGCCATCACACAAGCCCGTTTCTGTCCTTCACCGCGTGGGTTACGCGGCTGACTTGAGGCGGTTTTAATCACAGATGAGGGCGTTTGGGCAAGGTCTGAAGGTATTTTAGGCGACGTTGACACCTTCCGGCGGCATTCGTATCTCGCCGCCCGTCCGCCGAAATCGGCGCTGCCCCGTCGTCTAATGGTAAGACTACGGACTCTGACTCCGTCAATCGTGGTTCGAATCCACGCGGGGCATCCAACTCATCCAGTCAAACATAACCCGCTGCATGATCTCCCCACCGATTCAACGGCGGACTCGGCTGGATTCGATTCTATCTCGTGATCCGCGAGATCTTCGACCCTTCGAGGCCCATGCCGGCCATCAGGCCCTTTTGCCCGAACGGAAAGGCGTAGACGTCCTCCGCGACCGTCGTGGAGGTCGTGCTCATAGCTTTGCCCTTGTCCACAACGACCACGCTGGGCCCGGAGCCGATCGCCCAACCGTCGCTCCGATCCAAATAGCGAAGCGCCTTGTCGTTCATCAGGAATAGCGCGTAGCTGAATGACTGCCCACCGGCCTGGAGGCCGTAGGAGACGGCACCGATCTTGTAGTAGCCAGCGGGCTTGCCGCGAACGAAGAGCACGCCCTCCCCACCCTGACCACCGACGAGGAAGCCGGCCTTCACGATCTTCGGAAATACAAGGATCGCGTGGGCGTCTCGGGCATATCTGCGCGCCCTGTCGGATTGCGCGTAGAGCCGATTAAGCGCCGCGTTGCCGTTCGCGTTAAGCTCTGCGGCGGTTGCAGCGAAAGCGCTCTCGGAGAGCGGGCCAAAGGTGCTGGCGAGCATGAGGCTCCCCGCCAAAAGCCGATGTCGAATGCGACTCATCTTTCCGCTGCCTCCTAAAGTGCGGGCAATGAATTTGGCCGACGGAACTAGGGTCAACCATCGGTAGATTAACTGATCCGAAGCCGGTTTGCGCCGGGTTCGCGGTTGGCGGTCTTCGGGGCGCACATTTTTTGCTATGGCGTCGATCGCTCGGGACCAGGCTCATCTCTGCCGAGACGTCGAGGAGAGAGGCCGATTGCTTTCAGTCAATGACAAGGCCGCGCGTGAGAAAAGCCGGCTCGTGGCCCTTCGGATCGCGATCTTGAGCCTCAGGCTGATGGAGAATTGGCGCCGCCCCTTCACCGACTACGACAGCGCGATGATCCTGTTGGCGATCGCGGCGATCGGCGGCGAGAAGCTGACGCGCACAATGCTGGAGCGCGAGTTTCAGAACCTCGCGGAACCGATCCCACGTGACCGACTTACACCGTGCAATATCAGCTCGATCGCCGAAGCCACCGGCATCAATCGGGAGACCGCTCGGCGGAAAATCAACAAGCTGATCGAGGCGGGACTGGTTGAAAGAGCCGACAACGGCTCAATCACTTTCACTCCGGGCTTTTCTCAGCGGCAAGAGCCCATGACGATTGTCCGTATTCAGCTCGAGACACTGAATCGGATCACGAATGAGCTCATTCGTGAGGGCGTGCTCATTGCCGAATAAGGGACGATCGCACCAAGGACAGTAATGCCGCGCATTGGGGAAAGGCCGGATAGCGCATCCGATCTGATGATCAGAAGGTCCGGCCGAACGCTCGGATTCCCTTGAGTCTTGGAACGGCTTTGCCATGGCTTCGCAAAGACAACTTGATCGGAAGGCTCGGACCGCGGTCACGGCGGCGGTTGTGCTGCTACTCGCGGGGCCATTGTTGCTGGTCGGCAAGCACGTCACGACGAAAATCGGCGAGCAGTCGGAACAGGCCTTCCATCCCGGAAATGATCAGCTTGTGACACTTCGGGACGGAACCACCATGCTGGTCAGAAACAGTTCGGTCGGAAGCCGAATTGCGGATTGGTTCGAGCGCGAGACCAAGGGCGAGCAGACGTTCCAGGTCGGCAATGCCAATTTCGTGCCGGGTTCGGCCATGCTGAGTCATGATGGTTGGGAGCATGTGACGCAGTTCGCAACCATGCTAAACGCGCACCACAACGTCAGGGCCGTGATCCTCTTTTCGTCATTCCACGGCAGCCAGCCGACAGTGCAGCTCGAGCATTTGCGCGCTAACCGCATCGAGCAAGAATTGTTGAAGGACGGAGTGGACGATCACCAGGTCGCGATAGCGCCGGAAGCGTTTGAGGCTGGTCACAATCCTGCGAAAGACTCGGGGCTGGAAGTCGTGCTGACGAACAGGACATGAAGTTTCGGGTAAGGGAAATCACCGAAGCGAATTGAGACCATGCTAGAAGTTGCCAAGGGGAGAATCTTGGAAATTGGACGAGAAAGATCGTCGGTAAAAACCCTCCCTTCCTCTCCGGAATTCTCCGTAATGAAATTGATTGCAGGTATCTGACAAATGGCCGCTGGCCGCGGCAACTCGGCCGGGTTTCATTTTTGACTGGCAGCGAGCCTGGCTTGGGCCCGGCGAGCTCTACATGCAGAGGAGTAGGACATGCCCTTGTCAGGTAAGAGCATAGCAACGGCCGGCTTGACGATTATGTCTGGGCTGAGCCTCAGCGCATGCGCAACTGAAGACTATGTCGACAAGCATATCGCGGTGGTGAACGATCGCGTCAGCGCGCTTGAGGCCCGGGTCGGGCAGGTTGAGCAAACGGCGCAGCAAGCGAACGCTACGGCGCAATCGGCTGCCGGTGCGGCGCAACAAGCCAATCAGCGGCTTGATCAACTGACCGGCCGGGTTGACAGCATTGAGCAGCGACTGGCAGCGAAGAAGCCAAGGGGCTGACGCAACTCCGCGGAGTTCGTCGGCGTTTCCCTTCCGGTGGACTCCGCAGAGCATTGCAAGGCTACTCGAGTTGAAAACCGTTCTTAAGTTCATTCGCGCGAACGCGGCCCTCATCGCATTTGCGGCTTTTGTGGTCGGCGCGTCAGGAGCTGTGGCGCAGCCAGCGGATCCTCTCGCGGTGCCTGATGCTGCAACCCCTCCACCCGATGCACACCCGGATGATGCGTCCCAGGTGATCAGTTGGGTCATGGCGTCTCACGACAATGGTGATCTCCCGTTCATCGTGATCGACAAGGTCGGCGCTGAGTTGTTCGTCTTCGACGCCATCGGTCAATCGATGGGCCACGCCCCGGTCCTGGTTGGGATCACTAAAGGCGACGATTCCACTCCAGGAGTTGGTGATCGGGAGCTGTCCCACATTCCGATTTCGCAGCGCACCACCCCGGCGGGGCGCTTCGTTGCCAAATTTGGCCACGCCAGCGGCAACCAGCAGGTGCTCTGGATTGACTATCACGACGCCATTTCCCTGCACCCGGTCATTACTTCGAACCCGAAGGAGCATCGGCTCGCCCGGCTGAAGTCTCCAACCCCCAACGACAATCGCATCACATTTGGCTGCATCAATGTTCCGGCGGCCTTCTACAAGAACGTCGTGCGCCCACTGTTCGTGCATACGGGCGGCGTCGTTTACATCCTTCCGGAAGCCCGACCGTTGAGTGAAGCCTTTCCGGCAGCGCAATTCCCGAGCCAACTCGGAAGCGCGTCAGACATTTCGCGCTGAACCCTTACGGCCCAGTCCGTAGTTGCACGGATGTAACCGAACAGCCGACTCGGTGTATCTCGACCGGCGAGGTTGGCCAAAGCCAATTCTCCCATTTGTGCTGGCAGCCTCGGGCGAGGTCCGCAAAGTGGTTCCCCCTCCACGTAGGTTTGCGGACCTCGCTACTTTTGAGCGGCTAATTCCCGTCGGACCTGGCCATCATCGTTACCGTTCGTTGCGGCCGAGCTTGCACCGCCGGGCTGCAGCCAATGGGAGAGGTCGCGGCCCAGGAGACCGCCAAGGCGTTCGATCTCATCTTTGAAGTGAATGGAAATTTCGTTCCGAAGGGCCGCCGACAGAGGCACGGGCGGCCGTGAAACGCGATTCCATCGGAGCAGACGCTTGCGCAGGGACATGATCTTCCCGAGCGGCTTGTCGCCGGTCGAATCCTGAGTGAGCTGCTTTTCGAACTCTGCGGCGAGATGTTCCGTAATCGCGCGCGGCGGCCGTTTCAGCATGCGCTGCAGCCATGGAAAGCGAACCGAGTGGCCTGGACGACGCGGCGCAAAATCGGTCCCCTCTTGCGGCTCGAGCTCGATGAACTTCATCAGCCGACGATATTGTTCGGCCGGATGAGCGGTCAGATCGTCGAACAGGACCACTTGGCAGCGCTCCCTTCCGACCACGGCGAAAAGCCGTTCAACATAGGTGCTGAAGCGGGCAGCTTCGTCATAACGAAGCAGCCTCGGGTCGGTGCAAGTACGAGGAATCCTGCGGCCGGCTGCCCGGTCGGGCACGGCGGCCCAAGCGTCGGCAAAGTTCGGGATTGTCTCCTCGCCAACGTAGATGAGCCGGCTGTGCAGCGACGGCAGCATCGTTAGCGGATTGCGCAATGCGATGACGAACCGGCTTTCCGGCCAAAGGCGCAGGACGGGCTCAAGCTGCTCGGGCTTGTACAGGTATGTGACGGATCCGTCGGCTCCCACGCGACGATCCGGATCGGCGCGGAAGAAACGCTGCAAATAATCTGCTTCGACTCGATCCTTCAGCTCGCCATTGGACAACGCGCGCAAGTCATTCTGGGCGAAGAAATGGGGCTCCTTGATGACAGGAAAATTGATGGCCGGATGCTGCTTGAGGAAGCGCGACAGTGTCGTCGTGCCGCAGCGAGGCGCGCCGACGATGAACACAAATCTGTCGAAATCATCGACTTTCGGCATCTGATGTGAGTCCTCTGTCCGCTGCCACAGCCAATAACGGAGCGCGTGGTTATTGATAGCTTCAACAGGGAATCGACCCCGATGAACGTCCGCTTTCCGACGAACGGGTAAACTCCCGTTAAGCTACGGCGGGTACTATGCGGTGATCGATTAGAGCTAATGTTCGGTGAACCTTGCGGTCGAAGCTAACGCACCAACGGTTCGTTCTTGTTGTGCTGAGCTGTCCTGCCTGCGTCCGCGCATGTAGCCTGGAGGCGCGTTGTTGTGATGAATGAGAACGATCCGCACGCCGCAATTGAGCGCGATGCGGGCAATGCCATCGGTGCCGCTGAACTGGTTCGCCGCGACTTCACTGCCCTACTCCGAATTTTCGACGAGCAACTGGCAAGCCTGTCAAAGCATGAGAACGACCGACGGCCACACCTATTTCAGGCGAAGGCCGCGACGGAACGAGGTCTGAGGCTCAGCGAGCAACTCATCGAGATGCTGCGCACCGGCAACTAGCGACATTTTTTGTGCGTTAGCGTCGAGAGACGCGTGCTCAACTTCAAGCCGCGCTCCGCCATCTTCTTCGTCTTTGAAAGCCGCTCGATCAACGCATGGTCCGAGCAAGCTGCGATATCGATTGTTTCGCTGACCAGGGCAATCAGCCGGCGAAAATCGCCGACGATATTGTCCGCGGCCTTGGTGATATCGTCGTGAGCGCCGCCGCGTGGACGGAGATTCGTCGTGAGGTCGCCGGCGGTACCTGGTCCTTCCATCACGTCGCCGTACGCTAATGGCTGTTCCGATTGGCCATTTATCGAAACACGACGAGAATTCGTTATATTGCGCCAACGCTCAGCGCTTCTGCGCGTTCCAACAGAACGGGTCTTGGAGGGTGAATCGCATCTTTCTTGATCATCATGTGACGCCACTTTTTCGGCGACATTCCGAACTCCGATACGAACCATCGAGTGAACGAACTCAGGGCGGAGTATCCGGTTAGCTGTGCAACCGCTGTAATCGGCTGGTTCGAGTTGGTCAGATATCTCATCGCCAGTTCGCGGCGTGTCTCGGCAAGCAAAGTGCTGAAGGACTGCCCTTCACTGATCAGGCGTCGCTGCAGCGTTCGGACCGGAACTCCAGTGCATTGCGCGACGCTCTCTATGTCTGCTTGTCCGTTCGAGATCAGGAGCGCGATCGAGGTCGCCACCCTCTGACTCATCGTATCGTCGCGCCGGATTCCCGGCATGAGATTAAGCAGCCGCCGAGCGTGAATCGCGAGCTCGGGATCGGCGAATTCATTCGACAGTCGTAGGCAGGTTGAGGCGAACGACATGCCGTCGAACGCGCTGTTGAACTCGAGCGAACAGCGAAAGAGTCGGTAGAAAGTGGAAATGTTGGCCGGTTCTGCATGACGAAAATGGATGCAATCCGGCTGCCAGTTGCAACCCGCGCCATCCACCAAAATCCGATAGCCGATCGTCGCGAGCAGATTGACGCCTTGTGAACTCCTGAGACCCGGAATCAGGCTCCATTCCAGAACGGCGCTGCGGCCATCGTCATGAAGCTGGAACTCAAGCAGCTCATTCAGCAATTTCCGATATTCTTCGGCCGCGGCAATAATCGCGCCCAACGTACTTTCATGCCGCAATAGCAAGCTCACCGGGCCAAGACTGCCGAAGGTCCGGCATTCACCGAGGAGGACTCCAAAATCGTCGCGCTTAGACTGGAGCGCGCAATCCTCGAGGAGGCTAAGGACTGGCTCCGCCGCAATCCAGTTCTCCGGATCGGTGAGGATGCTCGGAGCCACGCCGGCCTGCCGCAACATGACGTACGGATCGAGACCGACATAACGCGCGACTGCGTCGTAGTTGGTGAGCATCACCGCTCGAGCGCGCGCTAGCACTGCCTGTCATCCTTATCTGGGCCAGAGAAGCCGATCTTGTTTCAACCTATGCCTGCGCGACGCCCAGTTCATTTCGGAGAAATCCCGATGCTCAAATCGAAAGGGGCCGGCGACCGCGGCTAAGGGATAACCCTTGGTCGTCCTGAGGAATTCCCCAATTCACCTGACCAAAGGCGCTCGCGATCATCCGGGTCCTCGCGGGCGGTTTCGCACCCGAGAACCGATGACGCCGCACGACCTGACGAAGGACCGGATGGATGCAAGGCGGATCGCTTTCAGAATGGCTGTCCGGCCTTTCGATTGCTTCAATTGGTATCGGCACTTTTCTCGTCATGTTGGCGGGCGCTGCAGCGGGACATTTTGTTCGCAAAATGCAGCTGCGGCGCGCGGCGAAGGAAGATCGCGAGTCGGAATGGTCAATCGCGCAGGAAGGATATTTGCTCGGCAGCGTGCTGGGCCTTCTCGGGCTTCTCCTAGCCTTTACATTCGGCATGGCGCTGAATCGCTACGAGGCTCGGCGGGAGCTCGTGATGAAAGAAGCGAACGCGATCGGCACGTCTTACCTGCGTGCGCAGCTTTTGGATGAACCTTATCGCGGCCGGCTCAGCCAGTTGCTTGTCGAATATACGAAGAACCGAATTGATCTGGCGACGGTCGGCGGAGCCGATCGCCTGGCTCTCAACGATCGACTGCTTACGGATATTTGGGCGACTGTTCGCGCGTCCCGAGAATCGGCACTCGCGCACGGACTTACGACACCCCTGCTGACGACTTTCAATGAAGTGATCGATCTCGATGCGGAGCGGAAGGTCGCGTGGGAACTGAGGCTCCCAGTCGAAGCCCTGGTCCTGCTGCTCGCCTATCTTGCCGTAACCGCTGGCGTGATTGGTCACCAGGTTGACGGGCCGCGGGGCAGGCGAGCAGCTTTGCTCTTGTTCGCGATGGTCTCCCTTTCGATCACTGTAATCGCCGACATCAACCGGCCGATGTCAGGGCATGCGCGGGAATCGCAGCGACCCATGGAAATGTTGCTTGAATCGCTTCGAACGCAGCCGCCAGCAGTGTTCGGCGGATTCAACCCGGCAGGTGGCCCGCGCTGATGGCCAAGGGAAGCATCGCACTGGTGACCTGCGCGCTGCAGCTCGGCGGATGCCTGCAGGGGCCGAACTATGTGAAGCCGAGTGTCTCGGTCCCGCCCGCCTACCGGTCTGCTGGCACGCTGTTGCAGACGGGCCCATCAATTAATGAAGACCATTGGTGGACCGGGTATGGCGACCGCCATCTCGATGCCCTCGTTGAGGAGGCGCTTGCGAATAATCGAGACCTGCGGATCGCAACCGCTCGTGTCGACGAGTTCGCCGCCATTCTGGCGGGCACCAAGTCTCAGGGTCTGCCGCAGATCGGATATGATCTCAGTGGAAACCGGGCACGTGCGAGCGAAGAGAAGATTCCGTCGTTCGTCAATCCAAAGAGCACCACCTTCACTGCCCTTCTGTCCGCAAGCTGGGAGATCGACCTCTGGGGTCGAATCCGTCGGGAAACCGAGGCGGCGCGGGCAAATCTGCTTGCCACGGAGGAGGCCCGCCGTGGCGTCACGCTAACACTGATTTCATCGGTGATAATCAGCTACGTCACCCTGCTCGATTTGGATGAACAATTGCGGGTGTCCGAAGCAACTGTCGCAGGCCGCAAAGAGTACGTAGATCTGTTCGAAAAGCGGCTGGCAGCCGGCTGGATATCTGAATTCGAAATGTCGCAAGTGCGAAGCCAATATGAAGTTGCACTCGCGTCGCTGCCTCCCATTCGGCAGGCAATCGCAACTCAGGAAAATGCGTTGTCAGTGTTGCTTGGCCGCAATCCCGGCCCGATTCTCCGCGCCACTCCAGAGGAGCTGGACAGCTTCCACCAACTCAGGGTTCCAGCGGGTTTGCCTTCCGAACTGTTGATAAGGCGTCCCGACATCCTCCAGGCCGAGCAACAATTGATTGCCTCGAACGCGCTGATCGGGGCTGCTCGCGCGCTCTTCTTTCCCAGAATCACTCTTACCGGACTTTTCGGTTTCGCCAGCGGCTCTCTCGGTAGCCTGTTCAGCGGGCCGGCCCACACCTGGTCGTTCACCGGGGACGTTGCCGGGCCCATCTATACCGGCGGAGGGCTTACTTCAGCGGTCCACCAAGCCGAAGCGCGGCGTGAGCAATCGCTCAACAATTATGAGCTCGTTATCCAAAACGCTTTTCGCGACGTGGACGACTCCCTGGTTGCCGTGCGGCAAAGCGCCGAACTTAGAGATGCACTCCGGCAACAGGTAGCAACTCTCACACGAGGTCTCGAACTGGCCCGCGCCCGCTATGAGAACGGCTATACGGATTATCTCGAGGTTCTGGACACAGAGCGCAGCCTCTTCGCGGCGCAATTGCAGCTAGCTTCGGCGCGCGGGGATTATCAACGAGCTCTCGTGAATCTTTATCGCGCGCTTGGCGGCGACTGGACGGTGCAGTCTCCTAACCCGGCCGGGACAGCTAACACAGGAACCGGAAAATGAGCGACGGACAAGCGGCTGTCGCACAGCCTGCAGTTGCGAGCGAAATCGACGTAGGACAGCCACAACCAGCGCCAGCGTCCGCCAATCCGATGCGGAAGATCATTCTTATCGCGCTGGCACTACTCCTAATTCTGTTCGCCTATCATGTTCTTGCCGACCGGTTCACACCCTACACATCACAAGCGCGGGTCGAGACCTTCCTGACGCAGGTTGCGCCCGAAGTCGCGGGCGACGTTCTCGAGGTCGATGTGAAGGATAACGGCGCGGTCCATCGGGGCCAGCTGTTGTTCCGAATCGATCCAGAACCCTATCAGGTCGCCGTCCGCTCGGCCGAGGCCAACTTATCGGTCGCTCTCCAGGCAGCGGATGTCTCGGTCGCGGATGTGGCGGCAGCCCAGGCTCAGCTCAGAAAACAAAATGTCGATCTCACTGCGAGCCGTCAGTTGGGAGGGATTGTTACAAGCTTGGTCGACCAGAAAGCCCTTGCGAAGACACAAGGCATTCGCGCTCGCGCTGACGTTGCCAAGACTGAGGCAGACGTGAAAGGCGCCGAAGCGGACCTGGAAAAGGCTCGGGCGAACCTCGGAGCGCCCGGAATGAACAACCCCAAGGTCAAGCAAGCGCTCGCAGCTCTCGATCAGGCGCGTCTCGACCTCCGGAACACCGAGGTTCGGGCCCCTGCCGACGGAACCGTCACCAACCTGCGTTTGGCGGCAGGACAGTATGTTACTCCGGGCGCGCCACTGCTGAGCTTCCTCGAAAACGGTCCCCGCTGGATCTCGGCCGACATGCGTGAAAACCAGCTCGGCAATGTGAGGCCCGGTCAGGAGGTAATGATAGCTCTGGACGTAATGCCCGGTAGGCTTTTCCACGGGCGAGTGAACAGCGTTGGATGGGGCGTGAGCCAAGGCGATGAAGCGCCGAACGGCCAGCTCTCGACGATGCCGAAGGAACAGGGATGGGTCCGCGAGCCGCAGCGTTTCCCGGTGCGAATTCTCGTACTTCCCGACGAAATGAAGAAAGCGGAGATCGACGTAGGGCGCAGCGGCGCCCAGGCGAACGTGATCATCTTTACTAGCGACAAGTCGCTCATGAACCCGATCGGCAGGATTTACATGAAGGTCGTCGCCCTTCTCAGCTACCTGCAATAACAATGGCAACCGTCCTGACCGGTAGCCGCCGCACGCTCGATCCGGTCGAGACGGCCAGACTTCAATTCGTGCTGCGCTTCAGCTTCGGCACGACGGCCGCCTTTATCTTGTGCGAGTTCATGGGCTGGCAGCCTTCTGTCCTTGCTCCGGTGCTTACGGGGGTGCTCCTCGCCAGCCTTCCAGTCTCACCGCCGCCCAAGGTCGGTTTCGTTCTAGTGTTTGTCATGGGAATCTGCGCCTGGTCTGCCTTCCTGCTGACTACCTCGTTCAGTCAGACGCCTTACATTCTCTTCGGCGTCATCGGTCTCGTCATGTTCCTGGCTTTCGCCGGACTGGCGCAAGCGAAGGGCCAGCTTCCGCTGACATTGCTGCTTATTTGCTTTGCGGTCGTTCCGGTCGTCACGCTGACCGTGTCGGAATATGCCGGCATACTGCCGGGTATGTTGGTGCGAGCCATGGCGCTGGCTGTGGGTTTCACTTGGATCACCTTCGCAATCTGGCCGCTCCCGTCACCGAAGCCGCCGGACCCCGTTGCCGCCGCGGTTGCGAACCCTGCGGCGACGGCCGCCCTGGGCACATTGATCGTACTTCCGATCATGCTGATCTACCTGATGTATGGCTGGACCGACGCCATCCCGGTCTTGCTGACAACCGTGCTGCTCGTCGCCAAGATGGAGGAAGAACGAGGTGCAGCGAGCGGCGTTGCCAAGTTGCTGGGCAATTTCCTCGGCGGATTTATTGCGGTTGCAGCTTATTATCTGTTGCAGGTCTCGCCGTCGCTCGCGACGCTTGCCCTCATCTTTTTCCTCATCGCGGTCGGTTTCGCGCTGCAGATTGTGAAAGGGGGTCCACGCGGTGGCGTCGCCCTAGTCGCCTATAATGCGACGATCGTAATCTTCGGGCTCGCGCTTCTTAAGGGTCCGTCGAATTCGGGGACGTGGGGGAGCCGCGTGGTTCAGTTCGCGATTGCAAGCCTGTTTGCAGTTGGAATGATGACCCTGCTTTTGCCACTCTCAAAACGAAGCAGGGCACCACAGTAAGTCGCGGATTGCCAGCATACTGCTAATCATCCCGCGAAAAAGAACGGCCGCCGGTTGGCGGCCGTTTTGGTCATGGACGAGGGAGGCCCACTCCCGCAGGTGAGGGCCTCCCGAACCGTGGCTTAGTTGCCGCGCTCGCCGCGCTCGGCCGGCGGTGGCGGCGGAGGCGGTGGAGGCGGTGCCGGGCAAGCCTGGTCCGCCGGAATCACCGATCCATCCGGGCACGTCTGCGTCGCCGGAGGCGGCGGCGGAGGCGGAGGCGGAGGCGGCGGTGGTGGTGGCGGCGGCGGCGCGCCAAAGTTGTAGACGAGGCTCCCCAGGATGCTCCACGTCTGGAACCGGAAGTGCGAGTCAGTGCTTACAACGGCACTGGTGGTTTGAACCACTTGGCCCTCATCATCGACGGTGATGACGTGCGGATTGCCCGCAAACGTGAGCGTTTGGTCACTGCTGATTCTTCCGGTCCGGAAGTAGCGCCCCTTTATGCCGATATCGATGTTGTCGCTGATCGGATAATAGACGCCGGCAATCGCCTGCCAGGCGAACTTGCCGGAACTCTCATTAGCGAAATGGACACCAGCATAGCCGGCGCCGACACCAAGATATCCGCCAATCCCGGTCTGGCCACCGAGATCAAGGAGGCCATTCACCATGGCCGACCAGACATGCATGCTGTTGTCTAGGCGGAAATCGTTCGTAACTAATGCTGGGAGGCCAGGCGCCCCTGGATCTGGTGCTACGGACGGACGATTCAGGCCCGCATTCACCGCGGTCAGGAAAGCGGCGGACTCAGTCGAGTTAATCTTGGAGTGCTTGTATCCGAGCTCACCTTCGAGCCGGAACATGCCGAAGTCATAGCCGCCGATGATATCGGCATCCCAGCCAATCTTTTTATTGAAACTAAGTGGATTATTGAACACGAAGTCCGCCGGTCCGGCCGGAGTGTCTGGCGGAAGGACGCCACCGGCGACAGGAAACGTGTCGCTCACCGTCGTAAAATCGACGTTGGCCTTGCCGCTGGGATTACTCGGGAACGTCGCGCCGAGGTCAAGTCCGACGTAGCCGCTGCCATCCTTGGCGGCCGCGGGTGTCGCGAACATCAGCACTGCAGTGGTTGCGAGGAGGTATTTGCGCATTTTTATCTCCTGTTTAACACCGTGACAGGCTCGGGACGCCCCGCTCAGCATGACCCGAGGGCTTCTAGCGCACGCACCATTGGCCAGCCATCAAACGACCGAAATCGGGGTTAGTTGGTATGAATCGTGCGCAATTCGAAAGTTCATCAAAAAGTGTTGCATTGCTGCAACGCGAGGCTTCTCGTGCCAGAAATCGAGAATGCGAGCTGTAGCACTCCAATCGGGCTGAGGATGGTGCAAGACTTGCACCCGCAACTGACATAAATCCACGGCTTTGCGCCGGTTTCGATTTAAAGGAATTACTTGGTCACGAGTTCGTAACGCTCAGTTCCTAAGGGGTTTTCACGTGACTTAGGATAATGTTCAGCGTAAAGAATCTTTAGCCGAGTCATCCCGCCACTCAGTGGTTTTTGGTGGCATCGCAGGGGGGCCGTCCAATGCGCCACCAGCACGTGGAGAGTCAGGGTTTCATCCCAAACCAGGATGGCAAGGCTAGTACCCAGTCATCGGCTCGAGCAGAAACCCTGTTTCGGTGGCCCATCCCTCTCGAATCGAAGAGGCATTCGCAGCCCAACGTCCTCGACGAGCTGCTGAGAATCCGCGAACATGAACGGCAGCATCTTGCGCAGGAATTGCACGATTCAGCCGGCCAGCTGCTGGTCGCTCTCGAACTGAGCATCACGCACCTCAAGCTCGTCGAGAAGAACTGTGGGCACGACGGCATCCTTGAAGAAATCCAGGAAACGGCCCGGCAGATCGATCGCGAAATCAGATCGCTTGCATTCCTGCATTATCCGGTCGAGCTCGGTGGACGCTCGATCTATTCGGCACTGCACTCGCTGGTGCTCGGCTTTGGAAAACGCACGGGCATTCACACCATTTTCAAATATGTGGGAGAACGGGCGGCGGTCGATGAGTCCGTCTCGATGGCAATTCTGCGTGTCACTCAGGAAGCCCTGGTGAATGTTCACCGTCATTCGCGCGCAACGTCAGTCAAAGTTGCGCTCGAGCGACGCGCTGAGACGCTTCACCTGACGATTTCTGACGACGGCGTTGGATTTCCTCCCGATGTCAAGCTTCCGGGCGCACGTGGGATTGGATTGCAAGGTATGCGCCACCGCATCGAAACCCATGGCGGCCGCTTCCGCATCAGGAATCTGAGACAGGGAGCGAAGATCTCAGCAGCCTTGCCAGTCTCTACGGCTGAATGAGCTGGTTCCTGACCGCGTAGCGCACAAGATCCGCGGTCGTCCGCAGCTTGAGCTTCCGCATCGCACTCGCCCGGTGAGTCTCGACGGTCTTGAGACTGATGTTCAGCCGATGCGCAATTTCCTTGTTGATGCGGCCTTCGGCCACCTGCTGGACGACCTCGCGTTCGCGATGCGTCAGGATGCTCGACAGCGAAGTTGGTTTGGTTTCGAGGAACTGAACGAGAAGTGCATCTGAAATTGCGCTGGAGAAGTAGGACCGATGAATGGAGAGCGCATCCAGCGCCGCGATCAGATGCTTTTCCGTGTCGGACTTGAGCACGAAACCTCGAACACCGGCGCGAAGCAATTCCAAGACGACCTCTTCGCGATCGTGCATCGTGTAGATCAGGATTTCGATACGCGGGAATTCGCGCTTGAGAGCGTGCGACAGGTCGTAACCGTTGAGGTCCGGAATTGAGTAGTCGAGTATAGCGATGTCCGGACGAGCTTCCCTGGCGAGTTCCAGGGCAGTTCGGCCGTCCGCGGCTTCACCGACCACCTGATAGTAAGGCGTCGCTTCCAGCAACTGACGAACGCCCCGACGGACAGCGTCGTGATCGTCCACGATAATGATCCGACGTATCGGGCTCGTCATAATCGCTCGATCGTTTCCCTGTTCTGCGCCTTGCCATCGACCGATACGCGAACTGATCGAAGGCAACGCGCCAATGTTCGTTCGTAAGGCAGCAAAAAGCTCAATTCCTATCGGGGTAAACCCACATCAGGGCAGAAGTCTGACCGCGCTCCTTCGTGCTGTCAAAGAAAGAGCCGCGAGATTCTTCAGCCCTGCTCGCATCAGTGCGGGAACGCCGCCAGGAACTGGCGATCTTCGCGACATCAGGGACGTTACCGGTGCCGGGTCAGGGGTTAGCCCGATGAATCCGGCGTCTCACCGCTGCTACGCCGGGTCAAGGAATCCCCCCATTCGAGTCATGGAGGAAGTAGCATGACGCGTCTCCAGCCCAAGGCTTTGGCAATTGGACTAACCCTGGTTCTGGCCGGTGCGCAGGCGGCAAACGCTGCGCCCGCTCCGCGGACCGGTGGAATGCCCAAATCCGGAATGAGCGTCGGGATCACCAACCCTGGCCGGATCGACGACGGCGCGGTCCAGGCGCTCAAGGACATGAGCAGCTATCTCATGCAGGCGCGCACGCTGGGCATTGTGTCGGAGGGTAGCCTCGACGTGGTCACCGGCGATGGGCAGCGGATCCAGCTCGATGGAACCACCACCTACAAGATCCGGCGTCCCGGCTTCGTGATCGACTACGTCAGCGACATGAAGAGCCGGCGGTTCATCTACGACGGCAAGACCTTCACCGTCTATTCGCCCAATCTCGGCTTTTATGCGTCGGTCGCTGCTCCGCCGACCAATAAGGAAGTACTCGACAAGATCTATGACAAGTACGGCATTTCCTTGCCGCTCGAGGACCTGTTCCGCTGGGGCGACGGTACCAATGCTGACCGCATCAAGGCGCTGAAGTCAGCCTACCATATCGGACCGGCCACCATCGATGGGACCGAGACCGAGCATTACGCTTTTCGCGAGGCGAACACCGACTGGGAAGTCTGGATCCAGCAGGGAGATCAGCCGCTGCCTCGCAAGCTGGTCATCGTCGACACGACGGATCCCGCTCGGCCAACTTTCACCAGTCGCCTCTCATGGGAGGTGAACCCAACGTACACCGATGCAGACTTCGCCTTCGTGCCTGACGCGAATGCAAAGCGCATCGAGCTGGCCACCTACAAGGGACCGGAGAAGTAACATGCGCGGACGTCTTTATCGCATGGCAATGCTCACTGCTTTCGTGAGCCTGGCAGCATTCACAATTCAGGAGGCTGACGCACGCGGAGGCCGCGGCGGTGGCGGCGGCGGACGTGGTGGCGGCGGCGGCGGATTCAGCCGTGGCGGCGGCGGAGGCGGCGGATTCAGCCGAGGCGGCGGAGGCGGCGGCGGATTTAGCCGCGGCGGCGCCACGAGCATGGGTCGCGGCGGTGGCGGCGGCAGCTTCGGTCGTGGTAGTTACGGTGGCGGCTCCGGATTCAGCAGAGGAGGCGGCTACAGCCGGCCGGGCGGCGGCGGTTATAGCAGGCCTTCGGGGCCTAGCATGGGCTCGCGCCCAGCCGGCGGTCGAGGTGGTGTCGGCGGCGTTGGCGGTGTCGGCGGCGCTGGTCGCCCAGGTGGCGTTGGCGGTGTCGGTGGAGTCGGAGGAGTCGGCGGCGCTGGTCGTCCCGGCGGCGTTGGCGGCGTTGGCGGTGCTGGACGCCCCGGAGGTGTCGGAGGCGTCGGAGGCGTCGGAGGCGCTGGCGGAGTAGGCCGTCCAGGTCAGGGCGGAGGCGGCGTACAAAGACCAGGCGGTGGCAACAACATCAACAGCGGCAACAATTTCAACCGCAATACCAACGTCAACATCAACAACGACTGGGGTGGCGGATGGAACGGCTGGGGCGACTACCCGCTCGGCGCGGGTATCGCGATCGG